>NZ_JBSFGB010000006.1:0-383245 GCF_053596375.1 Streptomyces sp. NPDC001709 | reverse complement strand
GGCGGCGCTCGGACCGAGCGCCGCCACAGGAAAGAGCGCTAGATCACCGAGCCCGGGGACTCGGACGTGCTCCCCGAGCTGTTCGGCGTCGTCGGGCCGCTTGCCGTGTTCGTCGTGGTCGGGGTCGTCGCGGGGGGCGACGTGGTCGGCGTGGTGGGCGCAGTGGTGGGCGGGGTCGAGGACGGCGTGCCCGGGGAGGTCGGCTTCGTCGGCGTCGGCGAACCCGGCTTGGTCGTAGGGGACTTGGACGGCGTCGGCGTCGTACCCCCGCCGCCCGTGCCCTTGGTGCCGCTCGGGTCGGCCGAAGGCGTCGTGGCCGGCCGTGACGGCCTCGGGTCGTCCGTCGTGCCGTAGGTGCCGTCGGGGCCCGGGTTCGTCGGGCTTGTGGTGGGCCGGCGGGAGACGGTGCCCGCCGCCGGATCCTTCTTCGGGTCCGCGCCCAGGCTGCCGTCGTCCACGCCCTGGCTGGCCGAGGGGTTGACGTCGACCTTGCCCGCCGGGTTCTTGCCGGCGTTGTCGTCGGAGGTCATGCCGAGGGTGACGACCGTGCCCAGCACCGCGGCGAGCAGCGCGCCGGAGCCGACCGCCACGAGGTTGCGGCGGGCCAGGTGGCGCAGGCCGCCGACGCGCGGAGTGGTGGCCGGGAGGCGGGTGACCAGGGGGTCGCCGAGGGGCACGTACGGCGGCGGCGCCGACTCCTCGTGCCGCGTCTCGGGCGGCTCCTCCCCCGCCGGCGCCGCGATCCCGGGCACCTCGCCGGAGCGGTCGGCGACCAGCGCGAGGGCCCGGCGGCCGGCGGTCGTGCCCCGCTTGTCGGCGAGCGCGCCCCGCAGCCCGATGGACGCCTCCAGCTCGGCGCGGGCCCGGTCGAGCTGGCCACCGCAGAGCGCGAGGACACCCAACTCATGGTGGAAATAGGCCTGTTCGTGCACCTCACCGGCGAGCCGCGAGGCCTCCGCGCCGGAGCGCAGGGCCCGCTCCCAGGCGCTCCAGTGCAGCCCGGCGGCGAACGCGGGCGCGGCCGTACGGGCGAGCCGCACCGCGCAGCTCAGCTCCCCTTCGGCGGGCGGAGCCGTCTGCGGCACGATCGCGGCGAGTGCGGCCAGGACCGCGTCCGCCTCCGCGCCCACCCGCTCGGGCGTGACCGACGGATGCCCGACCCACCAGGCGTAGTGCTCGGCGGCGGTCAGCGCCTGCGCCTCGGCGTCGTCGGTGTACCCGGCGGCCTCCAGCTGGGTCAGCACACCGGCCGCGAGGCGGTAGCGGGTACCGACCGGCGAGACCAGCCCGCAGCTCGCCAGCTCACCCAGGGCCGCGTCGGCATGGGTGTCGCCGATCAGCGCCGGCAGATGCGCCTGGTGCGGCAGCTCGCCGCCGAGGGCGACGGCGAAGCGCAGGGTGGCGCGGGCGGAGGCGCTGAGCCGGGAGGCGAGCAGCGGGGCGGGCGCGGCGGCCTCGCCGAGGGAGGGCAGCGGGACCGCGTCCTCCAGCTCCGCTGGCAGCTCCGCGGGCGGCCGTACATCGGGGCGTACGTCCTCGAAGACGCCGTACTCGTCCACCGCCCCGGCGCCGGCCCGCAGCTCGTCGCGCTGCCGGAGCAGGGCGCCGGCCTGGACGAACCGCAGCGGCAGCCCCTCCGACTCGAACCACAGGTCGCCGGCCCAGTTGGCCTCCTCCTCGGTGAGGACGCGGCCGACGGTCCGCTCCAGGATCTCCACGCCGGCGGCGCGGTCGAGACCGCTGAGGAAGACCTCCTCGACCTCGGACTCGGCGGACGGCGCGGGCACATCGGGGGTGGCGCCGATCAGGAACGCGCACTCGGGGGTGGCGTCGCGCAGCTCGTCGAGGGCGGCGCCGCCGAACTCGATGTCGTCCAGGACGACGACCGCGCCGATCTCGCCGACGAGGGTGTGCAGTTCGTCCGGTTCGGGGCGGTAGTGCGGGGCGTCGTAGACGGCGTGGAAGAGGTCGTGCAGGAGGTCGCCCGCCGTGCGGTGGAAGCCGTTCAGGCGCACCACACCGTCGGGGGCGAGGTCCAGGCAGTCCTCGGCGACGAGGTCCAGCAGGGCGGTGCGGCCGGAGCCGCCGGGCCCGGTGAGCCGGACGGAGCGGCCGCGGGCCAGCAGCCGGACCAGGCGCTCGCGTTCGTCCTGGCGTTCCAGCAGGGAGAGCGCCGGCTGAGCGGGGCCGGGCGGCACGGGCGGCCGGGCGGCCCGCTCGGCCTCGGCGCGCTCGGTCGCGGTGCGCTTACGGGGCCGCTCCGGCCGCCGGGACGGCGGGCAGGGTTCTATCTCGCTGCCGTCGACCGGGTTGACGGTCAGCAGCAGATCGCCGGAGACGAGCTGCGCCGTACGCGCGGGCGCGCTCTGACCGAAGTCGGAGGTCAGGGACTCCCGGGGCGAGCGGCGGCTGTGCGCCTGGCCGTGCTCCTCGGGTTCCCGGTCGATCGGGTCCATGGGTTCCATGGGTTCAAACCCCCCAAAAGCGTCGTGTGCCCGGACTTCCGGCCCCTCCCGGCCTTGTCGCACACTGCGCTGTCGCTTCTGGTCCGGGCCCGCTCGGTCGAGGGTTGCGAGGCAGCGGGCGACCGAACCCTAAACCTTCGCTCAGTATCTCCGACAGGGCGGGGTGCCGTGTGGTCCGAGACGTCACAGTCCGGTGAGGATTGCCCCCGACGTGCGCTTCGGCGGCTGCGCCCGGGTCTCCCCCGTCGCCCGTTTCCCACCCGCTCGTGGTGTTGCATCCCGGCCCTGGGACGGATCACACCCGGGGCAGTGACTCCACCCCGATACCGCCCTCGATGGCGAGGATGCGGTGCAGCCGGGTGGCCACCAGCAGGCGCTGCATCTGCGGGGGGACACCGCGCAGCACCAGACGGCGACCGCAGCGGCCGGCCCGCCGATGGGCACCCATGATCACCCCGAGTCCGGTGGCGTCCCAGGAGTCCAGTTCGGACAGGTCGAGCACCAGGTCGCCGACTCCGGTGTCGACGGCCGAGTGCAGGGCCGTACGGGCGTCCGCCGCGCTGCGGACGTCGAGGCGGCCCCCGACGACCAGCTCGGCATGGTCGCCCCTGATGTGCATATGCGCTCCCCGTTGAGTGAGGTTGGCGTACTTCGGTGACGATGGTGACGATGCTGTGCACCGTCTGACTGCGTGAGTGGTGGTGCGGTTGCTGCTTGTAAGCGAACCGATACCGAATTCACCCCGGGGGGTGATGTTCCCGGGGTGAGAGTCGGTGCGCGGCCGCCTCGGTACTTTCAGTACTTGTAGAAGCCCTGCCCGCTCTTGCGGCCGATGTCACCGGCATCCACCATCCGGCGCATCAGCTCCGGCGGGGCGAACTTCTCGTCCTGGGACTCGGTGTAGATGTTGCCGGTCGCGTGCAGCAGGATGTCCACGCCGGTCAGGTCGGCGGTGGCGAGCGGGCCCATGGCGTGGCCGAAGCCCAGCTTGCAGGCGAGGTCGATGTCCTCGGCGGTGGCGACACCGGACTCGTACAGCTTGGTCGCCTCCACCACGAGGGCGGAGATCAGCCGGGTGGTCACGAAGCCGGCCACGTCCCGGTTGACGACGATGCAGGTCTTGCCGACGGACTCGGCGAACTCCCGTGCGGTGGCGAGGGTTTCGTCGCTCGTCTTGTAGCCGCGGACCAGCTCGACGAGCTGCATCATCGGCACCGGCGAGAAGAAGTGGACGCCGACGACCCGCTCGGGGTGCTCGGTGGCCGCCGCGATCTTGGTGATCGGGATGGCGGAGGTGTTGGAGGCGAGCACCGCCTCCGGGCGCACGATCTTGTCGAGCGCGCGGAAGATCTCGTGCTTGACCTCCAGCTTCTCGAAGACGGCCTCGACCACGATGTCCGCGTCGGCGGCGGCGTCCAGGTCGGTGGTCGGGGTGACCCGGGCCAGCGCGGCCTCGGCGTCACCCGCCTCCATCTTCCCCTTGCTCACGAACTTGTCGTACGAGGCCTTGATCCCGTCGGTGCCACGCCCCAGTGCCTCGTCGGTGACGTCCCGCAGGACGACGTCCCAGCCCGCCTGCGCGGCGACCTGAGCAATCCCGGACCCCATGAGACCGGCCCCGATGACGGCGAGCTTCCGTGCCACTCCGACTCCCTTGAACGCGCTCCAAGTCTGCTTCTCCGGCGGACCATAGCGCTCCGACGCCGCTGTGTGAGCGGTTAGTAACGCGTGTCACGGTCTCAGGGGCTGAGACACCCGTCACGTCTCAATTGACGGACTTCTCCACGCCCTTAGGACGTTGACACAACACCGGAACGGGCATCCGGGAGCAGCGCGCTCAGGACGTTCCCCGGACGGCGTAGTTCAGGACACGTTCGCTCAACAGGTCCTCGATGTCGTCGAGGAGGACGAGTACCTCTCGGGATACTTCGGCCGGTTTGCGGCCTGCGAGCATCTCGCGGCCGATGGTGACGAAGACCGTCTGATGGATCCAGCAGATCTGACCGGCCATCAGGCCCGGCAGCGGGTCGTCGTCGGCGGCGCCGGTCTCCTCGCGCAGTGCCGCCGCCACGGCGTCGTGGATCTCCTGCTGGAGGAGCCACAGACGGGAGCGCAGCACGGGTGCCTCGTGGATGACCCGCATGAACCGGTCGTAACCCGCCATCAGGCCGACCCGGGGCGAGACGGCCTCGACCTCGCCGCGCAGTTCGCGCAGGACGGCGCGGGCGGCGGACTCCCCCGCGTCCCGGCCGCGGACCCAGCGGGCCAGCCGGTCGGTCATGCCGGCGGAGCGGTCGAAGAAGAGGTCCTCCTTGGCCGGGAAGTAGTTGTAGACGGTGTTGACGGAGACGTTCGCCGCCTCCGCGATCTCCGCGACCGTCACCGCGTCGAAGCCGCGCTCCAGGAACAGCCCCGTGGCGACATCGGAGATGTACTGCCTGGTCTGCCGCTTCTTCCGCTCCCTGAGCCCCTCTGCCATGCCCGCATCCTAGCTTCGCTGGTGGCCATGAAGACTTGGCGTGGATCAAAACTTAGTAGGAGCTGAAAACTTGGTGGCATTGCAAAAATTCAGGGACTCTGTTTTTCTGTGGGCATGGCACCAGTCATCAGTGCGGCGGGCCTCGCCCGCACCTTCCAGACCAAGGCCGGGCCCGTGGAGGCCGTGCGCGGCATCGATCTCGCCGTCCGCGAGGGCGAGATCCTCGGCTTCCTCGGGCCCAACGGCGCCGGCAAGACGACCACCCTGCGGATGCTCACCACCCTGCTGAAGCCGACCGGCGGTGCGGCCACCATCGCCGGACACGACCTGGTGACGGATCCGGCCGGGGTGCGCGCGGCCAGCGGCTACGTCGCCCAGTCCGGCGGCGTCGACCCGCAGATCACCGTGCGGGAGGAACTGGTCACCCAGGGCCGGATGTACCGCCTACCGAAGCCCGAGGCCGCCCTGCGCGCCGAGCAGCTGGCCCGGGAGCTGGACCTGACCGGGCTCCTCGACCGCAAGGCCGGTGCGCTCTCCGGGGGTCAGCGGCGCCGGCTGGACATCGCGATGGCGCTCACCCACCGGCCGAAGGTGCTGTTCCTGGACGAGCCGACGACCGGACTCGACCCGGGCAGCCGCGCCGGCCTGTGGGATCTGGTCCGCCGGCTGCGCGACGAGCACGGCACGACCGTCTTCCTGACCACCCACTACCTGGACGAGGCCGACGCCCTCGCCGACCGCCTGGTGATCGTCGACCGGGGCACGGTCGCCGCCGAGGGCACGCCGAGCGCGCTGAAGCTCGAGTACGGCGGCTCGCTCGACGCCGGCCTCCAGGACACCTTCCTCGCCATCACCGGCCGCGGTCCGGCCCAGGCCGACCCCGCCCCCGTAGCCGTATAGGGATCCACACAAAGATGCTGCTGAACGACACGGCCCTCATCTACGGCCGCTATCTGCGCCAGTCCCTGCGCTCCCGTTTCGCCCTGCTCTTCGGCGTCCTCACGCCGCTCCTCTATCTGCTCTTCTTCGGCCCCCTGCTCACCCGTCTCCCGCTCGGCGGCACCGGCAGCTCCTGGCAGGTGCTGGTGCCCGGCCTGCTGCTCCAACTCGGCCTGTTCGGCGCGCTGTTCGCCGGGTTCACGGTCATCATGGAGAAGGGGCAGGGGGTGGTGGAGCGGATGCGGGTCACCCCCGTCAGCCGGCTCGCCCTCCTCCTCGGCCGGGTGCTGCGCGACGCCACGGTCTTCGTCTTCCAGGCGGTGCTGCTGGTGCTGGCCGCGCTGGTGATGGGCCTGCGCGCGCCGCTCGCGGGCGTCCTGATCGGTTTCGTGTTCGTCGCCCTGCTGACGCTCTCGCTGGCCTCGCTGTCGTACGCGCTCGGCATGAAGGTGCGCACCCCGCAGGAGTTCGGGCCGCTGATCAACATGGTGTCGATGCCGTCGATGCTGCTGTCGGGCCTGATGCTCCCGATGACGCTGGCCCCGGCCTGGCTGAACGTGCTCTCGCACTTCGTCCCGTTCCGCTATCTGGTGGACGCGGTGCGCGACGCGTACGTCGGCCGGTACGCGACCGGGCACATGCTCTACGGCGCCCTCGTCGCCGTCGGCTTCGCGGTACTGGCCGTGACGGTGGGCACACGGGTGTTCCGGACGGCCGGGGCGTAACTACGCTGGCCGTATGGTCAATCTGACGCGTATCTACACCAGGACCGGGGACAAGGGCACCACCCACCTCGGCGACATGAGCCGGGTGCCCAAGACCGACCTCAGGATCTCCGCGTACGCGGACGCCAACGAGGCGAACGCGGTGATCGGCACCGCGATCGCGCTGGGCGGCCTGGACGCGGAGGTCGTCAAGGTCCTCACGCGCGTCCAGAACGACCTGTTCGACGTGGGTGCGGACCTGTCGACGCCGGTGGTGGAGAAGCCCGAGTTCCCGCCGCTCAGGGTGGAGCAGTTCTACATCGACAAGCTGGAGGCGGACTGCGACCGCTTCAACGAGCAGCTGGAGAAGCTCCGCTCCTTCATCCTGCCGGGCGGCACCCCGGGCGCCGCCCTCCTCCACCAGGCCTGCACGGTCGTCCGCCGGGCCGAGCGCTCCACCTGGGCGGCCCTGGAGGCCCACGCCGACACGATGAACCCCCTCACGGCGACCTACCTCAACCGCCTGTCCGACCTGCTGTTCATCCTGGCGCGGACGGCGAACAAGGAGATGGGCGATGTCCTGTGGGTGCCCGGCGGGGAGCGTTAACGCTCCCGTTTCGGGAACAGCGTGTAGCTCCCGGCGATGATCACGTTGATGCCGATCAGCCACAGCATCCGCAGCTGCCACTGCCGTAGTGCACCGGTGTCGCCGGTGGAGCCGACGTACCAGATGGCGCTCTGGAGGAGGGCGAGGGCGACCAGGGAGGCCAGGATCCAGCGGGCCGCGACCTTCCATTCGTGGACGGCGCGGGCCGTGCCGTACTTCGGGGGCTTCGGCGGGGGCGGGCCCTCGGCGAAGCGGTGGGCCACGCGGGCGTCGGCCCACCGGATCGTGGAGTGGCCGAGCCCGACCGTGAAGCCGATGTAGACGGCGGCCAGGCCGTGCCGCCAGTCCGGCTGTGCGCCGTGCTTCAGGTCGATCGCCGTCACGGCGAAGAGCACGACCTCCAGCAGCGGCTCGCACAGCAGCAGCGCCAGTCCGGTGCGGGGCATGCACAGGGCATACCGGAAGGTCAGTCCGGCCGCCAGCAGTACCCAGAACGCCACCTCGCAGGCGATGATCAACCCGACGACCACGGTTCGCTCCCCTCGCTCACCCTCAAGGGTCCGGGCCGCCGGTGAGCGGATCGTCGTCTGCGGGGGCGAACCCGGTGTAAGCGAAAGTTGCAGTGCAGGACCCTGCCCGGGGAGCACGCGGGGCGGCTCCGGGCCGTGTTGGATGGGGGCATGGCCCTCACACTCCCCCGCCCCCACCGCCACGACGTGCGGATCGCCGTGGGCGGGCTGCTCGGCGGGGTGCTGCTGTGGCTGTTCGGGATCCACCCGCGCGTGCCCTCGGACCCGCTGGTGCTGTGGGCCGCGCCCTGGGCGCCGCTGGTACCGCTCGCCGTGACGGCCGCGGTCGAGCCGGTGCGCCGCACCCGGCCCCGGTTCGGCCTGCTGGTCGGCACGGTGGCGCTGACCCTGGACACGGTGACGCTCGGCAGCGTCGTCACCGTCGTGCTGTACACCGACCTGATGTACGCGGCCGTCCTGTACGGCACCCCGTCCTCCGCCCGCCGCATCCCCTGGATCACCGGGCTGCTGACGGTCCTCGGCGGTGTCGTACCAGCCGCCCTCTGGCGCGATCCGCACGCGCTGCTGATCGGTGTGGGTATCGGCGTGGTCGCGCTGGCGCCCGCCGCGACCGGCTGGGTGGTGCGCAACCACCGGGACGCCGCCGAGGCCGCCCGGCTGCGCGCCGAACAGACCGCGCTGCTCGCCGAGATGGACCGCACCCAGGCGGTCACGGCCGAACGGGCCCGGATGGCACGGGAGTTGCACGACATGGTGGCGGGCCACCTGTCCGCGATCGCCATCCACTCCACGGCCGCGCTGTCCCTCGACGATCCGCGGACCTCCCGGGAGGCCCTGGGCGTGATCCGGGAGAACAGTGTGGCGGGGCTGGCCGAGATGCGGCGGCTGATCGGCATCCTGCGGGACAGCAGCGGCGATCTGGAACCGGCCGCCACGCCGACCCTCGACGGCCTCGCCGGACTGGTCGAGGGCGCCCGCGCGGGCGGCCTGGACGTCCGCCTCGACGCCGGTCACGGTCCGGTGCCGGCGCCGGTGGAACTGGCCGCCTACCGGATCGTGCAGGAGTCGCTGACCAACGCGCTCAAGCACGCGGCGCCGGGGCCGGTCCGGGTCGTCCTGCGGCAGGCCGACGGCACCCTGCGTGTCGAGGTCGCCAGCCCCTACCGGCCCGGTGGCGCCCCGCGCGCGCCGGGCTCGGGCTCCGGGCTCACCGGGATGCGGGAGCGGGCGGCGCTGCTCGGCGGCACCTTCGCGGCCGGATCCGGGGCCGGACTGTGGACCGTACGCGCCACCCTTCCGCTCACTGGAGGAGACCCCGCATGAACCCGCCCATCCGGGTCCTCGTCGCCGAGGACCAGTCCGCCGTGCGCGCCGGACTCGTCCTGATCCTGCGCAGTTCGCCCGGCATCGAGGTGATCGGCGAGGCGGCGGACGGCGAGCGGGCGGTGCAGCTGGCCCGGGAGCTCGGGCCGGACCTCGTACTGATGGACGTACAGATGCCGCGCCTGGACGGGGTGTCGGCGACCCGGCAGATCGTGGCCGAACGGCTGGCCGACGTCCTCGTGCTGACCACCTTCGACCTGGACGAGTACGTCTTCGGGGCGTTGCGGGCCGGAGCCGCCGGGTTCCTGCTGAAGAACGCCGAGGCGAAGGACCTGGTGGCGGCCGTCCGTACGGTGGCGCGCGGGGAGGGAATCGTCGCGCCGGCCGTGACCCGGCGGCTGCTCGCCGAGTTCGCGGCGGGAGGGGCGCGGGAGTCGAGGGCCGATCCGGCCGTGCTGGACGGGCTGACCCGGCGCGAGCGCGAGGTGCTGTCCTGTGTCGGCCAGGGGCTGTCGAACGCCGAGATCGCCCAGCGGCTGCAGATGGCGGAGGGCACGGTGAAGACGCACGTCAGCCGGCTGCTGGCCAAGCTGGAGCTGCGCAGCCGGGTCCAAGCTGCCGTACTGGCACAGGAGTTGGGAATCTAGCGGACCGCACCGGGCAAGTGGTCCAGACCTATTGACCTGTGGTCCAGACCTTTCTATTCTCGCGGCACCGTGGGCGTGAAGGCTCAGTCATGCCCCACCCCTCATTCCATAGCGAGGAGGCGCAGCATGCGCTTCAGACACAGAGCCGCGGCAGGCTTCGCGACCCTGTTGCTCCCCCTGGCCGGCCTCGTCGGTCTCGCGAGCCCGGCCCAGGCCGCGACCAACGCGACGGCGAGCTTCACCAAGACCAGCGACTGGGGAACCGGCTTCGGCGGTCAGTGGACCATCAAGAACACCGGCACCGCCGGCATCAGTTCCTGGACCGTGGAGTGGGACTTCCCCTCGGGGACGTCCGTCACCTCCGCCTGGGACGCGGACGTCACCAGCTCCGGCAACCATTGGACCGCCAAGAACAAGTCCTACAACGGCACCATCGCCCCCGGTGCCTCCGTCTCCTTCGGCTTCAACGGCTCGGGGCCGGGGTCGCCGGGCAACTGCAAGCTCAACGGCGACAGTTGTGACGGTACGACCGTCCCGGGCGACGCGGCCCCGAGCGCCCCCGGCACCCCGACCGCGTCGAACATCACCGACACCTCGGTCAAGCTCTCCTGGGGTGCGGCCACCGACGACAAGGGCGTCAAGAACTACGATGTGCTGCGCGACGGCAAGGTCGTCTCCACCGTGACCACCACGTCGTACACGGACAGCGGCCTGACCGCCGGCACCGACTACTCCTACACCGTGCAGGCCCGGGACACCGCCGACCAGACCGGCCCGGTCAGCGGCGCGGTCAAGGTGCACACCACCGGCGGCACCACCACTCCCCCGACCACCGGCGGCAAGGTCAAACTCGGCTACTTCACCGAGTGGGGCATCTACGGCCGCAACTACAACGTCAAGAACCTGGTGACGTCCGGCTCCGCGGCGAAGATCACGCACATCAACTACGCCTTCGGCAATGTCACCAATGGCCAGTGCGCGATCGGCGACTCCTACGCCGACTACGACAAGGCGTTCACCGCCGACCAGTCCGTCAGCGGCGTCGCCGACACCTGGGACCAGCCGCTGCGCGGCAACTTCAACCAGCTGCGCGAGCTGAAGGCCAAGTACCCGAACCTCAAGGTGCTGTGGTCCTTCGGCGGCTGGACCTGGTCCGGTGGCTTCGCGCAGGCGGCGGCCAACCCGACCGCGTTCGCCGACTCCTGTTACAAGCTGGTCGAGGACCCGCGCTGGGCCGACGTCTTCGACGGCATCGACATCGACTGGGAGTACCCCAACGCCTGCGGCCTGTCCTGCGACACCAGCGGGGCGGCGGCCTTCAAGAACGTGCTGGCCGCGCTGCGCGCCAAGTTCGGCAGCGGCAAGCTGGTCACGGCCGCGGTCACCGCCGACGGTACGTCCGGCGGGAAGATCGATGCCGCCGACTACGCCGGTGCCGCGAGTTACGCCGACTGGTACAACGTGATGTCCTACGACTTCTTCGGCGCCTGGGACGCCCAGGGCCCGACGGCCCCGCACTCCCCGCTCACCTCGTACTTCGGCATGCCGAAGGCCGGCTACGACACGGCCGACGCGATCGCCAAGTACAGGTCCATCGGGGTCCCCGCGTCCAAGCTGCTCATCGGCATCGGCCTGTACGGCCGCGGCTGGACCGGTGTCACCCAGGACGCCCCGGGCGGCACGGCCACGGGCCCGGCGGCCGGCACCTACGAGCAGGGCATCGAGGACTACAAGGTGCTCAAGACGTCCTGCCCCGTCACCGGCACGATCGCCGGTACGGCCTACGCCCACTGCGGCAGCAACTGGTGGTCGTACGACACCCCGTCGACCATCGCCGGGAAGATGAGCTGGGCCAAGTCCCAGAGTCTGGGCGGTGCGTTCTTCTGGGAGTTCAGCGGCGACACCAGCAACGGTGAGCTGGTGAACGCCATCAGCAGCAACCTGTAGTACCCGTAAGTGTCCTAAGCGACGTTGACGCGCTGACCGGGCGGGGCTGCCTCCAGCCACGCGAGGAATCCGGTCAGCGCGTCTTCGCTCATGGCGAGTTCGAGGCGCGTGCCCCGATGGGTACAGGCGAGGACCACCGCGTCGGAGAGCAGCGCCAGTTCCTCCTCGCCCTCGGGCAGCCGGCGGCCGGCCACCTCGATGGCGGCGCGCTCCAGCGTGCGGCGCGGGCGGAAGGCGTAGGAGAAGACGCGGTACCACTCGATGCGGTCGCCGTTGTAGCGGGCGACGCCGTAGGACCAGCCCTTTCCGTTGGCGTCCGGCTTCTCGGCCACGTCCCAGCGCAGGGAACAGTCGAAGGTGCCGCCGGAGCGCTGGATGAGCCTGCGGCGCAGCCCGAACAGGAACAGTCCCACCACCACGAGCGCGACCACGATCCCGCACACAGTCAGAGCGAGGACCATCGGCACCGACCTCCTCGTCTCCTGAGTACTGGAACTGCGACTGTCACTGAGTAATGAAACCGGAAAAACACCCACATCTGCCTCAGCCGCGACCGGCACCGGATTGCTCCGGGCCGGCCGCGGCTGAGTGACGTCAACGTACCGCGCGCTGGACTCAGCGCGCCGCCGCCGCACGCAGGCGGACGTCTGCGCGGCGCTCGGCGGCGGCGTCGCCCTCCGCCTTCGCGCGCTCCAGTTCCCGCTCCGTGCGCTGGACATCGATCTCGTCCGACAGCTCGGCGATCTCGGCCAGCAGCGACAGCTTGTTGTCCGCGAACGAGATGAAACCGCCGTGCACCGCGGCGACGACCGTTCCACCGTCACTCGTACGGATGGTCACCGGGCCCGACTCCAGCACACCGAGCAGCGGCTGGTGACCGGGCATGACGCCGATGTCGCCGGACGTGGTGCGCGCGACGACCAGGGTGGCCTCGCCGGACCAGACCTGGCGGTCGGCGGCGACCAGCTCGACGTGCAGCTCAGCAGCCAAGGGTGGCTCCTCGGGTCACCACCCGGCGGTTCTGCCGGGTGTTGGGGTCAATTCTAGTAGGCGTGGAGAGAGGGGCTGGACGCACCCCGCAGGGGGTGGGCCCGCGCCCCTCTCACGAACTCAGGGAGTTCAGGAGACGCCCAGCTCCTTGGCGTTGGCCTTGAGGTCCTCCAGGCCACCGCACATGAAGAACGCCTGCTCCGGGAAGTGGTCGTACTCACCGTCGATGATCGCGTTGAACGCGGCGATCGACTCGTCCAGCGGCACGTCCGACCCGTCGACGCCGGTGAACTGCTTGGCGACGTGGGTGTTCTGGGACAGGAAGCGCTCCACGCGACGGGCACGGTGGACGACGAGCTTGTCCTCCTCGCCGAGCTCGTCGATACCGAGGATCGCGATGATGTCCTGGAGGTCCTTGTACTTCTGCAGGACCGTCTTCACGCGCATGGCGGCGTTGTAGTGGTCCGCGGAGATGTAGCGCGGGTCCAGGATCCGGGACGTGGAGTCCAGCGGGTCCACGGCCGGGTAGATGCCCTTCTCGGAGATCGGACGGGACAGAACCGTCGTCGCGTCGAGGTGGGCGAAGGTGGTGGCCGGGGCCGGGTCGGTCAGGTCGTCGGCGGGGACGTAGATCGCCTGCATCGAGGTGATCGAGTGACCGCGGGTCGAGGTGATGCGCTCCTGGAGGAGACCCATCTCGTCGGCCAGGTTCGGCTGGTAACCCACCGCGGACGGCATACGGCCGAGCAGCGTGGAGACCTCGGAACCGGCCTGCGTGAAGCGGAAGATGTTGTCGATGAAGAACAGCACGTCCTGCTTCTGGACGTCACGGAAGTACTCGGCCATGGTGAGGCCGGCCAGCGCGACGCGCAGACGGGTGCCCGGGGGCTCGTCCATCTGACCGAAGACCAGCGCGGTCTTGTCGATGACGCCCGAGTCGGACATCTCCTCGATCAGGTCGTTGCCCTCACGGGTGCGCTCACCGACACCGGCGAACACGGAGACACCGTCGTGGTTGTTGGCGACACGGTAGATCATCTCCTGGATGAGCACCGTCTTGCCGACGCCGGCGCCGCCGAACAGGCCGATCTTGCCGCCCTTGACGTACGGGGTGAGCAGGTCGATGACCTTGACGCCCGTCTCGAACATCTCGGTCTTGGACTCGAGCTCGTCGAAGTTCGGGGCCTTGCGGTGGATCGGCCAGCGCTCGCCGTCGTAGGTCTCGTCGACGTTCAGCACCTCACCAAGGGTGTTGAACACCTTGCCCTTGGTGAAGTCGCCGACGGGGACGGAGATCGCCGCGCCCGTGTCGGTCACCGCGGCCTGGCGGACCAGACCGTCGGTCGGCTGCATGGAGATGGTGCGGACCAGGCCGTCACCCAGGTGCTGGGCGACCTCCAGGGTCAGCGTCTTCTTCTCGCCCGCGTTCGCCGGGTCGGCGACCTCGACGTGCAGGGCGTTGTAGATCTCCGGCATCGCGTCGACGGGGAACTCCACGTCGACGACCGGGCCGATGACCCGGGCGACGCGGCCCGTAGCCGTCGCGGTCTCAACAGTGGTGGTCATTTATCGGTCACTCCCCGCGGTCGCGTCGGCCAGTGCGCTCGCGCCACCGACGATCTCGCTGATTTCCTGGGTGATTTCGGCCTGGCGGGCCGCGTTGGCAAGACGGGAGAGCGTGTTGATCAGCTCGCCCGCGTTGTCGGTGGCCGACTTCATCGCGCGCCGCGTGGCGGCGTGCTTCGAAGCGGCCGACTGGAGCAGCGCGTTGTAGATACGGCTCTCCACGTAGCGCGGCAGCAGGGCGTCGAGGACGTCCTCCGCCGAGGGCTCGAAGTCGTACAGCGGGAGGATCTCACCCTTGGGGTGAGCCTCCTCGGCGACCTCTTCGAGGCGCAGCGGCAGCAGTCGGGCATCCAGCGCCGTCTGCGTCATCATCGAGACGAACTCGGTGAAGACGATGTGGAGTTCGTCCACACCGCCGTCGGCCGTCTCCTTCTCGATGGCCTCGATCAGGGGCGCCGCGACCTTCTTGGCATCCGCGTACGTCGGCTCGTCCGTGAAGCCCGTCCACGACTCCGCGACCTTGCGCTCACGGAAGTTGTAGTGGGCGACACCGCGCCGGCCGACGATGTACGTGTCGACCTGCTTGCCGTCGCGCTCCAGGCGCTCGGTCAGCTGCTCCGCCATCTTGATGGCGTTGGAGTTGAAGGCGCCGGCCAGGCCGCGGTCGCTCGTGAGGAGCAGGACCGCGACACGGGTCGGGTTCTCCGCCTCCGTGGTGAGCGGGTGCTTGGTGTTCGAGCCGGTGCCGACCGCCGTGACCGCGCGCGTCAGCTCGGTCGCGTACGGCGTGGAGGCCGCCACCTTGCGCTGCGCCTTGACGACGCGCGAGGCGGCGATCATCTCCATCGCCTTGGTGATCTTCTTGGTCGCGCTGACGGATCGGATGCGACGCTTGTAGACCCGGAGCTGGGCTCCCATGAGTCAGGTCCCTTCCTTACGTCACTTGGCGGCAGCGGCAGGGACGTCCTCGCCGAGCAGCTTGCCGTCCGAGGTCTCGAACTGCTTCTTGAACTCGGCCACCGCGTCGTCGATCGCCTGGATGGTGTCGTCCGACATCTTCGCGCCCTCCTTGATGGAGGTCATCAGGCCCTGGTGCTTCCGGTGCAGGAAGTCGATCAGTTCCTTCTCGAAGCGGCGGATGTCGACGACCGGGACCTCGTCCATACGACCGTTGGTGCCGGCCCAGACGGAGACGACCTGGTCCTCGGTGGCCATCGGCTGGTACTGGTCCTGCTTCAGCAGCTCGACCATGCGCGAACCGCGCTCCAGCTGCGCCTTCGAGGCCGCGTCCAGGTCGGAACCGAAGGCGGCGAACGCCTCCAGCTCACGGAACTGGGCGAGGTCCACACGCAGACGGCCGGAGACCTGGCGCATCGCCTTGTGCTGGGCGGAACCACCGACTCGGGAGACGGAGATACCGACGTTCAGCGCGGGGCGCTGACCGGCGTTGAACAGGTCCGACTCCAGGAAGCACTGGCCGTCGGTGATGGAGATGACGTTGGTCGGGATGAACGCCGAGACGTCGTTGGCCTTGGTCTCGACGATCGGCAGACCGGTCATCGAACCGGCACCCATGTCGTCGGAGAGCTTGGCGCAGCGCTCCAGCAGCCGGGAGTGCAGGTAGAAGACGTCACCCGGGTAGGCCTCACGGCCCGGCGGGCGGCGCAGCAGCAGGGACACGGCGCGGTAGGCGTCGGCCTGCTTCGACAGGTCGTCGAAGATGATCAGGACGTGCTTGCCCTCGTACATCCACTGCTGACCGATGGCCGAACCGGTGTACGGCGCCAGGTACTTGAAGCCGGCCGGGTCGGACGCCGGGGCGGCGACGATGGTCGTGTACTCCAGGGCGCCGTTCTCCTCCAGCGCGCGGCGCACGCCGGCGATGGTGGAGCCCTTCTGGCCGATGGCGACGTAGATGCAGCGGACCTGCTTCTTCGGGTCGCCGGTGCGCCAGTTGTCGCGCTGGTTGATGATCGTGTCGACGGCCAGGGCGGTCTTGCCGGTCTGGCGGTCACCGATGATCAGCTGACGCTGACCACGGCCGATCGGGGTCATCGCGTCGACGGCCTTGTAGCCGGTCTCCATCGGCTCGTGCACCGACTTGCGCTGCATGACCGTGGGGGCCTGCAGCTCCAGCGCACGGCGGCCGGACGTCTCGATCTCGCCGAGGCCGTCGATCGGGTTGCCGAGCGGGTCGACAACGCGGCCGAGGTAGCCCTCGCCGACCGCGACGGAGAGGACCTCACCGGTACGGGTGACCGGCTGACCCTCCTCGATGCCGCTGAACTCACCGAGGACGATGGCACCGATCTCGCGCTCCTCGAGGTTGAGGGCGAGGCCGAGGGTGCCGTCCTCGAACTTCAGCAGTTCGTTGGCCATGGCCGAGGGAAGACCCTCGATCTTCGCGATGCCGTCGCCGGCAAGGGTGACCGTACCGACCTCCTCGCGCGAGGCCGCGTCCGGCTTGTACGACTGGACGAAGTTCTCCAGCGCGTCCCGGATCTCCTCCGGCCGGATCGTGAGCTCCGCCATCTGGGTTCCCTGCTCTCCTTGTTGGGCCCGAAGTTTCAACTTGGGGGTCTGGGGGCGACCCCCAGGAATCCTCTGCACGGCCCAACCGGGCCGTAAGTACGTACTGCTTTTCTCGAAATATCGAGTTGCTGCTAGCTCGCCATGCGGCGGGCGGCGTCGTCCAGCCGGTCCGCGAGGGAGCCGTTGATGACCTCGTCACCGACCTGCACCCGGATACCGCCGACGACCTCGGGGTCCACGTCCAGGTTCAGGTGCATCCGCCGACCGTAGAGCTTGGCGAGGGCGGCGCCGAGGCGCTGCTTCTGGCCGTCACTCAGCGGCACCGCCGAGGTGACGACGGCGACCATGCGCTCCCGGCGCTCGGCGGCGAGCTTGGACAGGGACTCCAGTCCCGCTTCCAGGCTACGTCCACGCGGCGCGGTCACAAGGCGCGTCACCAGACGCTCGGTGATCGGCTTGGCCCGTCCGCCGAGCAGCCGGTGCAGCAGCTCGGTCTTGGCCGGCGTACCGGCGGCGCGGTCGGTCAGCGCGGCCCGCAGGTCGGTGCTGGAGGAGACGATCCGGCCGAACCGGAACAGCTCGTCCTCCACCTCGTCGAGGTTGCCCCGCTTGTCCGCGGCAGTGAGGTCGGCGATGTCCGCCAGCTGCTCCAGCGCGTCCACCAGGTCACGCGACTGCGACCAGCGGGAGCGCACCACCCCGGCCACCAGGTCGGCGGCGGGCCCGCTGACCTGGCCGCCGATCAGGCGCTGGACCAGGTCCGCCTTGGCCTCTGCGGGCTTCGCCGGGTCGGTGAGGACCCGGCGCAGTCCGGCCTCGCGGTCGAGCAGCGCGGTGACGGCCGCCAGCTCGTCGGCGAGCGACACGGCGTCCACGGACGTCGAGTCCGTCAGCGCGTCGAGACGCTCCCGTGCGGCTGCCAGGGCCTCGCGGCTCGCTCCGTTCATCGCGTGGCCTCGGCCTTCTCCTCGAGCTCGTCGAGGAAGCGGTCGATCACACGGCTCTGGCGGGCGTGGTCCTCGAGGGACTCGCCGACGAGCTTGCCGGCCAGATCGGTGGCGAGCTTGCCGACGTCCTGACGCAGCGTCTGCGCGGCGGCCTTGCGGTCGGCCTCGATCTGGGCGTGACCGGCGGCGACGATCTCCTCGCGCTGCCGCTGGCCCTCGGCCCGCATCTCGGCGATGAGCGAGGCACCCTGCTCCTGCGCCTCCTGGCGCAGGCGCGCGGCCTCGTGCCGGGCCTCGGCGAGCTGGGCCTTGTACTGCTCAAGGACGCTCGCGGCCTCCACCTTCATGGCGTCGGCCTCTTCGATACCACCTTCGATCGCCGCGCGGCGCTCCTCCAGAACCTTGTTGATGTTCGGAAGCAGCTTCTTCCAGAAGAAGAAGAACACGATGGCGAAGGCGATGGTGCCGACGACCAGCTCAGGGCTCTCGGGAACGAGCGGGTTCTGCTCGGTCTCGGCCGCCAGCTGTACCAGGTTGGCGATCACATCAGTGCCTTTCGTCGAAACGTGTCGGTAGGTGGGTCAATTACCGACCGAACACGAACGGCATAACGATGCCGATGAGGGCGAGCGCCTCACAGAAGGCGAAGCCCAGGATCTGGTTGGCGCGGATCAGACCGGCGGCCTCGGGCTGGCGGGCCAGGGCCTGGGTGCCGTTACCGAAGATGATGCCGACGCCGATGCCGGGGCCGATCGCAGCGAGGCCGTAGCCGATCGAGCCGACGGAGCCGTGGACACCAGCGGTGGCGGCGAGGGTCTCAAGAGCAGCGGACATGCCGGTTCTTCCTTCTCTTTCATGGACCGGTGGGGGTTGGCCACCGGACGTCTGGGGGTTGGCGGGGGTGGTACGGCTCAGTGGTGCTCGGCGAGAGCGCCCTGAATGTAGGAGCAGGCCAGCAGCACGAACACGTACGCCTGGACGGCCTGGACGAAGAGCTCGAAGCAGATCATGGCGAGCGTCATGATGAACGACACGCCGGCCGCGGGGACCATCCAGCTGTTCAGCAGGTACCAGGAGGCCACGGTGAACATGACCAGCATCAGGTGACCGGCGAACATGTTGGCGAACAGTCGCACGGCGTGCGTGAACGGGCGGACCAGCAGGTTCGAGAAGAACTCGATGACCATGACCAGCGGCAGCACACCACCGAGCGACTTGTCGTAGCCCGTGACGTTCTTGAAGAAGCCGACGAAGCCGTGCCGCTTGAAGGTGAGCGCGACCCAGGTGATGTAGACGATCGCGGCCAGCACCGCCGGGAACGCGATGACCGAGGACACCGGGAACTGCGCCAGCGGGATCACGGACCAGACGTTCATGATCCAGATGAAGAAGAACAGCGAGACCATGAACGGGACGTACTTCTCGCCCTCGCGCTTGCCGAGGGTCTCGTACACGATGCCGCGGCGTACGAAGTCGTAGCCGGCCTCGCCGACCATCTGGAGCTTGCCCGGGACGACCTTGGCCTTGCCGAAGGCGGCCCAGAAGAACGCGATGACGAGCACGGTGGTGATGAGCGCGAGCAGCATCACCTTGTTGAACTCGAAGCCCCCGACGGTGACCAGCGGCTTGAACAGGAAGGACTGCAGGCCCGGGGCCGGGAAGCCGCACCCGTTGTCGGACATGATCCGACAACTCCAGTCAAAGGCGAGCTGGGTCTGGTCAGCACTCACCGCGGGCTCCTTCGGCGTGACGCATGGGTACGGCAACCTCGTTGTGTCGGCGCGGCACACGGCCGCGGATCGGCACCGGACTGGTGTTACGGATGTGGGGGCGGCTGGGGGGCATCGAGCCTCGCGATTGAGCAGGCGTCAGCTCAGATGCCCGCGCCCGCGATGCCGCAGTTGGCACCGGACGATAGCAGGAGATCTCACAAGCCTTTATCCCGCCCCTACGCCTCACTGCTTCGGCCCTGTCTTCTCGGGCTTCTCACTCTTCGCGGAGTCCGGGTCGATGTAGAAGATCTTGGCCTTCATGTGCGCGCGAGCCTGCGCGGCCATCCACACCACGGTCGCGACGACGAGCGACACGGCGAACGTCTTCGCGTTGAAGAGGGAGGTGTCCTTGAAAACAGCGACGAAGATCAGGAGGAGCAGCAGCTGAGCGACGTAGAGCAACAGCCCCATCATCTGGAACAGCTGCGGGAGCGTTTTTGCCGTCCACTGCAGCACGTACAGGCCGATTCCCATGAACAGGATGGCCAGCACCGTGCCGACGGCCGCCCCGAGCGCACCCTTACCCCCCGCGACCGCGGCGCTCACGGCGACAGCGATCACGCCTGCAGCCGCTGCGGGCACAGCGATCTGCAGAAGGTTCCGGGCGTCTTTGGACGGCATGGCGGCAACTCCGCTTTCACAGGGGGCAGGGTGTCGTCATGGACGAGCGTAGTCCCGGGCTGAGTGATCGAGACCTCACACCAAGGGACCGTCGCACTACGGTCCTTCGGCTCTATCCGGGGTTCTCGTGAACCGTATCACAAACTATTTGATGAGGTCTTTACCTGGTAGGTGTGCTTGCTGTCACACATGAGACTGACTGTGCGCGTCTGTGCAGAAACCCCGCCCACTTGTCTGGTATTAGGGGGCTTTGCTCCCCCATGAGTGGGCAATGCTCTCGTCAGATTCTTACCTTGTGTCGTCTCACCGGCGATCAACGAAACGCGAACGGGGGCCGATCGCGGTAGCTCCGTTGACGCCCGAGATCCCGGCGGCGACAGGGGCCCGCTCCTCGGCCTCCTCCGTCACGCCGGCCTCCACCGGCACATCCGCCCCGGCCGTACGGCGCCGCCGCCGGTAACGCGGCGGCACGAACCGCTGCGCCCAGACCGGCACCCGCGGCGTGAAGCGCGGGAGCAGCAGCAGGACCAGGCCGACCGCGCTGAGGAAGACCACGCCGAGCACGATCCACATCGAGGCCGAGTTGACCGAGTACGCCAGCGCCCCGAAGGCGATCAGCGCCGACCAGAAGTACATGATCAGCACGGCCCGGCTGTGCGAGTGGCCGATCTCCAGCAGCCGGTGGTGCAGATGCCCGCGGTCCGCGGCGAACGGGGACTGGCCGCGCCAGGTACGCCGGACGATCGCGAGGACCAGGTCCGCGGCCGGTACGGCGATGATCGTCAGCGGGAGGAGGAGGGGGATGTAGACCGGGACCGTCGCGTGCACCGCGGCCTTCTCGGAACCCACGTACAGGCCCAGCGCGTCCGGGTCCATCTGTCCCGTGATGGAGATCGCTCCGGCCGCCAGCACCAGACCGATCAGCATCGAGCCCGAGTCGCCCATGAAGATCCGCGCGGGATGCATGTTGTGCGGCAGGAAGCCCAGGCACATGCCCATCAGGATGGCCGCGAAGAGCGTCGCCGGGGCGGCGGCCTCGATGCCGTACGAGTACCAGATCCGGTAGGCGTACAGGAAGAACGCGCCGGCCGCGATGCAGACCATGCCGGCCGCGAGGCCGTCCAGGCCGTCCACGAAGTTCACCGCGTTGATCGTGATGACCACGAGCGCGACGGTCAGCAGCGTGCCCTGCCACTGGGTCAGCGCCACATTGCCGACGCCGGGGATGGGCAGCCACAGGATCGTCAGACCCTGCACGACCATGACACCCGCGGCGATCATCTGTCCGCCCAGCTTGATCAGCGCGTCGATCTCGAACTTGTCGTCCAGGACGCCGATCAGCCAGATCAGGGCCGCGCCGGAGAGCAGGGCCCGCGGCTCGTTCGACTTCGCGAAGACCTCGTTGAGGTTGGTCAGGTGGTCCGCGACCAGCAGACCCGCGCACAGGCCGAAGAACATCGCGATACCGCCGAGGCGCGGAGTGGGTTCCCGGTGCACGTCACGTGCCCGGATCTCCGGCATCGCCCCGGCCACGATCGCGAACTTCCGTACCGGCCCTGTCAGCAGATACGTCACCGCGGCCGTGATGCAGAGCGTCAGCAGGTATTCACGCACAGGCTTCCCCACAGGTCTCGCTGGCCATCACAGCCCCATACCCTAGCGATGGACGTATATGGATGGGGACTTCCGGGTAGCCACGATGGTTGCACGTGTGGCTGTGGACCACGGCGCACATCAGGGTGTACGGGACACCGCCTACCCCTGTTCAGCCCGGATACGGCGGAAAATCGCCCGTGAGCAAGCGCACGTCGTCCCGTGCCCCGGCCGGGTCGGTCCCGCCCCGCAGCACGGCCGCGATCAGCGCCGCGATCCGCACCATCTCCGGCTCCCCCATGCCCTGGGTGGTCACCGCGGCCGTGCCCAGGCGCAGGCCGCGGCCGTCGCCGTGCGGCAGTGCGCAGCAGTCCAGGACGATCCCGGCGGCGGCGAGCCGACCGCGTGCGCTGCGGCCGTCCACCCCGAGCGGGGCGGGGTCGGCGATGATCATGTGGGTGTCCGTGCCGCCGGTGGTGACGGTGAGGCCCTCGGCGGCCAGGTGACCGGCGAGCACCCGTGCGTTGGCGACCACCTGATGGGCGTACACGCCGAACGCCGGGGTTGCCGCCTCGCCGAACGCGACGGCCTTCGCGGCGATCGTGTGCATCTGCGCACCGCCCTGGGTGAAGGGGAACACCGCCCGGTCGACGCGCTCGGCCAGTTCGCCGCCGCACAGGATCATCCCGCCGCGCGGCCCGCGCAGCACCTTGTGGGTGGTCGCGCACACGACGTCGGCGTACGGCACCGGGTTGGGTGCCGCGCCGCCGGCGACCAGCCCGATGGGATGCGCGGCGTCGGCGATCAGATAGGCCCCGACCTCGTCGGCGACCTCGCGGAAGAAGGCGTAGTCCACGTGCCGGGGGTAGGAGATCGAGCCGCACACGATCGCCTTCGGGCGGTGGTTGCGGGCGAGGTGACGCACCTGGTCGTGATCGATGAGCCCGGTCTCCGCGTCCACCCCGTACCCCACGAAGTCGAACCAGCGGCCGGAGAAGTTCGCGGGTGAGCCGTGGGTGAGGTGGCCGCCGTAGTGCAGACCGAGGGCGAGCACCGTGTCGCCGGGGCGCAGCAGGGCGGCGTAGGCGGCCAGGACGGCCGAAGAACCCGAGTGGGCCTGGACGTTGGCGTGTTCGGCGCCGAAGAGGGCCTTGGCGCGGTCGATGGCGGCGCGTTCGGCGAGGTCGACGATCTCGCAGCCACCGTGGTACCGGGCGCCGGGGTAGCCCTCGGCGTACTTGTTGGCGAGCGGCGAGCCGAGGGCCGCGAGCACGGCCGGCGAGCAGAAGTTCTCGGCGGCGATCAGCTGCAGGGTCTGGGACTGCCGTGCGCCCTCTGCGAGCAGGATCTCGGCCATCGCCGGGTCCTGCCGCCGCAGGACATCGGTCTCGAGGGTATGGGTGACCGACATGGCGGGCTCCCGGGCGGTCGACGGTGACGTGCTCCCAATGTAGGCCGGGGACAGCGGGGGCGCCCGGTATCGGCGTCCAACCGGCGCTGGTGCCGTCCCGGCGCCGGCCGGAGTCCCTACGCCCGCGCCGGCACACCCGTCAGCGCGGTCACCACGGGATCCAGCGCCTGATGTATCTCGTCCCCGATGGACCGGAAGAACGGAAGAGGCGCCCCGTAGGGGTCGTAGACCTCGTCCGCCTCCGCCGTGGGCGCCAGCAGCCAGCCGCGCAGCGCCGCCGCCGCCCGGACCAGTGCGCGGGCGCGCATGACCACGCCCTCCTCCAGGGGCGGCAGGGTGGCCGGGTCTATCGCCCGGACCAGGCGGGTGAACTCCTTCAGGGTGAAGGTGCGCAGGCCCGCCGAATGGCCCATGGAGATGACCTGGGCGCGGTGGTCGCGGGTGGCGGTGAGCACGAGGTCGGCCATGATCACGTGCTCGTCCAGCAGCTCCCGGCCGAAGAACCCGGAGGCGTCCGCACCGAAGTCGGCCAGCACGGTCTCCGCGTTGGCCTCCATCGGCGCGCCCTCGTGGCCCCAGGTGCCCGCGCTCTCCACGATCAGCCCGCCGCCGAGCACGCCGAGCCGCTCCGCGACGAAATGGCGGGTCAGCCGCTCGGTGATGGGTGAGCGGCACACATTGCCGGTGCTGACGTGGAGGATGCGGAAGGTGTCGCGCGGAAAGCCGAACGTCGTCGTCTCTTCCGCGAGACGGTCCCCGATGCCTATGCCACGCCCCGCTTCAGGGGCCGTCAATTCGCCACCTCGAGGTCGGGTACGACCTTGCGCAGCTCCTCCGGCGAGATCGCGCCCTCGCGCAGCAGCAGCGGCACCTCGCGGGAGACGTCCACGATGGACGACGGCACGTTGCCCGGGGTCGGGCCGCCGTCGAGGTAGACGGAGACGGAGTCGCCGAGCATCTGCTGGGCGGCGTCGCAGTCCTCCGGTGCCGGGTGGCCGGTGAGGTTGGCGGAGGAGACCGCCATCGGGCCGACCTCGGTGAGCAGTTCGATGGCGACCGGGTGGAGCGGCATACGGATGGCGACCGTGCCCCGGGTGTCGCCGAGATCCCACTGGAGGGACGGCTGGTGCTTGGCGACCAGCGTCAGGGCGCCCGGCCAGAAGGCGTCGACCAGCTCCCAGGCCAGCTCGGAGAAGTCCGTGACGAGGCCGTGCAGCGTGTTCGGGGAGCCGATGAGGACAGGGGTGGGCATATTGCGGCCCCGGCCCTTGGCGGCGAGCAGGTCGGCGACCGCCTCCGAGGAGAACGCGTCGGCGCCGATGCCGTACACCGTGTCGGTCGGCAGCACCACCAGCTCGCCCCGGCGGACGGCGGACGCGGCCTCGCGCAGACCCGTCGTGCGGTCGGTCGCGTCGTTGGTGTCGTATCGCCGTGCCATGTCTAGCGGGCCTCCTCGTACACGTAATGCGGGACTTCGGGGAACACTGCCTGCGGGGCGGTCACGGCAGCGCCTTGCGGGCGGTCGCGAACCGGGGGCGGTTGTTGAGGTCGGGGTGGTCGGCCGCGTCGGCCCAGCCCCGCTCCTCGGTGAAGATCCACGGCACCTGGCCGCCCTGGGTGTCGGCGTGCTCGATCACGACGACCCCGCCGGGGCGCAGGAGACGGTGCGCGGTGCGTTCCAGGCCGCGGATGAGGTCCAGGCCGTCCTCGCCGGAGAACAGGGCCATCTCGGGGTCGTAGTCGCGGGCCTCCGGGGCGACGTACTCCCACTCGGTGAGCGGGATGTACGGCGGGTTGGAGATGACCAGGTCGACCTGTCCGTCGAGGTCGGGGAAGGCGGTCAGGGCGTCGCCCTGGCGCAGATCGACCCTGGACCCCGCCACGTTCTTCCGCGTCCACACCAGGGCGTCCTCGGACAGCTCCACGGCGTGCACGCGCGAGCGCGGCACCTCCTGGGCGAGGGCGAGCGCGATGGCGCCGGAGCCGCTGCACAGATCGACGATGCAGGGCTCCACGACGTCCATGGCGCGCACGGCGTCTATGGCCCAGCCGACCACGGACTCGGTCTCCGGCCGGGGCACGAAGACGCCCGGCCCGACCTGGAGCTCCAGGTAGCGGAAGTAGGCCCGCCCGGTGATGTGCTGCAGCGGCTCGCGCTGTTCGCGCCGGGCGATGACCTCCCAGTACCGGGCGTCGAAGTCCGAGTCCTTCACGGAGTGCAGTTCGCCGCGCTTCACACCGTGCACGAACGCGGCGAGCTCCTCCGCGTCGGTGCGCGGCGAGGGCACGCCGGCGTCGGCCAGCCGCTGGGTGGCCTGGGCCACCTCCGCGAGCAGCAGGTTCACGCAAGTCCTCCGTGGTACTCGTACGTGCCGTTGGGCGTTACGCGGCTGCCAGCTTCGCCGCCGAGTCGGCGTCGACGCAGGCCTGGATGACCGCGTCGAGGTCGCCGTCCAGGACCTGGTCCAGGTTGTACGCCTTGAAGCCGACGCGGTGGTCCGAGATGCGGTTCTCCGGGAAGTTGTAGGTGCGGATCTTCTCGGAGCGGTCGACCGTGCGGACCTGGCTGCGGCGGGCGTCGGCGGCCTCCCGCTCGGCCTCCTCCTGCGCTGCGGCGAGCAGCCTGGAGCGCAGGATACGCAGCGCCTGCTCCTTGTTCTGCAGCTGGCTCTTCTCGTTCTGGCAGGAGGCGACGACCCCGGTCGGCAGGTGCGTGATGCGCACCGCGGAGTCGGTGGTGTTGACCGACTGGCCGCCCGGACCGGAGGAGCGGTAGACGTCGATGCGGAGGTCGTTCGGGTTGATCTCCACGTCAACCTCCTCGGCCTCCGGGGTCACGAGGACACCGGCGGCGGAGGTGTGGATACGGCCCTGGGACTCGGTGGCCGGCACGCGCTGCACGCGGTGCACACCGCCCTCGTACTTCAGCCGGGCCCACACGCCCTGCCCGGGCTCGATCTGCCCGCGCGTCTTCACCGCGACCTGGACGTCCTTGTAGCCGCCCAGCTCGGACTCGGTGGCGTCGATGACCTCGGTCTTCCAGCCGACGCGCTCGGCGTAGCGCAGGTACATGCGCAGCAGGTCGCCGGCGAACAGCGCGGACTCGTCGCCGCCCGCGCCCGCCTTGATCTCCAGAATGACGTCCTTGTCGTCACTCGGGTCGCGCGGGATCAGCAGGAAGCGCAAGCGCTCAGTCAGCTCCTCGCGCTGCTTGTCCAGATCCTTGACCTCGGCGGCGAAGTCGGGGTCGTCCGCCGCCAGCTCGCGCGCGGTCTCGATGTCGTCGCCGGTCTGCTTCCAGGAGCGGTACGTGGCGACGATCGGGGACAGCTCTGCGTAGCGCTTGTTCAGCTTGCGCGCGTTCGCCTGGTCGGCGTGGACCGACGGATCGGCGAGCTTCTTCTCCAGATCGGCGTGCTCGGCGACGAGTTCGTCGACGGCCTCGAACATCTTGGGCTCCTGATACTGCGGGGGGAGGGCTGGCGGGCGACCAAAAACGCCGGTCCCGGCGCACGCCTGAGGAGGGCGCGCGGCCGTGGACCGGCGATATGGGGCTCGCTACTTCTTGGAGCCGGCAGCAGCCTTGCCGAAGCGGGCCTCGAAGCGGGCCACACGGCCACCGGTGTCGAGGATCTTCTGCTTGCCCGTGTAGAACGGGTGGCACTCGGAGCAGACCTCGGCCCGGATGGTGCCGGACTCGATGGTGCTACGGGTGGTGAACGACGCGCCGCAGGTGCAGCTGACCTGCGTCTCGACGTACGCGGGGTGGATGTCGCGCTTCAAGGTGTCTCCTAGTTTTCGGGAGGGCGCCGGGTCGCCGCCGCGGGGTGCGGGAGCGTGAACCGGAGCCGACGTACCAGTCTGCCAGGACTGGGGCCATCCACCCAAACCGGGGGTGCGGTTGTTCTATTCCTGCGGGCGCGTGCGGGCGCGCGGTGGGTTCTCGCGCAGGCCCCCGCGCCCCTCAGCCGGTCACCACGCCCTTGGCTTCACCGGTGGCCGTACCCTTCGTGGCCGACTTCGGGATCGGGCGGTCGTTCCTCAGCGCATCCCAGACCAGCTGGGCCTTGGACTTGGCCATGATCACCCGGTTGGGGTCGACCGGGTCGTACTGGACCGGCATGGTGATCATGGTCATGTTCTTGGCGCCGATGCCCTTGAGGCCGTCCGCGAAGTCGATGAGGGAGTTGACCGAGCCGAGGTCGGAGTCGGTGGTGACCGTCTTGGTGGCGGTGTCGGCGAGGTCGTAGAGCCTCTTGGGGCTGCTGAAGATTCCGACGTGCTTGACCTGGTTGAGCAGGGCCTTGACGAAGGCCTGCTGGAGCTGGATGCGGCCCAGGTCGGAGCCGTCGCCCACGCCGTGCCGGGTGCGGACCAGGCCGAGGGCCTGCTGTCCGTTCAGGGTGTGGGTGCCGGCCTGGAGGGTCAGGTGGCTCTGCGGGTCGTTGATGTTCTTCGTCGTGGTGACGGGGACCCCGCCGAGGTCGTCGATGAGCCTCTGGAAGCCCGCGAAGTCGACCTCCAGATAGTGGTCCATGCGGATGCCGGTGATCGACTCGACGGTCTTCACCGCGCAGGCCGCGCCGCCGGTGCCGTAGGACTCGTTGAACATCACGCCGGTCGCGGCCGGGTGCGCGGTGCCCTTGGTGTCGGTGCAGGCCGGGCGGTCGATCAGGGTGTCCCGGGGGATGGAGACCACGCTGGCCTTCTTGTGGCCCTCGTAGACGTGGACGATCATCGCCGTGTCGGAGCGGGCGCTGCCGTCGTCGATGCCGCCGCCGAGCTTCTTGTTGGAGCCGGAGCGGGTGTCCGAGCCGAGGACCAGGATGTTCTCGGAGCCGTTGTCGACCTTCGAGGGCCGGTCGTTGCCGAGGGCCTGGTCGATGTCGACGCTCTTGATGTTGCCGTTGAGCTTGAGGTACACGTACCCGACGCCGGCACCGCCCAGCACGACCACGCCCGCGAGAGTCCAGGCCGTGACGCGCAGGGCCTTACGGCCCTTGCTGGGAGCCTTGCGGCGGCGGCCCCTGCCGCCCTTGCGGGGGCCGGTCTCGCCCGGCTCGGCTATGACGGGCTCCGGCGTGCTCTCGGCGGACACATCGCTCCTAGGTCTCGTCGGTGTCGGCTACCCCCTGCTTTCAGGGTCAGGCGCGGTCAGTACCGCTCCATCGTCGCTCCGCATGGTCAGACGGAGAAACTCGGGACAGAGTTGCACAACGCTAAGTGCCCATCGCGTACGGCGATGGGCACTCCGTGTAGTCATCCGGGGCGGGCGCACCCCTCTCACCTGGGGTTTCAGGCCGCGAGGTCGTACTACTGGAAACCGGTGCCAAACGAGATTCTTGTGGCAAAGATCTCGCTTACGGGCTTTCCGGTACGACGAAAGGGCCGCCCCTCGTCACTGCTGGACGAGGGGCGGCCCTTTCGACCACAGTCACCTCAACGGCGCTCAGTCACCGTTACCCGGAGCCGGCGTCGTCTTCTGAATCTGCATCAGGAACTCGACGTTCGACTTGGTCTGCTTCATCTTGTCGAGGAGCAGCTCGATCGCCTGCTGCTGGTCGAGGGCGTGCAGCACCCGGCGCAGCTTCCAGACGATGCCCAGCTCCTCGGCACCGAGCAGGATCTCTTCCTTACGGGTACCGGACGCGTCCACGTCCACCGCCGGGAAGATGCGCTTGTCGGCGAGCTTCCGGTCGAGCTTGAGCTCCATGTTGCCGGTGCCCTTGAACTCCTCGAAGATCACCTCGTCCATGCGGGACCCGGTGTCCACGAGAGCCGTGGCCAGGATGGTCAGCGAGCCGCCGTCCTCGATGTTGCGCGCCGCACCGAAGAACCGCTTCGGCGGGTACAGCGCGGTCGAGTCGACACCACCGGACAGGATGCGGCCGGAGGCCGGCGCCGCCAGGTTGTAGGCGCGGCCCAGACGCGTGATGGAGTCCAGCAGCACGACCACGTCGTGGCCCAGCTCCACCAGCCGCTTGGCGCGCTCGATGGCCAGCTCGGCGACCGTGGTGTGGTCCTCGGCCGGGCGGTCGAAGGTCGAGGAGATGACCTCGCCCTTGACCGACCGCTGCATGTCGGTGACCTCTTCCGGACGCTCGTCGACGAGGACGACCATCAGGTGGCACTCGGGGTTGTTGTGCGTGATCGCGTTGGCGATCGCCTGCATGATCATGGTCTTACCGGTCTTCGGCGGGGCCACGATCAGACCGCGCTGGCCCTTACCGATCGGCGAGACCAGGTCGATGATGCGGGTGGTGAGCACGCCCGGGTCCGTCTCGAGGCGGAGCCGGTCCTGCGGGTAGAGCGGGGTCAGCTTGTTGAACTCCGGGCGGCCACGGCCGTGTTCGGGGGCCATGCCGTTGACGGAGTCGAGGCGGACCAGCGCGTTGAACTTCTCGCGGCGCTCGCCCTCCTTCGGCTGACGGACCGCGCCGGTGACGTGGTCACCCTTGCGCAGGCCGTTCTTGCGGACCTGGGCGAGGGAGACGTACACGTCGTTCGGGCCCGGCAGGTAGCCGGAG
Source organism: Streptomyces sp. NPDC001709 (assembly GCF_053596375.1). NCBI lineage: Bacteria > Bacillati > Actinomycetota > Actinomycetes > Kitasatosporales > Streptomycetaceae > Streptomyces > Streptomyces sp. NPDC001709. The sequence continues at coordinate 353,645 of NZ_JBSFGB010000006.1, read as the reverse complement.
GTCCGGATGAAGGCGTAGTTGTCGAGGATGTCCAGGATGCCCGCGACGGGGATCAGGACGTCGTCCTCGGCCAGCTGCGGCTCGGCGATCTCGTCGCGGCCACGGCGGCCACGGCGGTCGCGGTAGCGGCCGCGACGGCCCCGGCGGCCGCCCTCGAAGTCGTCCCCGTCCTCGTCGGCCCGCTGACGGTCCTGGCGGCCGCCCTGCTGCTGGCTCGGCTGCTGACGCTGCTGGCCGCCCTGCTGGTCGTCGCCCTTGCCCCGGCGGTCGCGGTCACGGTCGCGGTCCCGGCCGCGCTCGCGACGGTCGCGGCGGCCACGGCCCTCGCCGTCACCGGCCTCGCCCTGCGGCTGCTGGGCGGGCGTCTCGGCCTTGGGCTCGGTCTTCGCCTCGGCGGCGACCGTCTCGGCGCTGCCCGCGGCGGGGCTGCCCGCCTCGGCGGTGGCACGGCGGCGACGGCGCTCGGTCGGGGCGTCGTCGGAGGCCGGCTGGCCGGGGATCTCGATCTGCTGCTGGGCCACGGCCTTCTCGGCGGGCGCCTCGGTCTTGGCCTCCGCCTTCTTCTCGGCTTCCTCGCCGGTGCGGGCCTTGGAGGTGGCGCGGCGCTTCGGCTTGGTCTCGGTGGCGGCCTCGGCCTTGGGGGCGGCACCCCCGGCGGCCTGCGCCTCCTTGATGACCTCGATCAGCTGGCTCTTGCGCATCCGCGCGGTGCCCCTGATACCGAGGCCCGAGGCGACCTGCTGCAGCTCGGCCAGCACCATGCCCTCGAGGCCGGTACCGCGGCGCCGCCGGGAGCCGGCACCGGTGGCAGGCGCGGAGGCGTCCGTGGCGGGCGCGGCAGCGGTCTCCTCGACACGTGCGCCCATCAGATCGGTGGTGTCGCTCACGAAGGGTCCTTCCCTGGAGCGGACGTCGGCCTGTCTGGCTCGGCGACCGGTTGTGCTGTCCGACTACGGTCCTGTCTTCCGTGAACCGTGCCGGGGCGGTGGTCCGCCAAAGCGGCGGAAGAAATGTGCGGTGATGGCGCTTCCGCGAGCCGTGGCACCCAGTGTCACGTGGCGTGGTAGCACCTGTTCCGAAGCGTGCCCGGCGGCCCGCTCAGTGCCCGCATACGACGTACTGCCCAGGTACGGCACATGGAACACGGAGTGGCGCGGGAGGCTCCCGGAAGAATGTCTGTCCCGGACGGGGACACGAGGCACCTCGCCATGGTGGGGTCGGGTGCAGACTTGAGGTTAACACTACCGGATCCAACAAACATTCCCCCTCTCCAAATCCGGCAACCGTGTGTCAGGTCGCAAGCGGCAGCACGCTCGCTCCCTGGACGTCCAGGTCCAGCCGGTTCGCGGCCCAGCCCGCACCTGCGAGGTGGGCGACCTTGTCGGCGCTCTCGGCGTCGGCCAGGGCCATGACGGTGGGCCCGGCGCCGGAGATGACGGCCGGGATGCCGTCGGCGCGCAGCCGCTCCACCAGCGCGGCGCTCTCCGGCATGGCCGGGGCGCGGTACTCCTGGTGGAGGCGGTCCTCGGTGGCGGGCAGCAGCAGCTCGGGGCGCCGGGTGAGGGCCTCGACGAGCAGGGCGGCACGGCCCGCGTTGGCGGCGGCGTCGACGTGCGGCACGGTGCGCGGCAGCAGGCCGCGCGCGGTCTCGGTCAGGACCGGCTTTCCGGGCACGAAAACCACCGGAACGATGGAATCACTGGCCTCCATCCTGATCGCCCGGGCGGCGCCGGACTCCATCCAGGCGATCGTGAACCCGCCGAGCAGACACGGGGCCACGTTGTCCGGATGGCCCTCGATCTCGGTGGCCAGTTCCAGCAGGGCCGCGTCGTCCAGGCGGGCCTCGCCGCCTATGGTCACCGCACGGGCCGCGACGATGCCGGCGCAGATGGCGGCGGAGGAGGAGCCCAGGCCCCGACCGTGCGGAATGCGGTTGGCGCAGACGATTTCCAGGCCGCGGGGCTGTCCGCCCAGCAGGTCGAAGGCGGTGCGCAGGGAGCGGACGAGGAGGTGAGACTCGTCACGCGGGAGGGTCTCGCTGCCCTCACCCGCGATGTCGATGTGCAGCCCGGAGTCGGCCACCCGGACGACCACGTCGTCGTAGAGCCCCAGCGCGAGGCCGAGGGCGTCGAAGCCCGGGCCGAGATTGGCGCTGGTGGCGGGAACGCGCACCCGGACGGCGGCGGCGCGGAACGCTGGACCGGCCATCGCTCGTTGACTCTCCTTGAGCTGCGTGACTGTCGAAGACATTCGATGACATTCGATACGTACGTGAAGACCCTCATGGCCGCGCAGACGGCACGACGTCGCCCATATGCGCGGGCATATGCGACGGGCGGGTTGAGTACAGCGTATCGAAGGAAGGTTCTGTGGCGACATAGGGCGCACAGGAGGCGCACGATGCGTGTCGTAAGCCCCCTGTGCCCCCTGTCAGGGAAAAACCCGGGTACCGATGCTCGTCGGCGCTCAGGCGAGGCCGAGGCGCTCGGCCGCGGCGGCCGCGTCGACGGGGACGGTGACCGGCTGCGGGGCGCCGGCGACGGCCCAGTCGGGGTCCTTCAGACCGTTGCCGGTGACCGTGCACACGATCGTCTGGCCCGGGTCGACCTTGCCCTGCTCGGCGGCCTTCAGCAGACCGGCCACGGAGGCGGCGGAGGCGGGCTCCACGAAGACGCCCTCCTGCGCGGCCAACAGGCGGTAGGCGCGCAGGATTTCACGGTCCGTCACCTCATCGATGGCGCCGCCCGATTCGTCCCGCGCGGCCAGGGCGTACTGCCAGGAGGCGGGGTTGCCGATGCGGATCGCGGTGGCGATGGTCGAGGGGTCCTTGACCACCTCGCCGCGCACGATCGGCGCGCTGCCGGAGGCCTGGAAGCCCCACATGCGCGGGGTCTTCGAGGAGATGCCGTCGGCGGCGTACTCCTTGTAGCCCTTCCAGTAGGCGGTGATGTTGCCCGCGTTGCCCACCGGCAGAACGTGGATGTCGGGCGCGTCCCCGAGCATGTCCACGATCTCGAAGGAGGCCGTCTTCTGGCCCTCGATACGCACTGGATTGACCGAATTGACCAGCGCCACCGGGTAGTTCTCGCTCAGGTTCCGCGCGAGCGTGAGGCAGTCGTCGAAGTTGCCGTCGACCTGGAGGATCTTCGCGCCGTGCACGAGGGCCTGGCCCATCTTGCCGAGCGCGATCTTGCCCTGCGGCACGAGGACGGCCGAAACCATGCCCGCGCGCACCGCGTACGCGGCCGCCGAGGCGGAGGTGTTGCCGGTGGAGGCACAGATGACGGCCTTGGCCCCCTCCTCCTTCGCCTTGGAGATGGCCATGGTCATGCCGCGGTCCTTGAAGGACCCGGTGGGGTTGGCCCCCTCCACCTTCAGGTGGACCTCGCAGCCCGTGCGCTCGGAGAGCACCTGCGCGGGCACGAGAGGCGTACCGCCCTCGCGGAGCGTTACGACCGGCGTGGTGTCCGATACCGGCAGCCGGTCCCGGTACTCCTCGATGATTCCGCGCCACTGGTGGGTCATTGCTGGTTACTCTCCTTCAACCCGCATGATGCTGGCGACACCCCGCACGGTGTCGAGCTTGCGCAGCGCCTCGACCGTCCCGGACAGGGAGGCGTCGGACGCACGGTGGGTGACGACGACGAGGGAGGCCTCGCCGTCCTTGCCCTGCTGGCGCACCGTATCGATCGACACCCCGTGCTCGGCGAACACGGTCGCGACCTGGGCGAGCACGCCCGGTTTGTCCGCGACGTCGAGGCTGATGTGGTAGCGCGTGACGACGTCGCCCATGGGCGAGACCGGCAGGGCGGCGTACGCCGACTCACCGGGCCCCGTTGCGCCGCCCCGCCGGTTGCGGCAGACGGCGACCAGGTCGCCGAGCACGGCGGAGGCGGTCGGGGAACCGCCGGCGCCGGGGCCGTAGAACATGAGCTGGCCGGCCGCGTCGGACTCCACGAAGACGGCGTTGTACGCGCCGCGCACGGAGGCGAGCGGGTGGCTCAGCGGAATCATGGCGGGGTGCACGCGCGCGGTGACGGACGCCCCGTCCTGAGCCCGCTCGCAGATCGCGAGCAGCTTGATGGTGCAGCCCATCTCCTTGGCCGAACGGAAGTCGGCGGCGGTGACCTCGGCCATGCCCTCGCGGTAGACGTCGTCGAGGCGCACGCGCGTGTGGAAGGCGATCCCGGCGAGGATGGCGGCCTTGGCGGCGGCGTCGAACCCTTCGACGTCGGCGGTCGGGTCGGCCTCGGCGTACCCGAGCGCGGTGGCCTCGTCGAGGGCCTCCTGGTAGCCGGCCCCCGTGGAGTCCATCTTGTCGAGGATGAAGTTGGTGGTGCCGTTGACGATGCCGAGCACCCGGTTGACCTTGTCGCCGGCGAGGGACTCGCGCAGCGGGCGGATCAGCGGGATGGCACCGGCGACGGCGGCCTCGTAGTACAGGTCCCGGCCGTGCTCCTCGGCGGCGGCGTGCAGCGCGGCGCCGTCCTGGGCGAGCAGCGCCTTGTTCGCGGAGACGACGGAGGCCCCGTGCTCGAAGGCGGTGGTGATGAGGGTCCGCGCGGGCTCGATCCCGCCGATGACCTCGACCACCACGTCGATGTCCCCGCGTTTGACGAGGGCGGTGGCGTCGGTGGTGACGAGGCTCGGGTCGATGCCCTCACGGACCTTCGAAGGGCGCCGGACCGCGACCCCCGCCAGCTCCACCGGGGCACCGATGCGCTGGGCGAGGTCGTCGGCGTGCGTCGTCATGATGCGCGCCACCTCTGAGCCGACAACCCCACAGCCCAGCAGCGCCACCTTCAGCGGACGCGTACGCATCATCCGACCTCGTTTCCTCTCACCGTCACGGTTGGACCAGTCTCACTCACCGGACGAGACTTTCTACCCTTCGTCCGGATCCTGAGACTCGTATTTCACTTGTACGAGACCGGAAGACGGAGATCTTCCGGCCCTCCTCGGCCATGCTTCTAGCCGACGTCGAGACGCAGCAGGTCCTCCTCGGTCTCGCGCCGGACGATCACCCGGGCCTCGCCGTCCTTCACGGCCACGACGGGCGGCCGCAGTACATGGTTGTAGTTGCTGGCCATGGACCGGCAGTACGCGCCGGTGGCCGGTACGGCGATCAGGTCGCCCGGCGCCAGGTCGGCGGGCAGGAACGCGTCCTTGACCACGATGTCCCCGCTCTCGCAGTGCTTGCCGACGACGCGCGCGAGCATCGGCTGGGCGTCGCTGGTGCGCGAGACGAGAGCGACGCTGTACTCGGCGTCGTACAGCGCGGTCCGGATGTTGTCGGACATGCCGCCGTCGACGGAGACGTAGGTGCGCAGGCCCTCCAGCGGCTTGACGGTGCCGACCTCGTAGAGCGTGAAGGCGGTCGGGCCGACGATGGCGCGCCCGGGCTCGACGGAGATGCGCGGGGTGCGCAGCCTGGCGGCGTCGCACTCCCGGCTGACGATCTCGGTGAGCGCCTTGGCGATCTCGTGCGGCTCACGCGGATCGTCGTCACTGGTGTACGCGATCCCGAGCCCGCCCCCCAGGTCGATCTCGGGCAGCTCCACGCCGTGCTCGTCGCGAATGTCCTTCAGCAGCCCGACGACACGGTGTGCGGCGACCTCGAAGCCGGACATGTCGAAGATCTGCGACCCGATGTGGGAGTGGATCCCGATGAGCTCGAGCCCGTCGAGCTGAAGGGCCCGCCGCACGGCTTCCGCCGCCTGTCCGCCGGCGAGCGGAATCCCGAACTTCTGATCCTCGTGGGCGGTCGCGATGAACTCATGCGTGTGCGCCTCCACCCCGACGGTGATCCGAATCTGGACCTTCTGCCGCTTGCCGAGGGACTGCGCGATGTGGGCGACGCGCACGATCTCCTGGAAGGAATCGAGCACGATCCGCCCCACACCGGCCTCGATGGCACGACGGATCTCGTCCTCGGACTTGTTGTTGCCGTGGAAGGCGATGCGCTCGGCGGGCATCCCGGCGGAGAGGGCGGTGGCCAGCTCCCCGCCCGAGCACACATCGAGGTTGAGCCCCTCCTCGTGCAGCCACCGCACGACGGCACGGGAGAGGAACGCCTTGCCGGCGTAGAAGACATCGGCATCGGCCCCGAAGGCGGTGCGCCACGCACGCGCGCGTGCCCGGAAGTCGGCCTCGTCGAGGATGTAGGCGGGGGTGCCGAACTCCTCGGCGAGCCGGCTGACATCGACCCCGCCGACGGTGACGACACCGTCGGCGTCGCGTACGACGGTCTGCGCCCAGACCTTCTGGTCCAGGGCGTTGAGGTCGGTGGGCGGCGCGGCGTAGTGCCCCTCGGGCAGGACGTCGGCGTGACGGGGTCCGGCGGGATGGGCGGAACGGCTCATGACGAAGACTCTCAGACTCTCTGTCGCTCTCCGGGCGCTCTCGCGAGGGGCCTCAGAGATGTTCGGGTGCGTCGATGCCGAGCAGGGACAGACCACCGGCCAGCACCGTCCCGGCGGCTTCGGCAAGGGCGAGCCGGGCGCGGTGGGCGGCCGAGGGTTTCTCCTCCCCGCAGGGAAGCACGGAGGGCAGGAAGGGCAACACGGCATCGGCGACGGTGACGAGATGCCGGGCAAGCCGGTCCGGGGCACGGTGGGTGGCGGCCGCGGCGAGGATGCGGGGGTGGTCGGCCAGGGGGGTGAGGAGGTCGCGGAGGGGGATGGGGTGGGTGGTGGCTCCGTTGCCGGGGGGGAGCGGGGCGGGCTCGGGCAGGCGGGCGGCGGCTGCGTTGCCGACGGTGGTGCCGGGGACGGGGGCGCCGGTGGCTTCGTTGCAGGCGCTGGTGCCGGGGTCTGGGGCGAGGGCGAGGGGCCTGGCCTCGGGCTCGGGCTTCGGCTGGGGCTCGGGCTCGGGCTCGGGCTCGGGCTCGGCGGCGAAGCTCAGCCGGGCGGCGGCTCCATCGCCAGCGCTGGTGCCGAGGTCGAGGGGGCCGGGGTCGAGGGGGCCGGGCTCGGCGGCGAAGCCCAGCCGGGCGGCGTTACGGCTGAGGGCGCGGACCCGTGCATGGGCGTACCGCACCCGGAACAGCGGGTTGCTCTCCCGCTGGACCAGGTGATCGGCGGTGATCCGGGGCCGGTCGTGCGGGGCGGGGTGGAGCAGGGCCCACTGGGCGGCGTCGCGGCCGAGCGGGGCGGGGTCCTCGGCCGCGGGCACGGGCCGCAGATTCACGGGCTCGGCATGCTCAACCGTGCCCCGCGCACCCTGCGTGGCGACGATCCGTACGACGGCGTCGGCGATCACCTCGGCCCGGACCTCGTACGGCACCCGCAGCGCGACGACCTGCCCGGCGAGGGCGTCACCGTGCCCGTAGGCGGCACCACGGGCCCGGATCTCCCGGACGAGCCCGGTGACGAGGTCGACGCCCGCGTCGAGGCTGATGTTGAGAAACCCGGGCCCGGTGACGACGACGTCCCGGATGCCGTCGGCTTCGAGGAGCCGGGGCCGCAGAATCTCGGCGACCCGGCGCGGCGACTGCCCGGCCGGCCGGGCGAGCTGCAGGGCGACGTTGGTGGCGTAGTCCCCACATCCCCCGGGCCCCGGCTCGGTCACCACAGCCCGCTCGGGCACGGTCACACTCAGCTCCCCGTCCTCGACAGCACGACGCACCGCGCGCAGCACGGTGCGGGACAGCTCGACGGGGGTCACGGGACAAGCGTAGGGGAGGGAGGGGGTGGGTAGTCGAAGTGGTTCTCAGTGTGGGACGACCTGCCCTGACGGGCCGAGGGCCCCAACCGATCCCTGATCACCCAACCACCGGACGAGACGCCCGTAACCGCCGAACGAGCCCTCACGAACCGCAGGACCGGTTGAGACCCCTGACTACCCCGCTGGATGAGGCCGCGCTAACCACCGGACGAGATCCCACCTGGTACGCCATCGGAGACCCCGCCCGAAACCGGCCCGTCGCCCCCCTCGCCACCCCCATCCGCATCCTCATCCCCATCCCCGTCATCGTCGCCGCTCCCACCCCCGCCTCGGTGTCCTCCCTCTCCCCCATGCCCGTCTCCCCCGTCTTCGCCGTTCCCGCGGTCGATCAGTTGCTTGACGAGCCGTACGAGTTCGGAGGGTTCGAAGGGCTTGGCGAGGAAGGCGTCCACGCCGACGTCGAGGCCGCTGTCGACCTCGTACTGCGTGCAGGCGCTGATGATGGCGAGGGGCAGATGATGGGTGCGGGGATCGGCGCGAAGCCGGGCGGCGGTCCGCAGACCGTCCAGCCGGGGCATGACGACGTCGAGCGTGACGACGTCGGGCCGCACCTGGTGCACCACGTCCAGACACTCGGCACCGTCGGCCGCGGTCACGACCTCGAGCCCTTCCAGCTCGAGATTGACCCTGATCAGCTGCCGGATGACCTTGTTGTCGTCGACAACAAGCACCCGACCCGAAGCGCCTGGCACAACTCGAGAGTAGGTCCGGACCGGCCACCGCGTCCGGGTTTTCCCCACTTCCACCCCGTACAGGGGACCCGCCCCGCCTACGTAGCGAACCGACTCCGCCCACACCGTGGTCCCGTTCTCCCCGCCCAGGGACCCGCCCCTGCCCCAGCCCAGGGAAACGGGTTCCTGATCACCCCGCCGGACCTGCTAGTGTTCTACCCGTCGCCGCGAGCGAAGAGCTCCGCAGCCGACACGCCCCCGTAGCTCAGGGGATAGAGCAACGGCCTCCGGAGCCGTGTGCGCAGGTTCGAATCCTGCCGGGGGCACTTCGCAGGAAGTGCCTAAAGACCCCGCCATCAGCGAGTTCGCTGGGTGCGGGGTCTTGTCGTATGCGCAGGCAGATGTCGCCGAAAGCAGCCGTTTGCCAGTGATCACGGAATGGCGACGTGATGATCTTGAGGGGCCTCTTCGCAGGCCAGACGCCCTTTTCGCGGGGTCCCAAGCAAGGCTCATTATGGACCTGGGCACGCAAACGATCTCGTGATGTTCTACTGCCGTGGATGGTGTTATCTCGGCCGTAATCGCCATTGCGGGCACGTTGTTGGGCTCTGCTGTCACCCACGCGTTTCAGCGCAAAGCGTCCGCACGAGACCAGCTGTTCGCGACTCAACAGCAACTCCGCTCAGACCGGATGACCGTCTACAGCGACTTCGCCGGAGCGCTGACAGAGTTCCGACGCGCGGAACAAGATCGCTGGTATCGCTGGAACGAAGATCCAGACGGCTCCGCGTTCATCGAAGCTCGCAAGGAGGCTTACCGGCTCCGTGGGATTGCCCTCCACGCACTGTTCCGGGTCCAGCTCATAGCCAGCGCGCGGCCGCTGATCGACGCCGCGCAGAACGCCTACGCCCTGACGTCCAAGTTGCACAAGGCAGCCGACAGGGCAGAGGTGAGTGCTCTCGGCCAGCAGGCACGAGAGCTCGTGGAGCAGTTCATCAAGCTCGCTACCTCGGACGTGCAGTAGCTTGGCTTTGATCCAAGCTGGACGCCAGCGCGGGCCGCCGCTTCGATTCCGCGCTGGTCGAGCAGCCCGCGCAGCAGTCCGGCGAACGACACGGGTTAACTGACGCTTGACTCGAAAGCGCCCCCGCGTTGAGACGGTCGGGCCACATGTGCCCGTACGGGGCCAAGCTGTCGCCCGGCGCGCGGTCTGCTCGTCGATTTGCAAGCCGCCCCGCTCCAGCCCGCGTGAGCAGCCCGCACGCCAAGTCCCCGCCTGCGCTGCCGCAGGCGGGGACTCCGCCCTGTGCGTTAGTTCCTCCGGCGACGCCCCTGCGCATAGGGGCCGCGGCGATCATGTTCCCGCCATTCCTCCTCATGGGGGTCACGGTCTTCTCCGCCCGCGCTGTCTCCAGGAGTCGAAATGTGTTCCCCCTTGTTGACCTTGGCCAGCAGCGAGGCAAGGGGATCAGGGGGATCGTCGCTGAAGCGATCGGAGCCGCGCTCGGGCGGCGGCCCCGGCTCCGTCCTGTCGTGACGCGACCGTGACGTACCGCTCATGAGCAGCCCCCTCCAACTCACCGAGATGCACTCGAGATCTTTCCCGGGAAGGTCGCGGGTAACCCGACTTCGACCTTGCCAGTGCTGTGCGATCTTGCCGGAAGCCGACCACCATTGGACGCACTCCAGACCTCAACGTCCGTCCGTACCTGGAGCTTCTTCGCACAAGCTCTACGAGCTGCGACCACCTACGAGTAGTCCGTGGCTCAAGGCGGACGTACAGATCGGACGGCCGATCCCGTGCCAGACACGCGCCAGATCGTGCGGGGAACCACGGGGAACGGCGGGGACCAGGCCGCCGGTCAGTCAGGCCCCGCGCCCGCTCCGCCGCAGTTCAGCCAAGCAGCCCCCCACCCACCGGGAACCCAAGCTTCCCAAGCTCAGGACCGATCGCTGCCGGTATCCTGGGCACTGTGCCGCTAGATCAGGCGTCGGCGGGCGCCTTTCAGCTGAAGTGGGAGCTGGTGGGGCGTGGTTGGGCGAAGTGCCACTTGGCCGATGACTCGCAGAAGGCTTCGCTGGTAGTCAGCTACTGCACGGATGCGTTGGCAGATCTCGTGTCGGCCACGGGTGAGTTGTACCGGCAGCGACGCACAAACCGGTTCTTCTTCGACGCCGAACCGCAGGAACTCCGCTGGGTGCTTCGCGCGGCTGATGAAGCGGTCGGCGTGACCGTCTACACGTTCCCCGATGTCGCGTTGAGCCCAGACCTGCCGGACACCGACGGCACGGTGGTTTGGCAGTCGGCGCATCCGCGTCGTGTGTTTGTCCACGCCGTTCTGGACGCCGCCCAGCACGTGCTCACGGAGCATGGCGAGGCCGGCTATCGCGCCCAGTGGTTGTTCCATCCCTTCCCCATCGGCCTGGTCCAGGACCTCCGCAGGCTGCACCTGCGTGATGACGTCTGCGACCTGCCTCACGACCTGGCCCGCCCCTAGCGACCGCGCGACCGTCTCGGTTTCCGTCTCATTCAGCTACGTTCACGGCCGTTCAGACGAGGCCAGCAGCTGTCTCCTCGCCTCTGTGGTCGGCTGCCCATGAACGCAGGTGAACGTCCCTGTACGACGCTCACCATCCCACCAACACAGTTGGAAAGCCTGCGCCTTCGGTGCCTGACGGTCCCTGAGTACGAGATCTCCTCACACTCGCCCAGGACGGCACACCGGAGGGCGCTCACCTCCACCTGGAGGAGCACGACGGACTCGAAGAGGGCTCCGCAGGCCTGGTCTTGGAGAGACGCGACGGCGAATGACTCGCGCCAGACGCGCGCCAGACGTGTGCCAGATTGTGCGGGGAGCCATGGGGAACAGCGGGGAACCCAGCCGCAGTGCACCCGACGTCTACCCCCCTCCGCCGCAGTTCGGCCGAAGTGAAGCGCGCGAGCTGGATTGTTGGCTCCAACCCTGATAAATGACTTTGTCATGGCCATGAACGCGATTGAACTGCACAGTATCAATCGTTGGGAGGCGTCCTTCCTGCGCGAGGAGGTGGGCGGCTACTTCACCCACGGCATCGAGTGCACGCCAGGCGCGACGGTACTCGACGTGGGCGCCAACATCGGTGTGTTCTCGGCGGCCGTCTATGAGCGGCTCGACGGGGACGTGCGGATCTACGCCTTCGAGCCGGTGCCGCCACTCCACGCGACGCTCGAACGCAATGCCCGCGAATTCTTCAACGGACGTCTGACCGCGCTCCCTTACGGCCTGGCGTCCCATGACGACGAACTCGACTTCAGTTACGTTCCGGCCGCCACGATCTTCTCGTCCTCCTCGCGGGATCAGGGGAACATCGAGGCGGAGCGGCGGCGGGTCACCGCCAGCGTTGTCGAAATGATCCGCCAGGGCGGCCTGGGACCGGTCCTACGCCGCGTACCCACTCCCATCCTCACTCTTCTCGTCAGCCGCAAGCTGCGGGTGATGCGGCGGCTTGAGACACACCGAGTGAAGGTCAGGTCCCTGTCATCAGCGCTCGACGAGCAGGGCATCGACGACATCGACCTGCTCAAGGTCGATGTGGAAGGCGCCGAACTCGATGTACTCAGAGGCATCGAGGAACGGCATTGGCCGCTGGTCCGCCAGGCCGTCGTCGAGGTGGAGCGCTGGCAGCAGAACCGCGACACAGTCTGCGAGGTCCTCCTCACGCACGGCTTCACGGTCAGCACCGAGCAGGACTCGGTGCAACAGGCCGGCGACATCGGCATGGTGTTCGCGGTCAGGCCCTAACCACACGCAGCACCGGCCAGCACCGGCACTCGATTGTCAACGGACTTGCCGATCCGCGAGGCGCAAGGCCCTCCCGAGCCGTCTGCGCAGGTTCGAATCCTGCCCGGGCACCCCGTCGAGTGCCCGTCAGCCGGCGTCCGGCCATTGCTCGGGGGGCGGGGGCGGCTCCGGGTCGTCCCGTTCCGCCTGCCGCGCGTTCTCCCCTCGCAGAGCCGTCAGCCACGGCCAGAGATCCGGAAGTGGTTGTGCCGGGCAGGCCAGGCGGTGCTCGATACGGCACCGCTGGGACTGATCCGGCGGACAGACCCCGTAGACGGTCACCCGTCCATCGGACAGCTCGATCCACCGGTGCTCCGCCGGCACCGTGTGAGCCAGTGGAGCCATGTCCGGTTCCAACATCACCCAGTCATACTCAAGCGTCGCCACCCGGTCTTGTGGTAAGCCGCAGTACGGGCAGCGCGACTGTCCGCTGCCCAGCCGACGCGGCGTCTTCTTCAAAGCCCCCATAGGGCGAGGGTCGGCACCTCGGCGGCTTGTGCGTAGAGCGCGAACCAGACGGGACACCTGGGGCAACCGTGGGCCGATGAAATGGAATACGACGCTGCAGGTGCAACTAGCAACCACCAGCCGAGGAATCGCGGCCGAGACACGCCGAAGCCCCCGGCACGACAGCCACCGGGGCTCTCCGATTCAGGCGAGGGGCCGGCGGACGGGATCGGTGAGCAGTTGCACGGTGACCTGGCCAGGAGTAGCAGTCGGTGCCGTCCAGGAAATCGAGCTCAGGCCCAGCAGGTCGCCGAGGAGGCCAGTTCACTGATGGCCGCCGCTGCCCTTGCCGCAGCCGTTGCCCTTACTGCTGCCGCAACCGCAGCCGTTGCCACTGCCGCCACCGGTACCGGTACCGCTGCCCTCGCTGCTGTTGCTGCTGTTGCTGCTGCTGGCACAACCGCAGCCATTGCCGCAGCCATTGCCGTTGCCGCCCCCATCACCGCCGCCACCGCCGTTACCCTTACCGCTACCGCAGGCGCAGCCGTTGCCGCAGGCGCAGCCGCAACCGCAGCCGTTGCCGTTGCCGCCCCCGTCACCGCCGCCACCGCCGTTGCCCTTGCCGCTACCGCAGGCGCAGCCGTTGCCGTTGGAGCTGCCGTTGCCATTGCCATTGCCGTTGTCGTTGCCGTTGTCGTCGGAGCTGCCGCTGTCGGCCTGGACGCCCGGGGCGGCGACGCTGGTGACGGGGCGTGTCTGCGCCTGGGCGGGAGTGGCGAGCGCGAAGGCGCCAAGGGTGAGCAGTGTGCTTGCGGTGGTGCAGGCCATGTAGCGGCGCATGAGGTTCACATCCGGCTCCTGACGGTGAGCGAGTGGGGCATAAGCGACGTTAGGGGCCCTTCGGCTGCGGCACCTTCCTGAACTGGACCATCCGTGCGCACGGGGGCCGACGCGAAAGAGCCCCGCCGGGGTACGGCCCTTCGCCGTGAGCGGGGTGCGGGTGAACTGGAGTCAGTCCTCGTCCTGGGCGCGCCGGTAGAGCTTGGCGATGTCGTCGTCGAAGTACGCGGCGTAGGAGACATCGTCCTGGTCGCCGCCGCCCTCGTGGCCGCCCAGGACGCCGATGACCGTGCCGGTGTGGCTCTTGGGGTCGTAGTCGGCGAGCCAGGGGCTGCCGCTGGTCCCGTCCTCGAGGTCGGTGCACTGGATGCGCAGCTGGGTATCGCTGAACTTCGTGGTGCGGTTCTGGCACGAGATCGGGGTGTCACGGCTGGTGGGATAGCCGGTGATCTTGACCTTGTTGTCGAAGCCGCGGTCCATGCCGAGGGTGTTGCCGCCCAGGACGTCCTGGATGTCCTTGCCGTCCTTCTGGTCGAGGACGAGGAAGGCGACGTCGAGGTCCTCGTCCTGCGACTTGGCCCAGCGGTCGTCGACGACCACCTTGCTGACCTTCCACAGGCCGGTGGGTTCGTCGCCGTTGCGGTAGTCGGGGGCGAAGACCAGGTCGTTCACCGGCTGTCCGGAGTCGGCGTCGAAGGCGCAGTGGGCCGCGGTGATCAGCATGTTCCGGCCCGGACTCTGCACCACGCTCGCCGTGCAGAAGTGGGCGCCCTGGTCGTCCTTCTCGAAGACCGCGCCGATCCGGGCGTTCTCCTCGGTCCTGCGGGGGGTGTACGCGTGGCCGTCCGCGGCCGGCGCCGTCGCGGAGAAGTCCTGGTCCTGGTCCTGCGGGAACTGGCCCGGCGCGCCGGACTTGCCGAAACCGCTGCGCCCGCTGCTTGCGACCGTATGGGTTTCCTCCGCCGCGTCGCCCACCACTGCGGCTGCCCCGACGATGACCAGTGTCAGGGGCAGGATGGAATTCCTGGCTAGCGAGCGCACAAGGTCATTATCGACGCGGGCCTGGAATTCGGCAGGTGCTCCGCCGGGAGGCTCCCGTCACAATCCACCGTTCGGATCGGCCGTCGGCACCCTGGTCGAGCGTGCCACCCGCTACGTCATGCTCCTGCACCTGCACCTGCCCGGCGACCACGGCGTCGAAAGCGTACGGGACGGGCTGGTCACCACGGTCCAGACCCTGCTCTCCCACCTCCGACGCTCCCTGGCCCGGGGCCAGGGAAGCGAGATGGGCGACCACGGCGCGTTCACCATTCCCGGTCGGCATCGCGGTCTGCTTCCGCGACCCCGTCAGCCCCTGGCAGCGTGGCTCCGACGGCAACACCAGGGAACGCCAGGGAACACCAACAAGGCTGCTGCGCCAGTGAGTTGAGACTCCGAATCCCTCACTCAACGGCACAGGAGTTGCCCGTGGCGGAAACCAACGCCGACACCCCGTCAGTGGCCGCGCTGAAAGTGGCTCACCCTCTCGGATGCGCTCGGCGAGCAACTGGTTGCGGGGGTGTGCATGGTGAGTGCATGAACACTACACCTCACCCCGAGAAGACCGTTTCCCGGATTCCGCGAGTATTCGCGGTGAGTGTCGCCGTGGGCATCGCCTGTGCGGCGGGGCTGGCAACTGCCACAACCGCCGTAGCCGCGACGCCCGCCACGCACGTCGCGACAAAGGCCGCCCCAGCCGGCCACGGCGGCGGTGGCGGCGGCGAAGAAAACCAGTGCGGCAACGGCCTCCTCCCCATCCTCAACTTCTGCAACTGACGGACAGCCGACGGAAGTTCCTGCCGACCAACCACACAACCGCACATGGAAGAAGTCCACTCACCCGCCCCCAGGGCGGTCAGGAACAGGGACGGGATCCCTCTCCCTGACCGCCCTGCCGACCACAACCGAAGACCTGCGCCCACTCGCCCCGGATGCCTCCGGGGCTCCTGGCATTTCAGGGGTGTCCAGCGGCTCCGCCTATTGAGGGGGAGGGGCCGGCCGCAGCTTTATGGAGCGGTCTGGTACGTCACGGTCGTACCGGGGCACGCCTCCGCGAGTTGGTTGAGCGCTTCGAGTTCGACGGCGTCGGCGGTGAGTCCCCAGCGGAGTTTGGTTCCGACCCATTCCGAGATGTACCGGCACGTGACTTCGGGGGTCGGCGGCAGCCACTCTGCCGGGTCCTGGTCGGCCTTGCTGCGGTTCGCGGCTGCCGAGACGGCGACGAGGGAGGTCGGGGCGTCGAGGTCGTTGGCGTAGGCCTCGCGCCGCGCCGCGGTCCATTGCGACGCCCCGGAGTCCCAGGCTTCGGCCAGCGGCACCATGTGGTCGACGTCCAGGGCGGCGGCTGAGGTGATCCATTTGGAGTCGTAGTACGACCACCAACGCCCTCCGGACAGCTTGCAGCCCGGGAGGACCTGGGGAGGGTCGACCGCCTCGGAGAGAAGCACCTCGGCTCGGGTGTTGCAGCCGTCGTTCGGGTTCTTGCCCGCGTTCCAGTGCTTGAAGCTCGTGCGCTGATAGCCGGCCCGCACCTCCGCAGCGACCGGGAGTGCGTGGACCGCCGCCGCGACAGGGATGGTGGACACCGCCGCGGAGCGGTCCTGTGCTTGGGCCGGTGTGGGTGCCGCGACGGGCACGACGAGAAGTGCGACCGCGCAGGCGGCCCACTTGAGGTTCTTGATCACGTCAAACAGAGTTGACCGCAAGTACCTCGTTCGAGGGGTTCGACTCGAATGGATGAGCCATATGGATGCGTCAGTTCACCGGACAGGTGTGCCCATGATCACCTGATGGGGGAAGGCAGTGTCCGGCAAGGAGGAGACGACCGCAGCACGAGTGACTAGTGCGGGGGTGCTGCACCCTCTGTCGCGGCGATCGTTTCGCGCAGCAGGTCGCGGGCCGCGGCCAGGTCGGCCGCGCGGCGGTCCAAGGCGCTCAACTGGGCCCGCAGGCGGTCCAGGACGCCAGGGCAGGGACGCAGAGTGGCGCCGTCGACGGCGCACGGGAGGACCTGGCGGATGACCCGTGTGGGAAGGCCGGCGGCGAGCAATCCGCGTATCCGCCGGACGGTCTCCACCGTCTCGTCGGCGTATTCGCGATAGCCGTTGGCACGCCGCTCCGACCGGATGAGCTCGACGCGCTCGTAGTAACGCAAGAGGCGTTCACTGACTCCGGTACGGCGTGACAGCTCACCGATCAGCACGCTCTCCTCCTTCGGCTTGACCTTCCAACGGTGTCAGGGAGCAACTCTGGCCCGGTCGGCCGCATTCCTGGCCGGCCACTTTCGCTCGGGGAGAGACGCATGATCATCGACGCGCACAGCCATGTCCACGATCCGGTCGAGGACCACATCATGCTGTTGGACGACGCCGGGGTGGACCGGGCGGTGCTCTTCGGCACCCGGCCGCACCCGGAACGTGCCACCGGCCTTGAGTCGCTGCGCCGCGAGATGGCCGTACTGCACGAGGCGGTGGGCGGCCGGGCCACCGGAATCGAGGGGTACCGGACCGCATGGCGGGAACTGGACATGGCGCTCGCCGCCCACCCGGACCGTTTCATCGGCTTCAGGAGCGTGCCACTCGACCTGGCTCCGCATCGGATCGCCGAACTGGTCGACCGGGACGTGGTCGGTCGCGGCCTGCGGGGAATCGGGGAGCTGACGCCGCCGCCCGGCCGGGCGGACCTCGTGGAGCCCGTGATGCGGGCGGCGGCGGACCACAGCGGGCTGCCCGTGGTCATCCACGGAGCCGCGCCCACCACGGCGGAAGACCTGCGGACCCTGGCCCGACTCGCGACCGCGTATCCGTCCGTACCTCTGGTCATCAGCCAGCTCGGGGGCCTGCACTGGATGGACGCGATCGAGCTGGTCCGGGACACGCCCAGCATGTTCCTGGAGCTGTCCACAGCCAACGTGATCTTCGCCGTTCGGCTGGCCATCCAGGAGGTACCGGACCGCACCCTGTTCGGCTCGGACGCCCCGTACGGCGACCCGGCGCTCGCCCGCGCGACCGTCGAGCGCGTCACCAGCCCGGGTGAGCTACGCGACCAGGTGCTGGGAGGAACAGCAGCCCGGCTTCTCGGGCTCACCTGACACAGGCGTCTACGGGGGGGTGGTGGCTGCGGCCCCTGGGGGCCCGGGGAACTGTGCCACCAGCCCCCGCGTACCCGCGGCCGCCAGACCACCGCGCGCCCCGAAACCCCCCTCAAGACCCCGCTCAAGCCGTCCGCCTCCGCGACGCCGTCTTCTTTGCTGCCGTCTTTTTCACCGCGCTCTTGGCCGTACTCTTCGCCGTACTCTTCGAAGCCGCCGCCTTCTTCGCTCCCGTCCCCGCCCCCGCTCCCGCCCCCTGAGCCGTCCTGGACGTCGACTTCCGGGCCGGTTCGGCTTTCTTCGTGGCGGCCGCCTTCTTCGCCGTGGAGGTCGACTTCTTGCCCCCGGCGGCCTTGGGCGCAGCCCTCCGCGGCAGTGGTCTGACCTCGGCCTCGGCGCCGGAGGGCGCCTCGCGGGACTCCCGGGCCGCCCGCACGCTGTTCTCCAGGGCCGCCATCAGGTCCAGCACCTTGCCCCCGGCTGCCGGCGCCGGCGCCTCCGGTGGGGCCTCGCCGGCGGCCTTCGCGGCGATGACCTCCTCCAGCGCCTCCTGGTACTCGTCGTGCAGGTCCTCCAGCTCGACCTCGCCGAGGGTGTCCATCAGGGCGTCCGCGAGGTCGAGTTCCTTGTCGCGGATGGTGACGGAGACGTCAGGGGCCATGCCCTCCGGGGCGCGGACCTCGTCCGGCCACAGCAGGCCGTGCATGGCGATGGCGTCGCCGACCACCCGCAGCATGCCGAGCCGCTCCCGCCCGCGCAGCGCGTACTTGGCGATGGCGACCTTGTTGCTGCGCTTGAGGGCCTCGCGCAACAACGTGTACGGCTTCGCGGCCGGGGCACCGGACGCGGCCAGGTAGTACGCCGCTCCCATCTGCAGCGGGTCGATCCGGTCGGCCGGCACGAAGGCCACGATCTCGATCGTGCGGGCGGTCGGAATCGGCAGGTGGGAGAGCTCGTCGTCGCTGATCGGGATGATCGTGCCGTCCGCGTCCTCGTACCCCTTGCCGATCTCCGTGCCGCTGACCTCGCGGTCCTCCAGCTCGCAGAACTTGCGGTAGCGGATGCGGCCGCCGTCCTCGGTGTGGATCTGGCGGAAGGAGATCGCATGGCTCTCCGTGGCGTTCACCAGTTTGATCGGGATGCTGACGAGCCCGAAGGAAATCGCGCCGTTCCATATGGATCGCACGTGCCGCACCCTTCCCTAGCCCGATTCCAGCGCTTTCAGCTGTTTGTCTGGGATTGTCATCGTATGACGCCTATCACAGAGGTGGAGGGGCGGCGGGTCGCCCTCAGCAACCTGGAGAAGGTGCTGTATCCGGAGACCGGCTTCACCAAGGCGGAGCTGGTGCACTACTACGCCACCAGCGCCGATGTGCTGCTGCCGCATCTGCGCGACCGGGCCGTGTCCTTCCTGCGCTACCCGGACGGCCCGGAGGGGCAGGTGTTCTTCACCAAGAACGTTCCGCCGGGTACGCCCGAGTGGGTCACGACCGCCGAGGTGCCCAGGTCGTCGGCGGAGAGTCCGGCCCGGATGGTCGTCGTACAGGATCTGGCGAGCCTGGTGTGGGCGGCGAATCTCGTCACCGAGTTCCACACCCACCAGTGGCTGGTGCGGACGCCGGACGAGGCCGACCGGCTGGTCTTCGATCTCGACCCCGGCGCGCCCGCGACCATCGTGCACTGCTGCGAGGTGGCCCTGTGGCTGCGCGAGCGGCTCGCGGCGGACGGCATCGAGGCGTACCCGAAGACGGCCGGGTCGAAGGGGCTGCATCTGCTGGCCCCGGTCCGCGGCTCGTCCTCCGAGCGGACGAGTGAGTATGCGAAGGCGCTCGCGGTGGAGGCCGAGCGGGCCATGCCGCGGCTGGTGGTGCACCGGATGACGAAGAGCCTCAGGCCGGGGAAGGTGTTCGTCGACTGGAGCCAGAACGCCGCCCGCAAGACCACGGCCACGCCCTACACCCTGCGCGCCCGCCGCACCCCGCTCGTCTCCGCGCCCGTGACCTGGGAGGAGGTCGCCGACTGCCGCAACCCCGCGCAGCTGGAGTTCCAGGCGGGTGACATCGCGCCGCGGCTGCAGGACCTCGGGGACCTCAGCGCGCCCCTGCTGGACCCGGAGACAGCAGCCTCCCTTCCCTGATCAATCCCCTGGTCAAGCCCCAGATCAATCCCCTGATCCACGCCCTCCCCGATCTACACCCTCCCCCACGTGTTCCGGTCCCGCGCCATCGCGTGCAGCGCCTCCACGTCCGCGGGCTTCAGCACCCCGCCGAGCCGGGCCAGGCCCGTCAGCTCGGTGTCCTGGAGGATCCGTACCGTCCTCGGCCGGGCGGCCACCGTCACCTCGGCCGGGCCCGCCAGGGCCAGCACCGGGCGCACCTCGGCGGTCAGGGCGTAGGAGGCCCGGTCGGCGACGGCGCGCAGGCGGCGCAGCAGCGGCTCGGCCTCGCGGCGGCCCACGGTGACCATCGGGTCGGCGATCAGGACCCGGGTCTTGCGGGCGTACAGGGCGTGTACGGCGAACAGGCCGCCGGGGCCGAGCAGGAGATGGTGGATGCGGTCGCCCCCGGGCAGGGCGATGGAGTGCAGGCTGTGCCAGCCCGCGCCCTCCAGGCCGTCCAGGGCCGTGCCGACGGTCTCCTCGGCCGCCAGGGCGCGCCGGCGCGGGTCGGGGCGCAGCCGGTGGGCGGGGCCGGGGTCGCGGTCGAGGGCGACGAGCAGGGCCTCGCCGGGGCGGTTGGGCGCGAGGTCGTCGTCCGGATGCAGGGTCAGCCGGGCGAGTTCCGCGGGGGTCGGGACCGGTGGCGGGCCGACGGTCACCGGGCCGGTGAGGAACGGCCGCAGGGCTTGGAGTACGTCGTCCCTGGCGTCCTCGCCGAGCAGGTTGACCCGGCTGGTCTCACGGTCGTACCAGGCGACATTGCTTCCGTCCGGGCGGCAGACGTACAGCCGTTCCCGGCCGTGCCGATAGGCCGGCACCACGCGCAGTGCGCTCATGCGCCATCACCCCTCGACCATGGGAACAGGCGGGGCGCTCCCGGGGCAAGACCGGTTACCTTGGGGGCGGCCCACGAGGGGGAGTTGGGGAGGCGCCGTTGCGGATCCGCGGAAAGCAGCCCGACGTACCGGCTCCGGAGAGCCCGTGGAACGAGATCGTGCCCGGCCTGTGGATGGGCGGGCATGAGTTCCGGGGCCGCTCGGGGCGGCCGGAGCTCGCCGTCGTACGCGATGAGTTCGATCTGGTGCAGACGCTGCTGCGGCTGCCGGGGTACGGCCCCGATCCGGGGGTCGAGCACCATGTGTGGCCGATTCCGGACGGTCCGCTGGACGGGACGCAGCTCGCCGGGGTGATCCGGCTGGCCCGCGCGGCGAACGAGGCGCTGGACGCCGGGCGCCGGGTGCTCGTGCGCTGCTACCACGGGTACAACCGTTCGGGCCTGGTCGTCGGGCATGCGCTGGCCCAGCGGGGGCAGGCGTCGCCGGACGAGGTGGTCCAGCTGATCCGGGCCCGGCGCTCGGCGTGGGCGCTGCACAACGAGCTGTTCGTGGAGTACCTGCGCGCGGGCCTGTCGACCGTGCGACTGCTGGAGGAGCTGGCCGAGTAGCCTCTCTCCCAGCATCACCCTGACGGGTGCAAAAAGGACTTACATACGAATTCCCTCGTCTACACATAAGGTGTTACGGGGCCCCGACCGACCCCGACACCTCAGGAGCACCGTGCCAGCCCGCCGTCCCGCGCGCACCGCCCTCACCGCAGCCGCCGTCGCCCTGCTCGCGGCGACGGCGGTGGCGTGCGGGGACGCCGGAGGGCTGCGGGGCGCGGGCGCGACCCCGACCGCCGTCAGCCCCGCCAAGCTCTGGCCCGACCTGCGCCCGGCGTCCAGCCCCGCCTACCCCTACGCCGTGGCGACCCGCGAGATCGTCAAGGGCGTCACGGTTCCCGGCGACGACATCCGCAAAGTGGACCCGGTGGACGTGGTGGAGGCCGAGATCAAGGCGCATCCGGACGACTACGGGTCCAAGGGTGCCTACCACGCGACCGTGGACCGGCTGAAGGAGTGCCGGCCCGGCGGCGACCAGGCCCGCTGCCCGCTGCTCAAGCCGTACTACCGGGACCTCACCGGCGACGGCCGGGACGACATGACGCTCGGCTTCCGGCTCTACCCGACCAACCAGACGGGTGTGCGGGTCTACACCGTCGAGAAGCACAGGCTGGTGCAGGTGCTGTCCGACAACGACGCGATCATCGGCGTGGAGCTGGCCGGCCGGACGCTGATCGAGCGCTCACCGGCCGACATCTCCGGCTACGAGTACCGGACGACCTGGGTGTGGGACCCGGGACAGCGCGCGATGGTGTTCTCCCGCGACGAGTACCTGCACACCGGTGAGGGCCGGCACCCCAAGAAGCCCTCACCCTCGCCATCCGCCTCCCCCTCCGCCTCCGTATCCGCCGCCGCCTCCGTCTCCGCTTCCGTCTCCACCGGCGCCTCCGTGTCCGCCGCCTCCGCCGCCTCCTCCGCGAGCGCGCGATGAGGCTCGCACTCCCCCGCTGGGCGGGCCCGCTCGCCGTGAAGGCGGCCGCGTTCATCACGGTGATGTGCTGTGCGCTGGCCGCGCTGCTCGGCGTCCTGGTGCATGTCTCGGTGACCGACCAGACCGTCGGCCAGGCCCGCGACCTGGCCCTTTCCCGCCTCGCGGACGCCACCCAGGCGTACGAGGCCGGGGACACGCTGCTGCCGAACGCCGGGGTCGACCCCCAGGGGCTGCCGGCGCCGCTGCGGGTGCTGGCGGCGGCCGGTGAGCGCGGCACGATGGTCTCCACGCACCAGGGGCGGCCCACCATGTGGGCGGCGGGGCCGGTGGTCGGACACCGGGCGCTCGCCGTGGCGGTCGACTACTCGCAGCAGTCCCGCACCATCGCCGGGCTCGACCGGTCGATCCTGTGGTCGTCGGGGCTCGCGATCGGGGCGACGGTGCTGGTCGGCGTGTTCGCGGTGACCCGGGTGACCCGGCGGCTGCACGGCACCGCGCGGGTGGCCCGGCGGATCAGCGCGGGCGACCTGGACGCGCGCGTCGACGACCCCCGTACGAAGGACCCGTCCCGGCCGCAGGACGAGGTGGCCGCGGTGGCGGCGGCCCTGGACTCCATGGCGTCGAGCCTGCAGAGCAAGCTGCAGAGCGAGCAGCGGTTCACCGCGGATGTCGCGCATGAGCTGCGCACTCCGCTGACCGGGCTGCACGCGGCGGCGGAGCTGCTGCCGCCGGGCCGGCCGACGGAGCTGGTGCGGGACCGGGTGGCCGCGCTGCGCACGCTCACCGAGGACCTGCTGGAGATCTCCCGGCTGGACACCGGGCGGGAGAAGCTGGAGGTGGACACCGAGGAGCTGGGGGCGCTGGCCCGGCGGGTGGTACGGGCCTCGGGCACCGACACGGAGGTGCGCGTCCTGACGGACGCGCGCGTGGAGACCGACCGGCGGCGGCTGGAGCGGGTGCTGGGGAATCTCGTGGCCAACGCGCACAAGCACGGGGCACCGCCGGTGGTCGTGACGGTCAACGGGGCCATGGTGACCGTACGGGACCACGGGGGCGGGTATCCGGAGTATCTGGTGGCTCATGGGCCGCAGCGGTTCCGTACGGAGGGCGGGGCCACCGGGCACGGGCTGGGGCTGACCATCGCGCTGGGGCAGGCGGAGGTGCTGGGCGCCAAGCTCTTCTTCGGCAACGCGATCGACGGCGGGGCCGTCGCCACGCTGATCCTGCCCGCGATGCAGGGCCGGTAGAGGTCGCCGGTAGAGGTCGCCTCTTCGGGGCGCTGCGGCGCACACAAGACGCCCTATTTGGGTAGGTTCCGGGCATGACCAAGGCCGGAACCACCGTGGCGGCGGCGCAGGCCCGCACACCCGCCGTACGCCTTCCCCGGCGCCGTGGCATCGAACTCGCCCTGATCGCGCTGGCCGTGCTGCTGTCCGTGTACGGCTACTGCGCGGTGGGGCTGGCGCGGACCGGCACCGTCCCGCCCGGCGCCGTCGGTTACGGCGCCGGGCTCGCCGCGCTCGCCCTGTTCGCGCATCTCGCGGTGGGCATCCGGGCGCCGTACGCCGACCCGCTGCTCCTGCCGATCGGGGTGCTGCTCAACGGGCTCGGGCTGGTGCTGATCTACCGGCTGGACCTGGAGACCCCGAACGACCAGGCGGCCCCGGCCCAGCTCGTGTGGTCCACGCTCGGGATCGGGCTGTTCATCGGTGTCGTCCTGGTGCTGCGCGACCACCGGGTGCTCCAGCGGTACGCGTATGTGTGCGTGGCCGCCGCGCTCGGGCTGCTCGCGCTGCCGATCCTGTTCCCGGCGGTCAACGGCGCCCGGATCTGGATCCGGCTCGCCGGATTCTCCATCCAGCCGGGCGAGTTCGCGAAGGTGCTGCTCGCGGTGTTCTTCGCCGCCTATCTGGCCGCCAACCGCAACGCGCTCGCGTACACGGGCCGACGGCTGTGGTGGCTGCAGTTCCCGACCGGGCGGGTGCTCGGGCCGATCGTGACGATCTGGCTGCTGAGCGTCGGAGTGCTGGTCCTGGAGCGGGACCTGGGCACCTCGCTGCTGTTCTTCGGGCTGTTCGTGGTGCTGCTGTACGTCGCCACCGGGCGGACCGGCTGGATCGCGATGGGCCTGCTGCTCGCCGTGCTGGGGGCCGTCGCCGTCGGGCGTCTCGAACCGCATGTGAACCAGCGCATCGAGGACTGGCTGCACCCCTTCGCCACCATCGAGGCCGGGCAGGGGCCGAACCAGCTCTCCCAGTCGCTGTTCGCCTTCGCCGCCGGCGGGGTCCTCGGCACCGGCCTCGGGCTCGGGCACTCCATCCTCATCGGCTTCGCCGCCAAGTCGGACTTCATCCTGGCCACGGCGGGCGAGGAGCTGGGGCTCGCCGGGCTCGCGGCGATCTTCCTGCTGTACGCGCTGCTGGTGGAGCGCGGCTACCGGGCGGGCCTCGCCCTGCGCGAGCCGTTCGGCCGGCTGCTCGCGGTGGGCCTCGCCTCGATCCTGGCGCTGCAGGTGTTCGTGATCGCGGGCGGGGTCACCGGACTGATCCCGCTGACCGGCATGGCGATGCCGTTCCTCGCCCAGGGCGGCTCCTCGGTGGTCACCAACTGGGCGATCGTGGCGCTGCTGATCCGGGTCAGCGACTCGGCGCGCCACCAGTACGACGGGCAGGAGGCACCGTGAGCGACTACGGCGGCGGGCGGCCGATGG
Organism: Streptomyces sp. NPDC001709; assembly: GCF_053596375.1. Taxonomy (NCBI): domain Bacteria; kingdom Bacillati; phylum Actinomycetota; class Actinomycetes; order Kitasatosporales; family Streptomycetaceae; genus Streptomyces; species Streptomyces sp. NPDC001709. Next base: position 328,772 of record NZ_JBSFGB010000006.1, on the reverse strand, counting down.
CCCGGTACATCCGGCACGCCTGCGCGTTCTGCGCGCTGCTGCTGGCGGCGCTGCTGGCCAACGCGGCCCGGGTGCAGGTGGTGCAGTCCCGGGTCTACGACGACAACCCGGCCAACCGCCGTGCCACGATCGCCCGTTACGGCCAGCCGCGCGGCGACATCCTGGTCGGCGACGAACCGGTCACCGGTTCCGTGGACACCGGCGAGCAGCTGCGCTACGAACGGACCTACCGCAACGGCCCGTTGTACGCGCCGGTCACCGGCTTCGCCTCGCAGGCATACGGCACCACGTTCCTGGAGCACGCCGGGGACGGGGTGCTCTCCGGCACGGATCCGGTGCTGTCGCCGCTGCCGCTGTGGAACGGCGTGACGCGCAGGCTCAGTCCGGCCGGGAACGTCGTCACCACGATCGAGCGGCGGACGCAGGAGGCGGCGTACCGGGGGCTCGCCGGGCGCAAGGGCGCGGTGGCCGCGATCGATCCGGCCACGGGCCGCATCCTGGCGCTGGTGTCGAGCCCGTCGTACGACCCCGGGGAGCTCTCCGGCAACGGCGAGGCGGTGACCTCGGCGTGGGCGCGGCTCAACCACGACCCGGAGAAGCCGATGCTCAACCGGGCGGTACGGCAGACCTACCCGCCGGGGTCGACGTTCAAGGTGGTCACCGCGGCGGCGGCGCTGGACGCGGGCGTGGTCACCGACCTGGACGCGCCCACCCACTCCCCCGACCCCTACCGGCTGCCCGGCACCAGGACCCGGCTGACCAACGAGGGCGACGGCTGCGGGGACGCCTCGCTGCGGGCGGCCTTCGAGTGGTCCTGCAACACGGTGTTCGCCAAGCTGGGCGTGGACGTCGGGGCGAAGGACATGTCGGCCACGGCACGGGCGTTCGGGTTCAACGACACCCGGCTGCGCATCCCGTTCTCCGTCGCGCCCAGCACGTTCGACCCGCGGGTGGACCGGGCGCAGCTGGCACTGTCCTCGATCGGGCAGTACAACACCCGGGCCACGCCCTTGCAGATGGCGATGGTGGCGGCGGCCGTCGCGGACCGCGGGCAGCTGCGCTCGCCGTACCTGGTGGAGCGGACGACCCGGCACGGCGGTGAGCCGGTCGGCGGGAGCGGGGCGCATCCGGTGCGGCAGGTGATGAACCCCTCGACGGCCGAACGGCTGAAGGAGCTGATGACCGACGTGGTCCGGGAGGGCACCGGCACCCGGGCCGCCATCCGCGGCGCCCTCGTCGGCGGCAAGACCGGCACCGCGCAGCACGGCGTCGGCAACTCCGGTGCGCCGTACGCCTGGTTCGTCTCCTGGGCGCAGGCCGAGAACTCCCTGGAGCCGCAGGTGGCGGTCGCGGTGGTGGTGGAGGACGCCGCGGCGAACCGGGGCGAGATCAGCGGCGGCGGGGACGCGGCGCCGATCGCGCGGGATGTGATGCGGGCCGTTCTCGGCCTGTGAGACGGGGGGTACCGAGAGCGACCGGGGCCGACCTACCGTTCGGTCATGACGGATACGGCAGCCGCGTACGAACTCGCCCAGGTCAACATCGCCCGCCTCAAGTTCCCGCTGGACTCGCCCCAGTTGAAGTTCTTCGTCGACTCGCTCGATCCGGTCAACGCGGTGGCGGACGCCTCGGACGGCTTCGTCTGGCGGCTGGAGAGCGACTCCGGCAACGCCACCGACATCGCGGTCTTCGGCGACGAGTGGCTGATCATCAACATGTCGGTGTGGCGGGACCAGAACGCGCTCACCGCGTTCATGTACCAGGGCCTGCACCGGGAGTTGCTGTCCCGCCGCAGGGAGTGGTTCGAGAAGGTGGAGGAGGCGATGGCCACGCTGTGGTGGGTGCCGGCCGGGCACCGGCCGACCGTGGCCGAGGCGGAGGACCGGCTGCGGCACCTGAGGGCGCACGGCGCGACGCCGTACGCCTTCACGCTGCGGACGTCGTTCCCGGCGCCGGGGTCACCGCAGGAGGCGGTCGCGGTCAGCTGATCGGCTTGACCGCCTCGGACCGGATCTCGAGGGTGTTCCTCGCGGACGCCTCCAGGTCGATGTCCGAGGGGTTCTGCGACGCGAGCGGTGTGTTCACGGTGGCGACCGTGGCGCCCGTGTTGCCGTCGGCCCACGCGCACATGGGCACGGTGAACTTCGTGCCCATCTGCTCCTGCGTCACGACCTCGCAGCTGATCGTCACGCCACCGAGGTCGAAGTCCTTCGCGGGGACGGCGACCTTGGCGTTGGCGCCCTCGGCGGCGCCCTTCATCATGTTCCTGCGGGCCGCGTCGGTGTTCTTGAACCGGCCGTACATGCCCGACACCACCAGGGTGCCCTTGGTCGCGTCACCGTCCACGTTGTACGTGCCGACCACGCCGTGGAGGTCCTTGGCGTCCCAGGCCCCGTCGGCCTCGTCCTCGATCTTCTTGCCCTCGGAGTCGGAGAGGTCCCGGGCGAGCTGGTACTTCCCGCCGAGCAGCGTCTTGGGCAGGGTGAGCTTGTTCTTCGCCTCCGGGAAGCCGCTTTCGGCCGCCATCCCGATCAGCGCGAGCGCGACGACGACCGCCACGACGGCACCGCCCACGATCCCGAGGATCAGCCCGACCCGCCGCTTCTTCGGCAACGGGACCATGGGCGGCGCACCCCAGCCCGGGTACGGCTGCTGGGGCGGGTACGGCTGCTGCTGTTGCGGGTAGCCGTACGGGCCGGGGGCGGCCTGCTGGCCGTAGGGGCCCGGCGCGGCCTGCGGCGGCTGCTGGCCGTACGGGTACGGTGCGGCCTGCGGCGGCTGCTGGCCGTAGGGGTACGGCGGCTGCTGGGGGCCGTTGGGGTACGGCTGCTGCGGTGGCGGAGGCGTGGACACGCCAGCACGCTACTGCACCTGGGTGAACGACCCGGCACCGCACCGGCCGAACAGCCCGGCAGCCGCTTCGACTCCCCGGCGCTTCGGCCCGGGGCTTCGGCTCCTCGCTCGGCCCCGCGCCGGTTCGGCCCCCCGCCGGTCCGGCTCCGCGCCAGCTCGGCCCGCCACCTCGGCCCACCACCTCGGCCCACCACCACAGCGCCCACCACCTCAGCTCTCCGCCGCCCCCGACTCGATCGCCTCCCGCACCTCCGCTATCCGGTCCCGCTCCTCGGCGGCGAAGCGTTCGGCGTCCAGTTGCTCGGCCAGTTCCTCGTCCTGGGCCATGAGCAGGTCCAGGTTGGCGTCGCCCATCTCGAACACGCCCATGTCCACATAGGCCTGCTGGAGCCGCTTGCCCCACAGGCCGATGTCCTTGACGCAGGGCACGATCCGGCTGAACAGCAGCCTGCGGAACAGCTGGAGGAACTCGGAGCGCTCGCTCAGCGCCTCCGCCTCGGCCTTGGGGATGCCGAAGTTCTCCAGCACCTCCACGCCCCGCAGCCGGTCGCGCATCAGATAGCAGCCCTCGATGACGAACTCCTCGCGCTCGCGCAGTTCGGCGTCGGTGAGCTGCTTGTAGTAGTCCCTGAGCGCGAGCCTGCCAAAGGCCACGTGCCGGGCCTCGTCCTGCATGACGTAGGTGAGGATCTGCTTGGGCAGCGGCTTGTTGGTGGTGTCCCGGATCATCCCGAACGCGGCAAGCGCCAGGCCCTCGATGAGGACCTGCATGCCCAGGTACGGCATGTCCCAGCGGCTGTCGCGCAGGGTGTCGCCGAGGAGCGACTGCAGATTGTCGTTGATGGGATAGACGAGCCCGATCTTCTCGTGCAGGAAGCGGCCGTAGATCTCGGCGTGCCGGGCCTCGTCCATGGTCTGGGTAGCGGAGTAGAACTTGGCGTCCAGGTCGGGCACCGACTCCACGATGCGCGCCGCGCAGATCATCGCGCCCTGCTCGCCGTGCAGGAACTGGCTGAACTGCCAGGAGGCGTAGTGCCGACGCAGCTCCCCCTTATCCTTTTCGGTCATCTTGTCCCAGTACTTGGTGCCGTACAGGGACATCGCCTCCTCGGGCGTGCCGAGCGCGTCGTACGGATCGACCTCGAGGTCCCAGTCGATGCGCTGCTGCCCGTCCCACTGCTTGTCCTTGCCCTTCTGGTACAGGGCGAGCAGGCGGTCGCGGCCTTCGTCGTACTCCCAGCTGAACCGGGCCGCGCCGGTCGCGGGCACCTGCCAGGGGGAGTCACCGGGGTCGTTGGCGTACAGGTCATGGGTCGGCATACCCCGCAGGCTCACACGTAGACGCGAAGTCAACAAGTCTCGCGCAGGGGATTGACGGTCTTGCTGACAAGCAGTCTCATAAGAGCCAGGACCACTACCCCCGGGTAACGAGGTGAGGGAGCCATGACGACCCTGACGGAAGCGGACGCGCTGGAGGGCTTGCGCGATGCGCTCGGCCTGCTCAAGGACCGGGAGCAGGTGGCCGAACGGCTGCTCGCCTCCTCCGCCAAGCACTCCTTCGACCCGGACAAGGAACTGGACTGGGACGCGCCCTTCGAGGAGGGCAAGTGGTTCTGGCCGCCGGAGCTGGTCTCGCTGTACGGCACGCCGATGTGGAAGCGGATGAGCGAGGAGCAGCGGATCCTGCTCTCCCAGCACGAGGCCGCGGCGCTCGCCTCGCTCGGCATCTGGTTCGAGCTCATCCTGATGCAGCTGCTCGTCCGGCACATCTACGACAAGGCGGCGACGAGCGCCCACGTCCGCTACGCCCTCACCGAGATCGAGGACGAGTGCCGGCACTCGAAGATGTTCGCGCGGCTGATCTCGCACGGGGAGACGCCCTGGTACCCGGTGAGCCGCGTCCACCGGAACCTCGGCCGGCTCTTCAAGACCATCTCCACCACCCCCGGCTCCTTCACCGCCACCCTCCTCGGCGAGGAGGTCCTGGACTGGATGCAGCGGCTGACCTTCCCGGACGAGCGGATCCAGCCGCTGATCCGTGGCGTCACGCGCATCCACGTGGTCGAGGAGGCGCGCCATGTCCGCTACGCCCGCGAGGAACTCCGGCGCCAGATGGTGACGGCGCCGAAGTGGTCCCAGGAGTTCACGCGCATCACGTCCGGCGAGTTCGCGCGGGTGTTCTCGATCGCGTTCGTGAATCCCGAGGTCTACACGAACGTGGGGCTGGACAAGCGGGAGGCCATGGCCCAGGTGAAGGCGAGCGGTCACCGGCGGGAGGTCATGCAGACGGGCGCGAAGCGGCTGACCGACTTCCTGGACGACATCGGCGTGCTGCGGGGGGTCGGACGTCGGCTGTGGAGGTCGTCGGGCTTGCTGGCGTAGGCGGCGTAGAGCCGATCGGCGCCAGGCCGCGTTGCGCACCGTTGCCCAACACGCCCCACACCACGCGCGACCAGCCACGACGGACCCGCGGTCGAACGACGGTCCAGCCGCGCAGCGATTACGCTGCCGTACATGACCCCGGCCACCACCCCCGCCTACCGCCGGCTGAGCGTCGAGGAACGACGAAGTCAGCTCCTCGAGGCGGCCCTGTCCCTCTTCGCGCACCGCGCCCCCGAGGACGTGTCGCTGGACGACGTGGCGGAGGCGGCAGGAGTGTCCCGACCGCTGGTGTACCGGTACTTCCCGGGCGGCAAGCAGCAGCTGTACGAGGCCGCACTGCGTTCCGCCGCCGAAGAGCTCCAGCTGTGCTTCGACGAGCCCCGCGAGGGCCCGCTGCTGCCCCGGCTGTCCCGCGCCCTGGACCGGTACCTGAGCTTCGTCGACGAGCACGACACCGGCTTCAGCGCGCTGCTCCAGGGCGGCAGCGTGGTGGAGACCTCGCGGACCACGGCCATAGTCGACGGGGTGCGCCGGGCCGCGGCCGAGCACATCTACAGCCACCTGGCCGTCCCCGACCCCGGCCCACGGCTGCGCATGACCGTCCGGACGTGGATCACGGCCGTGGAGGCGGCCTCCCTGATCTGGCTGGACGAGGACAAGCAGCCCCCGGTCGAGGAGCTGCGCGACTGGCTGGTGGAACAGTTCGTGGCCGTACTCACGGTCACCGCGGCCCGCGACCCGCAGACGGCCGCCGTCGTCGGCGCGCTCGGCGAGGATGGCCGAGACTGAAGCGGTGAAGAGTCAGGACACCCCCTTCGAGGGCGGCCCCATGGACGGGCGCGTGCTGCCGGTCATGGTCGGGCCCACCGGGCATCCCCCGAAGACGTACCGCATCCCCGTCCCGGATCCGGCCGGCGGGCCGACCACGGTGCTCGTCTATCGGCGTGTGCCGCGTGGGCACAGTAGGCGGCTGGGTCTGATCCAGGGGTGGAAGTACCGGTACGACCCGGACGACACCTCCGGCGGAAGGCTCCGATGGCCCTGGTCGAAGCCGGATCGCGCGCCGTCCGGCGAGCCGGGTGACACGCGCGGGTGACACGGTTGCACCGAACCGCGCACGCTCGGCGCGCGCCCCACGCGGATCTTCTGATAATCGCGGTGCGATGAGGGACGGAAAGCCGACCCCTCCCCGCACCGAGGTGATGACGTGTCAGGAACGTTCCCGCGCCTGGCCGGTACGGCCGCGGTGGCGGCGGCCCTGGCGGCCCAGTCCGTCCTGGCGCCCGTACCCGCCGTGGCCGTGCCGGTCCCGCAGCAGCAGTCCGTCGCCCAGCTGCTGACGGAACTTCAGCAGCTGTACCGGCAGACCGAACAGGCCACCGAGGCCTACAACGGCACGGCGGAGAAGCTGGAGCGGCAGCGCGCCGAGGTGTCCCGGCTCGACGGCGAACTGGCCCGCGCCCGCCTCGCACTGCAGGACAGCCGTAGCGACGCCGGCCGGCTGGCCCGCCAGCAGTACCAGAACACCGGCGGCCTCGGCCCGTACGTCCGCCTGCTCCTCGCGCCCGACCCACAGCACGCGCTGGACGAGGGCCATGTCATCGGGGAGCTGGCCCGTGAGCGGGTCCGCACGGTGACCCGGCTGACCACCGCGGAGCAGCGGAAGGACAGCGTCGCCCGGGCCGCCCGCAAGGCCCTGGACACCCAACTCACCCTCGCCGAACGGCAGAAGAAGCAGCGCGACGACGTCCGGACCAGGCTGGCCGACGTGGAACGCCTGCTGGCCGCGCTCACCCCGGCCCAACTGGCCGCGGTCGCCGCCATGGAGCAGCAGGGCGTCACCGAGGCCCAGCAGAGGCTCGTCACCTCCGGGGCGCTGTCCGCCGTCCGCTCCGCCTCCCCCGAGGGCGACCGCGCGGTCCACTACGCCATGGACCAGGTCGGCAAGCCGTACAAGTGGGGCACGCGGGGTCCGGACTCCTACGACTGCTCGGGGCTGACCTCACGGGCCTGGGAGCACGCCGGCACGCCCATCCCCCGTACCAGCCAGGAGCAGTGGCAGCGGCTCAGGAGAGTGCCGCTGAACCTGCTCCGCCCCGGTGACCTGGTGGTCTACTTCCCGGATGCAAGCCACGTGGCGCTGTACGTCGGGGACGGGAAGGTCGTACAGGCGCCAAGACCCGGGGAGAGCGTGCGGGTCTCACCGCTGGCGTCGTATCCGGTGCTCGGTGCCGTACGCCCGGACGAGTAGAACACGCGGAACAGGCGTGTCGATGTCCGTTTTGATGTATTTTCAGACTAATCTCATGGTCGTAAGAGGTCGATCTGTGGCAGACCGTATCCACCTCACTTCCACCATGGAGATGACATGCACAAGCTTCGCAAGGCTGCTGTCCTGGTCGCGGCCCTGGGCAGCGTCGGGCTCCTGACGTCCGGCACCGCATACGCCGGCGGCGGCGATGAGCACGGCGGGGTCATGCAGAGTTCCAACTGTAAAGACCATGACTTGAACCTCGACGTCCTCGGCGAGGTCGGGATCCTCAACGGCCTGCTGGGCAATGCGCTCAACGGCGAGGGCGACCCAGGCGCGCAGGGCACCCACATCGGCTCGACGATGGGCTGCAACAACAGCGCCGGTTAAGAGGTCGGTTCAGCAGCCTTGACGGTGGAAAGCGGCCGAGCCCGCTGGGCCCAGGGGCGCACTGCGGCGCCCCTGGTACCACCGTCAGGCTCCAGAGGCCGACGCCAGGTAGGCCTCGGTCTTCTCCGGGTCGTAGAAGAAGTTCTCGAAGTCGGCCGGGTCGTCGAACGCATTGGCGAAGCGATCGGCGACCGGCTGCAGTTGCCCCGCCGCTCCGATCAGGTTCAGGATGTGCTCGGGCGGCGGGGCGAGCATCGCGTTCGTCCACTTGGTGACGTGCTGGGCGGTGGTCCAGTACCGGTCGAAGGTGGCCCGCATCCACTCCTCGTCGAACGGCTTGTCGCCGTGCTCCAGGATGGAGGCGAGGTACGCGGCCGCGCACTTGGCCGCGGAGTTGGAACCCTGGCCGGTGATCGGGTCGTTGGCGACGACCACGTCGGCCACGCCCAGCACCAGCCCGCCGCCGGGCAGCCGGCCGATCGGGTTGCGGACGGTGGGGGCGTAACGCCCGGCCAACGTGCCGCCGGCATCGGTCAGTTCGACCTTGGTCGCCCGCGCGTACTCCCAGGGCGTGAACCGCTCCATGAGTTCCAGGGTCAGGGAGAGGTGCTCCGCCGGGTCCTTGACGCCGTTGAAGACGTCGAGCGGGCCGCCGGGTATGCCCTCCCAGAACAGGATGTCCGCGCGGCCGGACGTGGTCAGCGTCGGCATGATGAACAGCTCGCCGACACCGGGGACCAGGTTGCAGCGGACGGCGTCGAACTCGGGGTGCTCCGGGCGCGGGCCGAGCCCGTGGACGTACGCCACCGCCAGCGCGCGCTGCGGCTCGCTGTACGGGGAGCGCTCGGGGTCGCGGGCGAACATCGACACCAGCTCGCCCTTGCCGGCCGCGACCAGGACGAGGTCGTAGGTACGGGAGAAGTAGTCGAGGTCGCCGACCGCCGCACCGTGGATGACCAGCTGGCCGCCGCGCTGCGCGAAGGTCTCCATCCAGCCGGCCATCTTCACCCGCTGGTCGACCGACTGCGCGTACCCGTCGAGCCGGCCCACCCAGTCGATCAGCCGCTGCGTGGGGCCCGGGTCGTGTGAGCCGGGGGCCGCGACCGAGACGCCGAGTCCTTCGATCTTCGGGGCCTGGGACTCCCAGAAGTTCAGCTGGAGATCGCGCTCGTGCTGCAGTGCCGTGTCGAACATGCACTGCGTCGACATGACCCGGCCGGTGCGGATCTCGTCCGCGGTCCGGTTCGACATCAGGGTGACCTCGTAGCCGTGCGACTGCAGGCCGAGGGCGAGCTGGAGACCGGACTGGCCGGCTCCGACGACGAGTATCTTCCGCATGCGGGTGGGGACTCCTAACGGGTACTGCTCGGGGACTACTCGGGGGTTTCGTCCAGCGCGTGGCCGACCAGGGCCAGGAGCGTCTCGATGACCGAGATCCGGCGCCGCGCGTCCATGATCATGACAGGGATGTGCGCGGGTACCGTCAGCGCCTCCCGTACGTCCTCCGGCTCGAACCGCTCGCTGCCGTCGAAGTGGTTGACCGCGACGACATACGGCAGTCCGCAGCTCTCGAAGTAGTCCAGCGCCGGGAAACAGTCCTTCAGACGGCGCGTGTCGGCCATGACGACGGCGCCGATCGCGCCGCGTACCAGGTCGTCCCACATGAACCAGAACCGCTGCTGGCCCGGCGTGCCGAACAGGTAGAGCACCAGGTCGTCGTCGAGCGTGATGCGGCCGAAGTCCATGGCCACGGTGGTGGTGAGCTTGCCCGGCGTGGCGGTGAGATCGTCGGTCTCCTCGCTCGCCTCGGTCATCAGCGCCTCCGTCTGCAGGGGCGTGATCTCCGAGACGGCGGTGACCAAGGTGGTCTTGCCGACGCCGAAACCCCCGGCCACCACGATCTTCGTGGCGATGGGGGCCCGGGTACGGTCCGTCTGCCAGGACTTCATCTCCTCGTCGGGCTCGGCGACGAGGGGGGCGACGCCGGTGGCGTCAGAGACGGCGGAGTCCACTCAGCACCCTTTCCAGCAGAGCGCGGTCCGGGCGGCCGGTGCCATGACCGGTTCCGGTGCCGTACACACGGATCTTTCCCTGGTCCGCGAGGTCGCTCAGGAGCACGCGGACCACGCCGAGCGGCATCTTCAGCAGCGCGGCGATCTCGGCCACCGTGCGCATACGGCGGCACAGTTCGACGATGGCCCGCATCTCCGGCATGACACGGCCCTGTGCACCCGTGAGGGAACCATTCGCCAGTTCCTTGCGCTCCTCCGGGGCCTCCAGCGCCGCTGTGCTGGATACGAATGTCTCCACGAGGAGGACATGGCCGAAGCGGGTACGGCCGCCGGTGAGCGAGTAGGGGCGGACGCGGGCGGGTTTGCGGTCGCCGCCGCGCTGGGGGAGCTTCTTGGGTGTGCCGCTCATCGGGTGCTCCCCGCCGACTCGGCCTCCAGAGATTTTCGCAGCTCGCTGCGGAGTTCGGGGGTGAGGACGTGGCCGGCGCGGCCGACGAACAGGGCCATGTGGTACGCCACCACGCTCATGTCGCAGTCGGCGGAGCCGTGCACGCCGAGCAGCGAGCCGTCGCTGATCGACATCACGAACAGGCTGCCCTCCTCCATCGCGATCATCGTGTGCTTGACCCCGCCGAAGTTCATCAGCTTGGCGGCGCCGACGGTGAGGCTCCCGATGCCGGAGACGATGGTGGCGAGGTCGGCGGAGGAGCCGCGGGGGCCCTTCGCCGGGCGGGACTGGCGGGACTGCTCGGTGTGGCCCGGGTCGGACGAGAGCAGCAGCAGACCGTCCGAGGAGACCACGGCGACCGACTGGATGCCGGGGACTTCCTCGACCAGGTTGGTCAGCAGCCAGTGCAGGTTGCGGGCTTCACTGCTCAGTCCGTAGGTACTGGGCGCGGTCAACTGCTTGCCTCCTCGGCTGTGCCCCCCGTGGTTTCTTCGGCGTGTGCGATTTCTGCTTCTACGGCGCGGTAGCCGGCCTGGGCGCCGCTACGGAAGCCGCCGAGCCTTCTGCGGAGGGCTTCGGCGTCGACGCTGCGCGTCCGCTGGCGCGGGGCCTGGGTCGGTACGGTGATCCTGGGTGTGCGCTTGGGGAGGCCTTTCGCGGTGACCGCCTCGCCTCCGGCTTCGGCGAATTCGTCGTCGGGTGCGGGTGGCTCCTGTGGGGCGCGTCCGGCGTCGGCGGCTGCCGGGTCCGTGGGTTCCGCCGTGAGGTCCGGGAGCAGCAGCTCCATCGTCGACTCGGCGAATGTCTCCGCCGGGGCCTTCGGCCGGGTCTCCGTCTCCCGGGCGCCCGCGTCGGCCTGCTCGTGAACTGCCTGCTCGTCCACGCCATCGCCCCGACCGACGTGGGCGTCCCACACCGCGTCCTCGGCCGAACCGCCGTCCTCGCCCGCATCGCCCTCATCACCCAGCCAGGCGTGGGCGACCTCCTCGGCGGGCGGGACACCGAAGCCGGTCTGATCCCCCGCCCCGTCGAAGGCGACCGCAGCCGCCTCCCCACCCGGAGCAGCCCTGTCAGAGTCAGCCGACCCCGCGGACCCTCCGGAGGCAGAGCCGGCCTGCGCGCCCGAACCACCGAAAGCGGAAGCACCCGCCACGGTCGGCCCCTCCACGGGGTCACCGGAAGCCGAGACACCCCCCACAACCGAACCGCCGGAGGCCGAGGCATCCCCGTCCACCGACACCCCAGAAGCGGAAGCGCCCTCCACGACCGAACCACCAGAGGCCGAGCCACGCTCCACCACCGGGTCACCGGAAGCCGAGACACCACTCGCAGCCGAACCGCTGGAGGCCGAAACACCCTCCACGAGCGAACCCTCGGAGGCCGAGGCACCCCCCTCCACCGGGTCACCGGAGACCGAGCCGCGCTCCACCACCGGGTCACCGGAAGCCGAAGCACCCCTCGCAGCCGAACCACCGGAGGCCGAAGCACCCGACACGCCCGAACCGCCGGAGGCCGAGGCACCCCCCTCCACCGGGTCACCGGAGACCGAGCCAAGCCCCTCCCCCGAACCGCCGGAGGCCGAAGCACCCGTCACGGCCGAATCGCCGGAGGCCGAGCCAAGCCCCGCCCCCGAGCCACCGGAGACCGAGCCATCCCCCTCCCGTGAACCGCCGGAGGCGGGCACGCCGCGGGTTGCCTGCTCTGCGAGGGCGACCAGGGGATCGGGGTGCTTGGGGCGGGCGGGGAGGACGTTGGAGTTGACCTCGGCGTCGGCTCCGGGGAGGGAGAAGGTGGCCGTGGTGGACATGGACGTGGACTGCGGGGGCAGGGCGGTCGGAGGGGCCTCGGTGAGGAGGGTGGCCGGGAGGACGACCACCGCCGCGATGCCGCCCTGCTTCTGCTCGCGCAGCCGTACCCGGACACCATGGCGGTGGGCGAGGCGGGCGACGACGTACAGACCGAGGCCGAGGCCGGCGTCGTCCTCGTCGTCGTACGCCGCCTCGGGGTCGAAGTCGGTGAGGCGGGTGTTGAGGCGGTCCAGGCGGTCGGTCGCCATGCCGATGCCCTCGTCCTGGACGGTGAGCATGACCTCGCCGGATTCCAGGAGCCAGCCGGAGACCTCGACGGGCAGGTCCGGCGGGGTGAACGAGGTGGCGTTCTCCATCAGCTCGGCCAGGAGATGGGAGAGGTCGTCCGCCGCGAAGCCCGCCACGTGGGCGTGCGGGGGCAGGGCCGCGATGCGGACGCGTTCGTAGCGTTCGATCTCGCTGACGCCCGCCCGGACCACGTCGACCAGCGGAACCGGCCCGTGGTGCTGCTGGACGTGCTCGGCCCCGGCCAGGACCAGCAGGTTCTCGCTGTGGCGGCGCATGACCGTGGCGAAGTGGTCCAGTTTGAAGAGCGTGGCCAGGCGGTCGGGGTCCTCTTCTCGGTCCTCCAGGCCCTCGATCACCGCGAGCTGGCGTTCGACCAGGCCGAGGGTGCGCAGCGAGAGGCTCACGAACGTGCCGCCGATGCTGGTGCGCAGCCGCTGGAGCCGGTCGGCGGCCTGGCTCAGCTCGGCCTGGAGGGCCTCGCGGGCATCGGCCATCTTCTGGCGCTGGCCGACCAGGTGCTTGCGGTCCGTCTCCAGCGTGGCGACCCGCTCGCCAGCGGCGACCGTCTGCTCGTACAGGGCGACCGCGTGCGCGTGCAGGGCGTTCACCGAGCGGACGACCTGGGCGAACTCGTCGTTGCGGCCGGTGAAGGCGATCGGCTCCTGGGTCGTCGGGTCCGCGGACTCCGCCAGCCGGGCCGAGCCCCGGCGCAGCACCGACAGGGGACGGGTCAGGGTGCGGGCCATGGCCGTGGCGAGGCCCACGGCCACCAGCATCAGGGCGCCCAGGACCGCGATGCGGATCTCCAGGGCCGTGACGTCGTCGTCGCGGAGTTTGGCCAGGTCCTTGGTGCGGTGGTCGTAGAGGGCCGATTCCGCGCCGCGCATGAGGTCGACGCGGGCGGACAGGTCCGCGTCCAGCTTCTTGGTGCTGGTGGTCAGCTCGCTGTCGGCCAGCGTCGGCTGGTCGGTGAGCGTGGCCAGGTACTTCTCCGCCGAGTTGACCTCCCCGCCGGTGACCGTGGAGTCGTAGGAGTCGACGGCCGTCTTGGGGGCGGTCGCGCGGAAGTCGGCGAGGGCCGCGTCGGCGCGCAGCCGGGCCTGCTGGGCGGCGGCGGTCAGTTCGTCGCGCCGCTTCTTGTCGGCCGAGGAGGTGGTGGCGGTCGTGGTGGGCAGGCCCGTGACGGGGTTGATCACCGTCTGGGTTCCCGACGGCACGTTCAGCGCGGCGAGCAGCAGGCCGTGGGCGGCGGCGGACTGCTGGACCGCGGTGTCCAGTTCGGCGAGCGCGTGGGCGCCGGAGCCGGCCCGCGGGGGCGTCTGGTCGGCGAGCTGCTCGGCGAGCCGGTGCAGTTCGGTGATGACCGTCGAGTACGCCTGGTGGGCCTGGAGGGCCGTGGCCCTGCCGGTGAGGGCGGCCCGGCGGACGGCGTCGATGCCGTCGAGGTCGCTGCGCAGGCCCGCCGGGGTGTCGGTCTCGGCGCGCAGGTCCTCGACCTGCCGGTCGACGCGGGCGCTGCTGTCCTCGGACGGGGCCTTGGACTTGGGGCGGCCCGCGGCTATGTAGGAGGTGACCTCGTCGCGCTCGTCGGCGAGTGAGTTGGCGAGGGCCAGGGCGTCCTGGGTGCGGGCGGCCAGCGTCACCAGGTCCTGGGAGTCGCTGACGTCCTGGGAGGCGGTGAGCAGGGAGGGCGCGCCTGCTCCCGCGACGGCGGCGGCCACCACGGCGACGGCGACGATCAGCCGGGTGCGCACATGGGTGGGGCGGCCGGTGCCCACGGGGGTCTGCTGGGCGGTCCCCGCGGGGTCCGTCTGCCTGCCTGTGCGCCGAGGCCGCTTCATCTGCACCGGTGCTCGCAATCCTGAACTCGTCTGCTCAAGGGCCCGGGTGGTGCCCCGTCATATCCGTGCCAAGTGGTGCGTACACCCGGTTCGTACGGTCCCCGACCCTCCCAGCGCCGGTCGACAGTGGTCGCGCATCACCTGACCCGCCACCCGAAGGAGTGAACATCGGAGGGGAGTTGGCGGGCAAGTTCCCGTGGCGCGTGCGGTGCCCTTTCCCGGCACGCCGGTTGGACGCGCGCGGCAGGCTTTGGCAGGATTCGCCACCACGCCTTCCCGGAGTGGCCCATTCCACCCCAAACCAGGCGGCTGACCTGCGCGGTCGTGTCAATTCGACGGTAGTTGCCAGCCTTTGGCGAATCCCGTGAAGGGCTCGTGCAGACTGGCTGAATGCGAACTGATCTCGTTTCGGAACCCGGCGACCCGAACCGCCCCAACGAGGACTTCGCCGGTGTCGGACTACCCGCCTCCGGACAGGGAGGTTGTGTGATCGTCCTGGACGGGGTGACTCCGCCACGGGGTGCGACGGGGTGTCTGCATTCCGTCCCCTGGTTCACCGCCCGGCTCGGCGGCGCGCTGACCGAACTGACCGTTTCGCGCGGAGATCTAACGCTCCCGGAGATTCTGTCGCGGGCGATCGCCCGCACCGCCGAGTCCCATGCGCGAACCTGTGAGCTTTCTCACCCGCGTACCCCGCAGGCCACCGTCACCCTGGCCCGCTGGTCCGCCGACACGGTCGAGTACCTGGTGCTGTCCGACTCCGCACTGCTGCTGCGCGGCCCCGACGGGACGGTCACCCCGGTGCTGGACGACCGGCTGGCCCGGCTCCCGCGCCCCGCGCTCGCCACCGACGCGCTGGTGGACGCCACCCTGCGCAACAAGGAGGGCGGCTTCTTCACGGCCGCCGCCGATCCCTCGGTGGCCGCCCGCGCGGTCGCCGGCGCCCTGCCCCGGCGCGAGGTGCGCGCCCTGGCCGCGCTGACGGACGGCGCGACCCGCTGGACGGAGAAGTTCCACGAGGGCGACTGGCAGTCCCTGTTCGAGACGATCGCGAAGGAGGGCGCCCGGTCACTGGTGGACCGGGTGCGGGAGCTGGAGTCGGCGGACCGGGAGACACGGACGTTCCTGCGGCGGAGCAAGACGCACGACGACGCGACGGTGGTGTACGTGGAGCTGTGAGGCCGTGCGCGGGTCCAGGCCCGCCGCTCCACGGCCCTGCGCGCGGGTCCGGCCGGCCGCTCCACGACCCCGCGCCCGTACGGCCCTACTTCTCCATGACCCTGTTCAACTGGTGTAGCAGCCGGGCCAGTTCGGAGACCTCGCGGCGGTCCCAGTGGGCGAGCTGCCTGACGTAACGGGCGCGGCGCGCCTCGCGGACCTTGCCGACCCGGCGGCGGCCCTCGTCGGTCAGGGTGACGAGCCAGGCGCGGCCGTCGGCGGGGTCGGGTTCGCGGGCGATCAGGCCCAGCTCCTCCAGGGCACGCAGCTGGCGGGACATGGTGGCCTTGCCGACGCCGATGTAGGCGGCGAGTTCCGTGGCCCGCCGGCCGCCGCACTCGTCCAGGCGGATGAGCAGGCCGTACGCGGAGGACTCCAGGTCGGGATGGACCTCGCGGGCCATCTCGCCCTGGTTGGCCCGGGCGCGCCGGAGCAGCACGGTCAACTCCCGCTCCAGCGCCAGGAATTCCTGGTCGGCGCCACTGGGCGTCACCTCGTGGGCGCCGCGCTGTGCGTCGCCGTTTCCGTCCTCGTGCACGTCAGCACCCCTGCTCGGTTTCGCGGTCCTGAAAGTTTCTGCCAAAAGTCGTCATTGCCGCAGCTCCGTAAGTATTTCGCAGGCGTAGACCAACGGCGGCGTCCGGACCCCCTTCCCAGGCCGTCATCTACGTGCGTAGCTTCTTTAGCAGGCAATGAATGGCATGCCCACGCCAGTGCGGCATTCGGTACACGGTCACTGCCACGCTCCCCCCACCCCACATTCCGGAGGCACGTCATGCCCGTGCACAGACCCGGCCCCGACCGCCCCATCCGCCCGCGGCCCCTCGCCGTCCTCGTCACGGCCCTGCTCGCGGCGCTCTCCCTCTCCCTCCCCCTCACCTCCGCCTATGCCGCGACCACGCCCAGCCGCGGCTCCGCCCACATGGGCATGGGCGTCCTCGCCCACGACGGCCGGCACGGCACCCCGGCCCCCAGTGCCGTCACCCAGACCGAGGGCGTGGACGTCGCCGGCTACCAGGGCAACGTGGCCTGGTCGACCCTGTGGGGCAGCGGGGTCAGGTGGGCGTACACCAAGGCGACCGAAGGCACGTACTACACCAACCCGTACTTCGCCCAGCAGTACAACGGCTCGTACAACGTGGGCATGATCCGCGGCGCTTACCACTTCGCGACCCCGGACACCACCAGCGGCGCCACCCAGGCGAGCTACTTCGTCGGCCACGGCGGCGGCTGGTCCAGGGACGGCAAGACCCTGCCGGGCACGCTCGACATCGAGTGGAACCCGTACGGGGCCGCCTGCTACGGCAAGACCGCGAGCCAGATGGTCGGCTGGATCGCCGACTTCCTCACCACCTACAAGTCCCTCACCGGCCGGGACGCCGTGATCTACACGGCGACCAGCTGGTGGACCCAGTGCACCGGCAACTACGGCGGCTTCGCCGTGAACAACCCGCTGTGGATCGCCCGCTACGCCTCGGACCCGGGGACGCTGCCGGCCGGCTGGTCGTACTACACGATGTGGCAGTACACCTCCTCCGGCCCGACCGTCGGCGACCACGACAAGTTCAACGGGGCCCTGGACCGGGTGCAGGCGCTGGCCAACGGCTAGTCGGCACGGCTCCGGAGATCACCGCCCCGGGCAGATCACGGCCCGAGGGAGATCACAGCCCGAGGGAAATCGCGATCCGCGTCAGCTCGGCCGTGCTCGTGTGGCCGAGCTTGACGCGGATGCGGCGCAGATAGGCGTCCACGGTGTGCCGGGAGACGCCCATGGCGCGGGCCGCCTGCAGATAGGTGCGGCCCGCCGCGATGTGCCGGAGCGTCTCCAGCTCGCGGTCGGTCAGCGGCGGGGTCATGACGGTCATCGGTCCTCCCTGGTCGCACCCCCGGCGGAATCCGCAATACCTGAATCCGTAATGTGTCGATAAGGGCGTTTGTCTACTCCACGCCCGGAGGCCGCCGACCGGTTGCGGCCCGCCGGCGTTTTCTTCCCGCCGTCCTGCGTTGGTGCTCCGCGCCGGCCGGGATCATGCTGGTCAGTAGGGCCTGCCGAGCAAGGGCGAGATGAGCGGCGATGGAGCGACAGGAGCGACAGTCGACGTACACGGCCACGGCCACCATCGATGAGCAGGGCATCCTCACCAGCTGGAGCGAGGGCGCGGAGCGGCTGCTCGGCTACGACTCACCGGCCGTCGTCGGACGGCCCGCCACCGTGCTGCTCGCCGCCGACGGCTCGGCGGCCCGCCGGATCGTCGCCGGCCGGGAGCGCTGGAACGGCACCGTCCCGCTGCTGCACCGCGACGGCCGGCGGCTGGAGCTGGGCGTGCTCGCGCACCGCCGGACCTCGGACACCGGCGTCACCGAATGGCTCGTGGTGAGCGCCGTGACGGCCCGGACACAGCCGCCCCGGGGCGAACCGCTGGAGGAGTGGACGTTCCTGCAGTCCCCCTTCCCGCTGGCGATCTTCGACGCCGATCTGCGCCTCGTACGCGCCAACCGGCGCATGGAACACGCCCTCGCCCTGCCCGAGGCCGCGATGCGCGGACTGCGGCTGCCGCACATCGCGCCGGGCGCCGCGAGCGAGGCGGCCGACCGGGCGATGCGGCTCGCGCTGGAGTCCGGCGGGCCGCAGCAGGCCCGGGCCCGGCTCGGCCCGGAACTGGGCCCCGGCGCGGTCCTCACTCCGCTGAAGGACGCGGGCGGCCGGGTGCGCGCCGTCTGCCTGTCCACCGAGGCGCCCGCCCCGGACTCCGCCGGCCGGGGGCGCCCGTCGGCCGCGAGCGCCGCGCACGTCGGCACGGCGGCGGAACAGGCCCGCGCCGCGCAGGAACTCGGCGAGGTCACGGTCCCCCGGCTCGCCGACGTCATGGCGGTCGACCTGCTCGACTCCCCCCGCGAGGCCGACGAACCCGCGCCGCAGCCCGGCCCGGTGGTGCTGCGCCGCGCCGCGCTGCGCGCCGTACCGGAGGGCGAGGCAGCCGCCTACGGCACCGGCGTCGGCGAGGCGATCGTCTGCCCGGTGGACTCCCCGCCGGCCCAGTGCCTGACGGCGGGCCGGCCGCTGCTGTACGACACGACGGACCCGCTCGTCGCCGAGTGGGCGACGGTCGACCCGGGCGCGGCGTGGCTGCGCGTGTCCGGGGCGTGCTCGCTGCTGGCGGTGCCGTTGCTCGAGCAGGGCAGCACGCTCGGGGTGGCGCTGTTCGGCCGGCGCCCCGGCCGGGAGCGGTTCGGCCCGGAGGATCTGCGGCTGGCCCAGGAGTTCACGGCCAAGGCGGCGGCCGGCATCCGGCAGGCCCGCGCCTACTCACGCGCCCGCACCACCACCATGGCCCTCCAGCAGAGCCTGCTTCCGCACACGCTGCCCAACCAGGCGGCCCTGGACATCGCCACCCGGTACCTGCCCGCCGCGACCCGGGCCGGGGTGGGCGGCGACTGGTTCGACGTGATCCCGCTGTCCGGGGCGCGGGTGGCGCTCGTCGTGGGCGATGTGGTGGGCCACGGCATCCGCGCCTCCGCCACCATGGGCCGACTGCGCACCGCGGTGCGCACCCTGGCCGACGTCGACCTCCCGGCCGACGAACTCCTCACCCACCTCGACGACCTGGTCCTGCGGCTCGCCGCCGACGAGGGCAGCACGGACCCGGCGGCCGAGACCGCGGGGGGCATCGGCACCACCTGTCTCTACGCGGTCTACGACCCCGTCTCGCGCCGATGCAGCCTCGCCCGGGCCGGCCATCCGCCGCCCGCCGTGGTCACCCCGGACGGCGACGTCCACTTCCTCGACGTGCCGGCCGGTCCGCCACTGGGGCTCGGCGGGCTGCCGTTCGAGGCCTTCGAGACCGACCTGCCCGAGGGCAGCCTGCTCGCGCTCTACACCGACGGACTGCTCGAGGCCCGCGACCACGACATCGACGAGGCACTGGACAAGCTGTTCGCCGCGCTCGGCCGCCCCGCGCCGACGCTGGACGCGATCTGCGACCGGGTCATCACCGCGCTGCTGAGCCACCGCCCCGACGACGACATCGCCCTGCTCGTCGCCCGCACCCGGGGCCTGCACGAGGACCGGGTGGCCTCCTGGGAGCTGGCGAACGAGCCCACCGCCGTCTCCGGCGCCCGCCGCCTCGTCGACGACCAGCTGTTCGCCTGGGGTCTGGCGGAGGCGGTCTTCACGACCGAGCTGATGGTCAGCGAGCTGGTCACCAACGCCATCCGCTACGGCCGCCCGCCCATCCGGCTCCGGCTGATCCACCAGAACTCGACCCTGATCTGCGAGGTGTACGACTCCAGCGGCACCACCCCGCACATGCGGCGCGCCCGGATCTTCGACGAGGGCGGCCGGGGCCTGCTGCTGGTCGCCCAGCTGGCCGACCGCTGGGGCACCCGGCACGACCGGGTCGGCAAGACGGTGTGGGCCGAGCAGTCGCTCTCCAGGGCCACCGGCTGAGTCAGCCGTCGCCGCCGTCGCCCCCACGGCCGCCCTGACCGCTGGTCTCGCAGCCGACGCCGAGACAGATCCCGCCGTTCCTGCCGTTGCCGCCGTTCACGCTGCCCGCGCAGACGCCGACGCAGACCCCATTCCGCTTTTTCAATTCCGTTTTTTCAATTCCGTTCGCGTTCGCGGGTCACGAAGAGAAGGGGGAAACATCTCCCAGGAGTCCGAGCCAGTCGCCGTTCAGGACCTGGTGCTCCCACTTGGTGATCTCCTTGTCCGAGACCTTGTACTTCTTGGCCACCTCGTCCTTCTTCACCTGACCGGTCAGTACGGCCAGCATGATCCGTGCCCGGTCGACCAGGGTGAGTTCCGACTTCGGCTTGTCGGGCAGGTCGTGCAGCGAGAAGCCGCAGGGCGGGGACTGGTGGGCCAGGGCCGAGTAGCCGGTGGGGGCGGACGGGGTCGTGTGGGTGGCCTTCTGGGCGCCGCACGCGGTGACGGTGACGATGGCCACGGAAGCCGCCGCGAGGGCGAGGGGACGCCGCCAGAAGCTTGTGGACATCGGGGTCTCCGTTTTCGATCGTGGGGGGTGAGGTGAGGTTCTGGATGAGGGGGTTTCGGGTGAAGAGACGATCAGAAGAGGCTGCCACCGCCACCACCGGTGACGCAGGGATTTTCTCCCATTGCCGTGAGGATTTCCCGAGAGGATTCCCGGAAGCATTCCGGAGGATTTCCGCCCTCCGGACCGCCTCATTTCCTTTCCGGTGAGGCCGTGCTTCAAGTAAGCCCGAACGGGAAATCGCGGTCACGTTCCGAGGACTCGGGACTTGACGCACTCACAGGCGTCGGGTAATGCCCGCGTAAGAGACGCAGGTCAGGTGAGGAACGGCCGGGCCCAGGACGGCGGTTCCGGGGGCGGAACGCGGTCCACCCGGGTGGGCGTGCGGTCACGGGAGCCGCAGACGGCAACTGCGCCGCGCAGGTCCGCGACGAACTCCAGGCAGCTGCCGTGACGGTCTTCCGGGGCCTTGGCCAGCGCCCTCTTGACCACGTCGTCGGCGGTCTCCGGAATGTCCTGCCGCTCCTTGCTGAGGGCGGGCGGCGCGTCGTACTGGTGCGCCCACAGCAGTTCGAGCTGGTCCTCCCGCCTGAACGGCGGGGTGCCCGCGAGCATCTCGTGGACCACACAGGCCAGGCTGTACAGATCGGACCTGCCGTCCACCGGGCGCCCGGTGATCCGCTCCGGCGCCACGTAGTCGAGGGTGCCGACGAACTCGCCCGCGGTGGTGAACCCGGTCAGCGACAGCGACTTCTTCGCCAGCCCGAAGTCGGTGAGGTAGACGTGCTCGGGGTGATCGCTGTCGACCCCCTTGGCGACGAGCACATTGGCCGGTTTGACGTCCCGGTGCACCAGGTCGCGCGCGTGGGCCGCGTCGAGGGCGGACGCCAGCTGGGCGGCGATGCGCAGCGCCGTGGCGACCGGCAGCTGGCCCTCCCGGTCGATCAGGGCGCGCAGGTCCTTGCCGGAGACGAAGCACATGGCGATGTAGAGCACGCCGTCGAACTCGCCGGCCTCGAAGACGGGGACGATGTTGGGGTGGTCGATGGCGGCGGCCACCCGGGACTCCTGGGCGAAACGGCGGCGGAAGGCGTCGTTGCGGGTGTACTCGGGGGCGAGCAGCTTGAGGGCGACCGTCCGGCCGAGGCGCAGGTCCTTGGCGCAGTAGACGACGGCCATGCCACCGCGGCCGAGTTCGCGTTCCACCCGGTAACCCGCGATCTCGGCCCCGATCAGGCCGGAGGGGCTCTTGGGGGGCCAACTCACGCCTGAATTCTATCGACCTATCCCGGTATGAGCGCATGGCCAAGGCCCGGGCCTCCCTCACGGGACCCGGGCCTCGCCTTTCCCGAAGCGTCCGTCACGCCGCCACGGGAACCTCCGGCGTCGCGCCGTTCGTCGCGGGCGCGAGCGCCAGCTCCAGGACCTGGCGGACGTCGGTCACGGTGTGGACGTCGAGCCGGTCCAGCACCTCGGCCGGGACGTCGTCCAGGTCGGGCTCGTTGCGCTTGGGGATGATCACGGTGGTCACCCCGGCACGCTGGGCGGCGAGCAGCTTCTGCTTGACGCCGCCGATGGGCAGCACCCGGCCGGTCAGCGAGACCTCGCCGGTCATCGCCACGTCCGTGCGGACCAGCCGGCCGGAGAGGAGGGACGCGAGCGCCGCGGTCATCGTGATGCCGGCGCTCGGGCCGTCCTTCGGGACCGCGCCCGCCGGGAAGTGGATGTGCACGCCCCGGTCCCTCAGGTCACCGACCGGGAGTTCCAGTTCGGCGCCGTGGCTGCGCAGGAAGCTCAGCGCGATCTGCGCCGATTCCTTCATCACGTCACCGAGCTGACCGGTCAGGGTCAGGCCCGCCGCGCCCGTCTCCGGATCGGCCAGGGAGGCTTCGACGAAGAGCACGTCGCCGCCCGCGCCGGTGACCGCCAGACCGGTCGCCACGCCGGGGACGGACGTACGGCGCTCGGCCGGATCCTGGGCGGACTCGGGCACGTGGTGCGGGCGCCCGATCAGACCGCGCAGGTCCTCCTCCCCCACGGTGAACGGCAGCTCCCGCTCGCCGAGTTCGTGCTGGGCCGCGACCTTGCGCAGCAGCCGGGCGATGGACCGCTCCAGGGTGCGCACGCCCGCCTCGCGCGTGTACTCGCCGGCCAGCTTGCGCAGGGCGCTCTCGTCCAGGGTGACCTCGTCCTTCGCCAGGCCGGCCCGCTCCAGCTGGCGCGGGAGCAGGTGGTCGCGGGCGATGACGACCTTCTCGTCCTCGGTGTAGCCGTCCAGGCGGACGATCTCCATACGGTCGGCGAGCGCCTCCGGGATGGCCTCCAGGACGTTGGCGGTGGCCAGGAAGACCACGTCCGACAGGTCGAGCTCGACCTCCAGGTAGTGGTCCCGGAAGGTGTGGTTCTGCGCCGGGTCCAGGACTTCGAGCAGGGCCGCGGCCGGGTCGCCGCGGAAGTCGGAGCCCACCTTGTCGATCTCGTCGAGCAGGACCACCGGGTTCATCGACCCGGCCTCCTTGACGGCCCGCACGATCCGGCCGGGCAGCGCGCCGACGTACGTACGGCGGTGACCGCGGATCTCGGCCTCGTCGCGGACGCCGCCGAGGGCGACGCGGACGAACTTGCGGCCCATGGCGTGGGCGACGGACTCGCCGAGCGACGTCTTGCCGACACCGGGCGGGCCCACCAGGGCCAGTACGGCACCTCCGCGCCGCCCCCCGATGACGCCCAGGCCGCGCTCACCGCGCCGCTTGCGCACCGCGAGGTACTCGGTGATGCGCTCCTTCACGTCCTGAAGGCCCGCGTGCTCGGCGTCCAGGATCGCCTTGGCGCCCTGGATGTCGTACGCGGACGCGTTGTCGTCGGTCCGCTCGTTCCAGGGCATCTCCAGGACGGTGTCCAGCCAGGTGCGGATCCAGGAGCCCTCCGGGGACTGGTCGCTGGACCGCTCCAGCTTGTCGACCTCCTTGAGCGCGGCCTCGCGGACCTTCTCCGGCAGGTCGGCGGCCTCCACGCGGGCGCGGTAGTCGTCGGACTCCTCGCCGTCCTGCTCGCCGTTCAGCTCGCGCAGTTCCTTGCGGACGGCCTCCAGCTGGCGGCGCAGCAGGAACTCGCGCTGCTGCTTGTCCACGCCCTCCTGGACGTCCTTGGCGATGGTCTCGGCCACGTCCTGCTCGGCGAGGTGGTCGCGGAGCTGCTGCGTGGCGAGCTTGAGCCGGGCCGCCGGGTCGGCGGTCTCCAGCAGTTCGACCTTCTGTTCGATGGTGAGGAACGGTGAGTAGCCGGAGTTGTCGGCGAGCGCGGAGACGTCGTCGATGGCCTGGACGCGGTCCACGACCTGCCAGGCACCGCGCTTCTTCAGCCAGTTGGTGGCGAGGGCCTTGTACTCCTTGACCAGCTCGGCGACCTGGCCGGGCAGCGGTTCCGGCACGGTCTCCTCGACCCGCGCGCCCTCGACCCACAGGGCCGCGCCGGGACCGGTGGTGCCCGCGCCGATCCGTACGCGGCTGCGGCCGCGGATCAGAGCCCCCGGGTCACCGTCGGCCAGCCGGCCGACCTGCTCGACCGTGCCCAGCACCCCGGTCTTCGCGTACGTGCCGTCGATCCGTGGCACCAGCAGCACCCTGGGCTTGCCCGGTTCGGACCGGGCGGCGGCCTGTGCGGCCTCCACCGCGGCCCGCACCTCGGCGTCGCTCAGGTCCAGCGGAACCACCATGCCGGGCAGCACGACCTCGTCGTCGAGCGGGAGCACGGGCAGGACGAGCGTGAACGCGGAGGACTCAGTAGCCATGATCTCCCCTTCTGCAGTCAAGTTGAGCTATGCCGACTCAACTACCCGGGGGCTGCTGGTGTTCCCCTTGTTTGTTCGCTGTGAGCGATCAGTTGCGCACAGTCCACCGGCGCACAAGGGGCCAGCTCGTCACGCCTATCGTCAAAGCGATCAGGTGGCCCCAGTTGGTCATGGGGTCCAGGAACGCGATCAGGTCGTTCAGCAGGAGACCGGCCGTCAGGGCGAGCAGGGGCCAGCGGAGCCAGGGGCGCAGGAGGCCGGCCAGGGAGCCGATGCTGGCGGCGACGCCGAAGCTGATGCCGTAGTCGAGCCGGTGCAGTGAGGTGGTGGGGAGGTGGCCGAAGAGGACGGCCAGGCCCACGGGGATCTCGGTGGCGAGGGTGGCCAGGACATGGCCGGCCAGGAAGACGCAGGCGGTCCGCGCACCGCCTATGCGCCGCTCCAGCGCGGTGAGCACCAGCACGAACGCGAGCGCGTACGGCGAGAGGACACCCCCCGCGATCCACAGCGCGCTCGCCAGCAATACGAGGGCGGGCGAACGCAGCAGATGGGCGACGTCCGTGCTGGAGTCCTGGTAGAGGGTGTGCACCAGTCCCGGGTCGGCCAGGGCCGCCACCACGGAGGTGACGGCCAGGACGGCCGCGTAGGCGAAGGTGAACGGGGTGCCGGCCGGGCTGGGCAGCAGGTGCCAGGGCCGGAGGGAAAGCAGCGGGTGCCACGGCCGGAAGGAGGGCCGGGGCACGGCGGGGACCGGCGACGCGGCCGGGGCCGGCGACATGGCCCGTACCGGTGTCGCGACCGCGACCGGGGCGTGCAGCTCGCGTTGCCGTGGGACGCCGTCGAGCAGCCCGGCGACGTCCGGCAGGCCGGTGGCCGGAAGAGGCGTGCCCTGGGGCGGGGACGCGGCCGTCACGGGGCCGGTCACGATCCGTTCCACGGTGTGGCGCTCCTTCCGTCGCGCCCCACCCTTCGCGTTCCCGAGGCCGCTGTCTATGACCGACGCCACCCGAGAGCCGATTCACAGCAACCTCTCACGCTCCAGAAGCGTCCGCACACCACCACGGCCGTCACCATGGAGCGGTCGACATCGGGAATTCCCGTGAACGCCAAGCCCCGTTCGACCAAGATGGGCTCATGACTGCCGTGTACGACTCCCCCGTGGTCCTCGACCGGCGCGACGGCCCGTTCGGTGAGGTGGTGCTGCGCCGGCACGGAACGGTGCTGCAGATCATCGCCAACGGCTGCTTCCTGATGGACACCTCCGACGGGCGCTCGGAGCGGCTGCTGGTGGACGCCGCGTACGCCGCGCTGGACGGGCGGCCCGAGCCGAAAGTGCTGATCGGCGGGCTGGGAGTGGGATTCTCACTCGCACATGCCGCGGCGGACCCCCGGTGGGGGCGGATCACCGTGGTCGAGCGGGAGCCCGCCGTCGTCGGCTGGCACCGGGACGGGCCGCTGGCGGAGGTCACCGCGGACGCGCTCGGCGATCCGCGCACCGAGATCGTGGAGAGCGATCTCGTGACGTTCGTCAATGAGACATCCGACACGTTCGACGCGCTCTGCCTGGACATCGACAACGGCCCCGGCTGGACCGTGACGGACGACAACCACACCCTTTACGCGCCGGCCGGACTCACCGCCTGCTCAAGGGTGTTGAACCCCGGCGGGGTGCTCGCCGTGTGGTCCGCCGAACCCTCTCCGGAATTTGAAGGAACCTTGCGGAATGCCGGGTTCCGTCAGGTGCGTACCGAAGAGGTGCCCGTTGCCCGGGGCGTTCCGGACGCGGTACACCTCGGCGTCCGACCTGGATAGCGACACCGCGGTGGATCCCCGTAATGTGCTGCCCTGACGCGGATCATTCAAGCGTCAATCGCAGACATGGGATCACCCCACTGGTTCCGGAAAGCAACAAGCAGGGGCGGGCGATGGAGCAGACACACACCTCCCAGAGCGGCGCGGCGACGACCACCCCGGGCGCACAGCGCCGGGTGCTGGTCGTCGAGGACGATCCCACGATCGTCGACGCCATCGCGGCCCGGCTCCGCGCCGAGGGATTTCTCGTACAGACCGCGTCGGACGGCCCGTCCGCCGTGGACACGGCCGAGGCCTGGCAGCCCGATCTGCTGATCCTCGACATCATGCTGCCGGGCTTCGACGGCCTCGAGGTCTGCCGGCGGGTGCAGGCGCAGCGCCCGGTGCCGGTGCTGATGCTGACCGCGCGCGACGACGAGACGGACATGCTGGTCGGTCTCGGGGTCGGCGCGGACGACTACATGACCAAGCCGTTCTCGATGCGGGAGCTGGCCGCACGGGTGCACGTGCTGCTGCGCCGGGTGGAGCGGGCGGCGCTGGCCGCCACCACCCCGCGCTCCGGCATCCTGCGCCTCGGTGAGCTGGAGATCGACCACGCGCAGCGCCGGGTGCGGGTGAAGTCCGAGGACGTCCACCTCACACCCACCGAGTTCGACCTGCTGGTGTGCCTGGCGAACACCCCGCGCGCGGTGCTCTCCCGGGAGCAGCTGCTGGCCGAGGTGTGGGACTGGGCGGACGCCTCCGGCACCCGTACGGTCGACAGCCACATCAAGGCGCTGCGCCGGAAGATCGGCGCCGAGCGGATCCGTACCGTGCACGGCGTCGGGTACGCGCTGGAGACGCCCACACCATGAGCGGCGACGGGCGGCAGGCCGCACGCAGGAGCCCCGGGACACCCACCGAGGACCCCTGGGGCGGCGTACGCCCGTTCTCGATCAAGACCAAGCTGGGCGCGCTGGTCGTCATCGCGGTGCTGATCACCACCGGTCTGTCGATCGTCGCCGTGCACACCAAGACCGAGCTGCGCTTCATCACGGTCTTCTCGATGATCGCCACCCTGCTGATCACGCAGTTCGTGGCGCACTCGCTGACCATGCCGCTGGACGAGATGAACGCCGTGGCACGGTCGATCTCCCAGGGCGACTACACCCGCCGGGTGAGTGAGGGCCGCCGGGACGAGCTGGGCGACCTGGCCCAGACGATCAACGTCATGGCGGACGAGCTGGAGGCCCAGGACCGCCAGCGAAAAGAGCTGGTCGCGAACGTCTCCCATGAGCTGCGGACGCCCATCGCCGGGCTGCGCGCGGTGCTGGAGAACATCGTCGACGGGGTCACCGAGGCCGACCCGGAGACCATGCGGACGGCCCTGAAGCAGACCGAGCGGCTCGGCCGGCTGGTGGAGACCCTGCTGGACCTGTCCCGGCTCGACAACGGCGTCGTACCGCTGAAGATGCGCCGCTTCGAGGTGTGGCCGTACCTCTCGGGCGTGCTGAAGGAGGCCAACATGGTGGCCTCGGCGCGCGCCGGCATCGCCTCCGGCTCGGGCAGCCACACGCGCACCGACGTCCATCTGCACCTGGACGTCTCCCCGCCCGAGCTGACCGCGCACGCGGACCCCGAGCGCATCCACCAGGTGGTCGCCAACCTGATCGACAACGCGGTCAAGCACAGCCCGCCGCACGGCCGGGTGACGGTGAAGGCGCGGCGCGGGCCGCAGCCGGAGTCGCTGGAGCTGGAGGTCCTGGACGAGGGCCCCGGCATCCCGAGGTCGGAGTGGCGCCGGGTGTTCGAGCGTTTCAACCGGGGCGCGGTGACCCGGCCGCACGGCCCCGGCAGCGACGGCGGTACGGGACTCGGTCTCGCGATCGCCCGCTGGGCGGTGGATCTGCACGGTGGCCGGATCGGTGTGGCCGAATCCGAGCGGGGCTGCCGGATCATCGTCACTCTCCCGGGACTGACTTCCGTCCCAAGTTGACGTAAAGTCCGAACCGGAAGAACAAGATCCACGGGCGCCCGCGCCGCTGCCGGGCAGCTGGACACGTGTGATCAGGGGCAGGCCCGCGCGATCGGCCGGACGACGGCGCGCCGGGCCGGTGCCCACGCACCCTCTCACATGCGGAACCACGCTTGTTTCCCGCCATATCAAGCCCTGAAACAAGATTTTCGATGTGACTTACGCGACGATGACCTTGCTCGACCTGACCTTCCCGGCCGTGGAGGCGTAGCCTTTATTCCCGCTGTCCATCACCTTGTGAAGCGGAAGAGGGCGGTTGCCGCCGTGTCGCCACAGTCCCCCAGTAACCCGAGCGTCTCCACCGACGACCAAGCCGGGAAGAACCCCGCTGCCGCGTTCGGTCCAAACGAGTGGCTCGTCGACGAGATCTATCAGCAGTACCTCCAGGACCCGAATTCGGTAGACCGAGCCTGGTGGGACTTCTTCGCCGATTACAAGCCGGGTGCTCCTGCCACCCCGGCTGCGGCGGGTACTGCGGCCGCGGGGGCCGCAGAGACCACCAGCACGGCCCCTCAGGCCCAGCCCGCGGCCCCGGCCCCCCAGGCCGCCGCCCCGGCCCCCGCGGCCGCTCCGAAGCCCGCTGCGGCCCCCGCCGCGCAGGTCCCGGCTCCCGCGGCCAAGCCCGCGGCCCCGGCCCCGGCCAAGCCGGCGCAGCCCGCACAGGCGCCCGCTCAGCCGAAGCCGACGGCCGCTCCCGCCGCCGCGGCCCCCGAGGGCCCGGAGCTGGTCACGCTGCGCGGCCCGGCCGCCGCGGTCGCGAAGAACATGAACGCCTCGCTGGAGCTGCCGACCGCCACGTCGGTCCGCGCGGTCCCGGTGAAGCTGCTGTTCGACAACCGCATCGTCATCAACAACCACCTCAAGCGCGCCCGCGGCGGGAAGATCTCCTTCACGCACCTGATCGGGTACGCGATGGTGCAGGCCATCAAGGCCATGCCGGCGATGAACTACGCCTTCGGCGAGAAGGACGGCAAGCCGACCCTCATCAAGCCGGCGCACGTCAACCTCGGCCTGGCCATCGACCTGGTGAAGCCCAACGGCGACCGCCAGCTCGTCGTGGCCGCCATCAAGAAGGCCGAGACGCTGAACTTCTTCGAGTTCTGGCAGGCCTACGAGGACATCGTCCGCCGCGCCCGTGACGGCAAGCTGACGATGGACGACTTCACCGGTGTCACGGTCTCCCTGACCAACCCGGGCGGCCTCGGCACGGTCCACTCCGTCCCGCGTCTGATGCCCGGCCAGTCGGTCATCATGGGCGTCGGCTCCATGGACTACCCGGCGGAGTTCCAGGGCACCTCCCAGGACACCCTGAACAAGCTCGGCATCTCGAAGGTCATGACGCTCACGTCGACCTACGACCACCGGGTCATCCAGGGCGCCGCCTCCGGCGAGTTCCTGCGCCAGGTCGCGAACCTGCTCCTCGGCGAGAACGGCTTCTACGACGACATCTTCGAGGCGCTGCGCATCCCCTACGAGCCGGTCCGCTGGCTCAAGGACATCGACGCCAGCCACGACGACGACGTCACCAAGGCCGCCCGTGTCTTCGAGCTGATCCACTCCTACCGGGTCCGCGGCCACGTCATGGCCGACACCGACCCGCTGGAGTACAAGCAGCGCAAGCACCCCGACCTGGACATCACCGAGCACGGGCTCACCCTGTGGGACCTGGAGCGCGAGTTCGCGGTCGGCGGCTTCGCCGGCAAGTCCCTGATGAAGCTGCGCGACATCCTCGGCGTGCTGCGCGACTCGTACTGCCGCACCATCGGCATCGAGTTCATGCACATCCAGGACCCCAAGCAGCGCAAGTGGATCCAGGACCGCGTGGAGCGCCCGCACTCCAAGATGGAGCGCGAGGAGCAGCTGCGGATCCTGCGCCGCCTGAACGCCGCGGAGGCCTTCGAGACCTTCCTGCAGACGAAGTACGTCGGCCAGAAGCGCTTCTCGCTGGAGGGCGGCGAGTCCGTCATCCCGCTGCTCGACGCGGTGATCGACTCCGCGGCCGAGTCCCGTCTGGACGAGGTCGTCATCGGCATGGCCCACCGTGGCCGCCTGAACGTCCTCGCGAACATCGTCGGCAAGTCGTACGCGCAGATCTTCCGCGAGTTCGAGGGCAACCTCGACCCGAAGTCGATGCACGGCTCCGGCGACGTGAAGTACCACCTGGGCGCCCAGGGCACCTTCACCGGCCTGGACGGCGAGCAGATCACCGTCTCGCTGGCCGCCAACCCGTCCCACCTGGAGACGGTCGACCCGGTCATCGAGGGCATCGCCCGCGCCAAGCAGGACATCATCAACAAGGGCGGCACGGACTTCACGGTCCTGCCGGTCGCGCTGCACGGCGACGCGGCCTTCGCGGGCCAGGGCGTGGTGGCCGAGACCCTGAACATGTCGCAGCTGCGCGGCTACCGCACCGGCGGCACGGTCCACATCGTCATCAACAACCAGGTCGGCTTCACCGCGGCCCCCGAGTCCTCGCGTTCCTCCATGTACGCGACGGACGTGGCCCGCATGATCGAGGCCCCGATCTTCCACGTGAACGGCGACGACCCCGAGGCTGTCGTGCGCGTGGCGCGGCTCGCCTTCGAGTTCCGCCAGGCGTTCAACAAGGACGTGGTGATCGACCTCATCTGCTACCGCCGCCGCGGTCACAACGAGTCGGACAACCCGGCCTTCACCCAGCCGCTGATGTACGACCTGATCGACAAGAAGCGCTCGGTGCGCAAGCTCTACACCGAGTCCCTGATCGGTCGCGGCGACATCACCCTGGAAGAGGCCGAGCAGGCCCTGCAGGACTACCAGGGGCAGCTGGAGAAGGTCTTCACCGAGGTCCGCGAGGCGGTCACGTCCCCGCAGGGCACCGGCCCGGTGCCGGACCCCCAGGCGGACTTCCCGGTCGCCGTGAGCACCGCGATCTCCTCGGAGGTCGTCAAGCGCATCGCCGAGTCCCAGGTCAACATCCCGGACTCCTTCCACGTGCACCCGCGTCTGCTGCCGCAGCTGCAGCGCCGGGCGACGATGGTCGAGGACGGCACGATCGACTGGGGCATGGGCGAGACCCTCGCGGTCGGCTCCCTGCTGCTGGAGGGCACCCCGGTCCGGCTGTCCGGCCAGGACTCCCAGCGCGGCACCTTCGGCCAGCGCCACGCGGTCCTCATCGACCGCGAGTCGGGCGAGGAGTACACGCCGCTGCAGTACCTGTCCGAGGAGCAGGCGCGTTACAACGTCTACAACTCCCTGCTGTCCGAGTACGCGGTCATGGGCTTCGAGTACGGCTACTCGCTGGCCCGCCCCGACGCGCTCGTGATGTGGGAGGCGCAGTTCGGCGACTTCGTCAACGGCGCCCAGACGGTGGTCGACGAGTACATCTCGGCAGCCGAGCAGAAGTGGGGCCAGACGTCCGGCGTCACCCTGCTCCTGCCGCACGGCTACGAGGGCCAGGGCCCGGACCACTCCTCGGCCCGTGTCGAGCGGTTCCTCCAGCTGTGCGCGCAGAACAACATGACGGTCGCCATGCCGACCCTGCCGTCGAACTACTTCCACCTCCTGCGGTGGCAGGTGCACAACCCGCACCACAAGCCGCTGGTGGTGTTCACCCCGAAGTCGATGCTGCGCCTGAAGGCCGCCGCGTCGAAGACGGAGGAGTTCACGTCGGGTCAGTTCCGTCCCGTCATCGGCGACGCGACGGTGGACCCGGCCGCGGTCCGCAAGGTCGTCTTCGTGGCCGGCAAGCTGTACTACGACCTGGAGGCCGAGCGGGTCAAGCGCGGCGTCACGGACACGGCGATCATCCGCATCGAGCGGCTGTACCCGCTGCCGGGTGCCGAACTCCAGGCGGAGATCAAGAAGTACCCGAACGCCGAGAAGTACCTGTGGGCGCAGGAGGAGCCGGCGAACCAGGGTGCCTGGCCGTTCATCGCGCTCAACCTGATCGACCACCTGGACCTGGCGGTCGGCGCGGACGTCCCGCACGGCGAGCGGCTGCGGCGCATCTCGCGCCCGCACTCCTCGTCCCCGGCGGTGGGTTCGGCCAAGCGCCACCAGGCGGAGCAGGAGCAGCTGGTGCGTGAGGTCTTCGAGGCGTAGGCCTCCGGCGGTTCAGCCGACGCTCAGGGCCCGGTACCGAGTTCTTACTCGGTACCGGGCCCTTCGCCTGCCCACGGGGCTGGTTGAGTCCGTTCGCGGCTGCGGATGCGTCGTGGCTGGTCGCGCCCACGCGGCGGAGCCGCATATCGATACAGCCCCGCGCCCCTAGGGAACTGCCGCACCCTCGGTCGATCAGATCGGCTGGGGCTCGAAGTCCCAGTACGGGCGGCGGCGTTCGAGGATGTAGCGGGTGTGGGGGTGGTCGGCGCCGAGAAGTGAGGTGAGGCGGGTCACCGCGGCCTCGTGCAGTGACTCGGCCTCGTCCCGCTCGCCCAGGTCGGCCAGGTCGAGCGCGAGCCCGGCCCGCAGGCTGATGGTGAGGACATGCGCGTCGCCCAGCACACGCGCGGACCGGTCGGCCGCCTCCCGGCCCAGCGCCGCCGCCTCATCGGTCCGTCCCACGGCGGCCAGCGCGGCGACCTCGTTCTTGGCGCAGCCGATGGCCCACGGGTGCTCCCTGCCGACCGCCCGCCGCATCTGACGCGCGGCCTGCCGGGACAGGTCCAGCGCCACCCGGTGCTCGCCCAGGTCGCGCATGACGGTCGCGACGTTGTCCCGCGCGCCGATCGCGTACGGGTGGCGTTCGCCGAGCTGGGCGGCGTAGTGGGTGGCGGTGGCCTCGGCCAGGTCGCGGGCCTCCTCGGTGCGGTCCAGGTCGCGCAGCAGCATCGCGTAGTCGCAGGACACCATCAGCGTGTCCGGGTGCAGCGGGCCGCGCCGGCGGATCAGCTTCTCCCGGACCCCGCGCAGCATGGCGTACGCGAACTGCAGATCGCCGACGCGGCGGGCGCACAGGGCGAGGTTGTGCTCGGCGAGCAGGGTCTGGCCGTGGGTGCGGTCCAGCACCTGGCTGTGCACACGGGAGTTGTGGCCCTGGATGGCCAGCGCCTCCCGGTAGCTGCCGAGCAGCCGCAGCATCCAGGCGGTGCGCAGCGCGGAGTTGAGGGTGAGGGCGTCGCGGCCGCCGAGGATGTCCAGCCGGGCCTCGAAGATCTTGCGGTGCAGGGCGAGGGACTCGGCGTAGCGGCCCTCCAGGCCGAGGGCGACGGCGAGGTTGCTGCGGACGGCGAGGGTGCGCGGCACCTGCTCCCCGCCGAGTTCCGCGGCGGCCGTCGTGGCGGCCTCCTCGAACAGGGCGTGGGCCTCGGCGTAGCGGCCGAGCGCCATGAGGGTGCCGCCGAGGCCGTCCTTGGCGCGGATGATCTCGATGGGCCGTACGTCGTCGGCGCGTTCGAGGCGCGCGAGGATCTCCTGGCCGGCCGTCTTGGCGTCCTCGTACCGGCCGAGGCGGCGCAGCATGTTGGCGAGCTGGTGGCCGGCGACGAGCACCGAGCGGTCGGTGTCGCCGGAGGTGGCCCGCCAGTGCCCCACGGCCGTACGGCTGAGCCACCAGCCGTCGTGGTACTCGCCGCGCATCCGCAGGTATTCGATGCAGTTCAGGACGAGTTGCCGGGCGTCGTCGTCGGCCGACTCTAGGGCACCGGACGGTTCCAGGTGCGGGATGAGGGAGGCGTACCGGGCCCAGTTGCCGGGCGAGGAGGAGTCGCGCGGGTCGGCGGAGACGAGGACCTTGCGGGCGGCGGCCGAATAGCGCTCGGCGTCGGCGGGTGACTGGATGGAGCGGACGAAACGGTGGAAGAGGCGGTGCATGCGCAGGGTGCCGACGGTCTGGGTGTCCATCCGCGGGCCGGGTTCGTACTCGATGCGCATGGAGGTGATCTCCGACAGCCGGCGCAGCGCGGTGTTCCAGCTGCTGGGCTCGGTGATCAACTCGGCGAGTTCGTCGGGCAGATCGCCGTGCCGGGCCGTCTGCAGCAGCCGTACCGGCACCACGTCGTGCGAGAAGCACACGAGCAGATTGAGGAGCTGCCAGGCGGACTCGGAGCCCTCGCGCAGGGTGTTGACGAGCTTGGCCCAGGCGACCTCGAAGCTCTCCGGGTACTGGCCGGAGGGCATCACACCGAAGCGGGCCGGGCGGCCGTCGCGGATGTCCCGGATGTAGTCGTCGACCGGCACGGTCGGGTTGATGTCCAGCCACGCGGCCGTCTGGTCGAGCAGCAGCGGCATGTCCTCCACGGCCTCGGCGAGGCGCGTGGCCTGGGTGTCGCTGAGCCGCTCCGTGCGCCGCGAGACGAAGGCGACGCTCTCGCCGCGCTCGAAGACGGGCACGGCGATGTTCTCGGCGTGGGCGCCCCACTCGCTGCGGTGCGTGGTGATCAGGACGTGCCCGCGCCCCTCGGGCAGCAGGTCGACCAGCCGCTCCGGGTCGCCGGCACCGTCCAGGACGAGCAGCCAGGGGCGCCGGGTGCGGTCGAGTTCCCGCCGTACGGCCGTGATGGTGGCCGACAGATCACCGGCGTCCCGCAGCTCCAGCGCGGTCGCGAGGTCGGCGAACTGCTGGCGGGCGGTGACGCGCTGGGCGGCGCTGACCCACCACACGATGTCGTACTCGCCCGCGAACCGGTGGACGTACTCCAGCGCCAGCTGCGTCTTCCCGAAGCCGCCCGGGCCGAGCAGCGCCACGGCGGCGCCGTCGAGCCCCGCGGCGGAGAAGGCGCCGTAGACCTTCTCCAGCAGTTCGGTGCGGCCGATGAAACGGCGGTTGCGGCGCGGGACCTGCCACACGTCCGGCGGGTCGTCGGGGAACCGGGGGCCGCGGCGCAGGTCGATCAGGGTGCCCGGGGCCGGGATGCCCGCGCACTCCAGGACGCGGGTGCGCGCGATCTCCGGCCGCAGGCCGCGCAGTTCGACGGGGGCCAGGGCGATGACGGCCTCCGGCATGGGCCGGGCGGTGATGCTCACGGCGGCGATGCGGTCGTGGTACGTCGGCAGCACCTGCCGCAGGGCCTCGGCCCAGGCGTCGAACCGCTCGGCGCCGAGCCGCTCGTGCCAGTCGTCGATCACCAGCAGCACGCGCCCCGGCGCGCTCAGCAGCTCGGCGAACGCCTCGGCGGACGGCGGTCGCCGCAGCGGGTTCCACCTGACCAGCGTGGTGCCCCGTCCCGCGGCCCGGATCTGGTGGTCGATCCACTTGGCCCAGGACTCGCTCTGCCCGGCGAACACCACCGTGACGTGTCCGAGTTCCGCCGCCATCTCGCCGTTTCCCCTCGACTGAACCTGGCCACGAGTGTGCACAGGTTATTCAATTGTGCGTCAAGTCGGCTGCAGAGGTGCTGGGTTGAGCAGGGTACCGGTCAGCCGACGGGAGATGTGGCGGACGAGCCGCTCCAGATCGGCACAGTAGACGCTCGGGTGCCGGAACCCGGTCCCCGGGGCGTACCGGTGCACATAGTTCCCGCCACCGCACACCTTCCCCACGGGGCAGCTGCGACACTCGTCGGCGAGCGCCCGCTCGCCCAGCTGGCGTGCGGCCACGCCGGGGTGGCGCAGGGCTTGGTCGAAGGAGTGCCGGTGGACGTCAAGCCCGGTCTCGGAAGCTCCCTCGTACGCCGACCTGAGCGCGTCGACCTGCTCGATGGCGCCGTCGGTCTCCACGACGACGGCCGCCATGGGCGACAGTCCCACGGCCTCGGCGCGGCTGGGGGCGCCGAGGAGGAGGGCGGCGATCTCCTGGAACAGCCGGATGCGGGTGGGGACTGCGGGGCGCTGCCCGTCCCACCAGGCGTCGAAGACGGTGGTGAGCCAGTCGCCGTACGGGGTGGGGGCAGGGCGGTGCCTTCCCGGGGGCCGGCCGTACGTGCCCCAGTTGGCGTGCGGCAGGAGGAAGTCGATGCCGGGCGGCCGCAGGCGGACCAGGGAGCCGTAGACGTCGAGCGGATCGGCGGCCAGGTCGATCGTGCAGAGGATGCCGGCGTACGACTCCGGGCGCTCCGCGAGCCGCTCCGCTGCCGCGCGGACGGCGGGCCAGGCGGGGCGGCCGGCGTGGTCGACGCGGCGGGCGTTGTGCGCGGGGCGGCCGCCGTCGAGGCTGAGGCCGACCCGGATACCGGCCTCGGCGAGGCGGTCGAGGGTC
Source organism: Streptomyces sp. NPDC001709 (assembly GCF_053596375.1). Lineage (NCBI taxonomy): Bacteria > Bacillati > Actinomycetota > Actinomycetes > Kitasatosporales > Streptomycetaceae > Streptomyces > Streptomyces sp. NPDC001709. The sequence goes on along the minus strand of NZ_JBSFGB010000006.1, from coordinate 292,555 downwards.
CCCCGCGTCAGCCGCGTGCCGTTCGTCTGGACGGTGGCGGTGACCTGGCAGTCGACGGCCTCGCGTACGGCATCGGCGTAGGCGAGGACCGGGTCGGGGCCGGTGAGGAGGGGTTCGCCGCCGTGGAGTTCGATACGGATGGCGTCGAGGCGGTGGGCGCGGACGTGCTCGGCGATGCGGTGTGCCGTGCGGCGCATGGTGCGGGCGGAGGCGCTCCGTGGGCGGTCGCGCCAGCCGTGGTCGGGGCCCTGGTAGAGGTAGCAGTAGGTGCAGTCGAGGTTGCAGCGGCCGTGCACCTTCAGCACGAACTGCCGGAACGGGACGGGCTCGTGGGCGCGCGGGTCCAGGGTGTCGTACGGCCATGCCGGGTGGGTCCTCATGGCGCGTCCTCGTAGTGGGCGACGACGGTGGGCTCCCCCTCTCGTGCCCGGAGTTCGGCGAGGATCGCGGCCAATACCGGGTGGTCGGTGTGATCGGGTGGCGCGATCTCCGGGAGGGGTATGTGGGTGTCGTCGGCGGGAAGGATCACTCGTCGGCCGTTTCGGGGGACAGGGGGGAGCGGCGCCGGTCGAAGTCGTCGGCACGCGCGGGGTCGGTCAGGCGTCGGGCACGTTCGTAGTCGCTGCGGGCCGTGGCGGGTCTGCCCTGCCGCTCCCGTGCCTGGGCACGCCCCCTGAGGGCCTCGGCCACCAGGGCGTCGTCGCCCGCCTCCTCGGCGTACGCGACGGCCTTGCCGAACCAGTCGATCGCCGTGTGCAGGTCCGTGACCGCCTCGGTGCGCCCGTACAGCTCCAGGGCCACGTGTGCGCGGCTGTTCCAGCACCGGGCGAGGTCCGCCGGGTCGTCGGCGGCGCGAACGGCCGCGCCCAGCAGCCAGTCGGCCTCGTACAGCTCGGTCAGTACGTCGGTCTCGCGGTAGCGCATGATGTACGCGTCCGCCAGGCTCCGGCGCCGCAGGGGCAGCTGGGGATCGTCGGGCAGGGACTGCTCGACCGCGCGGCGCAGCATGTGGACGGCCCGGGCGAGGTCGTCCGGCGACTGTCCCGCCTGTACGAACCGCTGGAGCAGGGCACGACCGAGGTCGGCCGACACCTCCGGCCGCCGGGGGTCGTCCAGGTGGAGGAGCGCTGCGGCCTCGGACCACGCGTCGATGGCTCGGTCCAGCTGGGCCGGGTCCGCGGAGTGAGCGTAGCGGTCGCTGTAGATCCTCGCGGCCCACGCGTGGCACTCGAACCTCAGCTCCTTGTCGTCGCCCGCGGCCCGCAAGGCCTCGTTCACCGCGTACAGCAGCGTCCGCCGCTCCCGGCCGTCCTCGCGTGGGGGTTGCTCGATCTCGATGGCGGCCGCCGCGTCCAGCCAGACCCGGCAGCGCACCGCGTCCGGCAGGAGGGTCTCGTCGCCGGCCGCCGCGACGAGGTCGTCACCGGCCCGCGCGGCGCAGTACTCGGCGCGCCACCGGTCGGGGGCGGACCTGGCCACCGGCCCCTTCCCCGCGTACTGCCGGGCCAGGTCCAGCCACAACCGCCCCCGTACGACGAACCCGTCCAGGCCCCCCAGCCACACCTCCACCGCGTCACCGGCCCGCTCCAGGTGGCGGACGTACCAGAACTCGGCGTCGATCCCGTCGTCCGGTCCCAACCCCGCCATGTCCCGCCGCACATCCGTCAGCACCTCGGCGGCGACCTTGCGCTGCTCCAAACCCGCGTCCCCCGCGTCCATGACGGCCACGAGGCTCGCTTCGGCGACGTACAGCAACACGCGCAGTGCCCGCTCCTCGGCCCGCCCCGGCTCCTGACGAGCCCACTCCCGCAGGCTCTGCGGAATGCCGTCGAAGCCGACCCCCGCGTACCGCACTTCCTGCGCCTGCGCCCAGCACACCAGTCCCCGGACGAGTCGCCCGGAGACGGACGAAGTGTCTTCGACCGCCTCCCACGCCTCCCTGAGGTCGTCCCCCACGCGCCGCACCCGCCACCGGGTGAGCAGCGCGTCGGCCAGGTCCTCATGGGCGAGGACCCGCTCCGCGTCCGAGCCGGCATCGGTCGCCGCCACCCCGAAATATCCCACCGCCGCGTCGAGTTCCCGGGTCAGGCCCTCCTCGTAGAACCGGGCCAGCGCCCGCCGCCCCAGCTCCAGCAGCTCCTGCGCCGACCGCCCGGCCGCCGCGGCCACCGCCGGCAACCGCGTCCCCAGATCCCGCAGCACCGCGGCCGACACCTCGGCGAACGCCCACAGTCCTGCCGGTTCCCGCTCCCCCGGGCCCGCCGACAGCTCCCCGTCCGGCGGCACCGCTCCCCGCAGAAACGCCCCGGCCAGGGCGGGGAAGTTGCGCGCACTGCGCCCGAACTTGCGTTCCACGTACGCGGAGCAGTGCTTGAAGAGCAGCTCCACCTCGTCGACGGACAGCCGCGAGCGCAGCTCGGAGGCGACGCCCGGCAGGAAGTCGTACCGCACGGTCCGCGGATCGTCCGCGTCCTCCCGCCGCCGCAGCAGCCCGCTCAACAGCACCTCGGACAGGACGTCCGGCCCGCTCCCGGCCAGCATCGCGTGCTGCACGAGCTGCATCACCGGCAGGTACAGCGGCACCGCCGACAGACACACCGCCAGCCGCCGCGCCTCGGACGAGGCCTGCCGCCAGAACGCACGCACACGTTCCTCGGCGCCGCGCTCCTGCGCCGCCCGCAAGGGCGCCCCGGACGCCGGGTGATCGGCCCGCACCCACCCGGCCGCGGCGGCCAGCGACTGCTCCGTGGCACCGGACACCAGCCGCGCCCAGCCCTCCACCGACTCCCGCCGCAACGCCAGCACGGGCACCGGCAGCGCGCCGGCCTCCACCGGCCCCCGGTCCGGCCGGAACCCCAGCGACCCGGCCGGCCCCTCACGCCGGTGCAGCAACCCACGCCGTGCGGGCAGATGGGTCCGCAGCCACATCCGCTGCGGCAACGGCTGTACGACGGCCACGGGCGCGGTGGCCGCCCAGCGGTGCAGCAGCCGCTGCACCCGGCCGCTGCGCCACATGGGCCCGGCGCAGTCGCTGAGGACCAGCGTGACGCGTCGCCCCGTCGGATCGCTGAGCTGCTCCGGCGCGTAGAGCGGGACACCGGGCTCCGGGCTCGCCGCGCAGCCGGGCGCTCCGCCGGGCGCCTCGTGCAGATAGCGCATCTGCACCTCGCGGAAGGCGCCGGCGCGGGCGCAGACCTGGCGGAGTTCGTCGAGGGCCTGCTGCCAGACGACCGTCGAGGTGGAGACGTCCATCAGGAGCAGCAGGCGGGCCTCCCGGCGCCGGTCGGTGCGCAGGACGGGCAGGACGAGCCCGGACTCGGCGGCGCGTTCGGCGGTGGCCCGCTCGTCGAGGGTGCGCGGAACCGGCCGTACGGGCGCGCGGTAGCGCTGCAGGGGCCGTAACCCTCGTTGCAGGGCGAGGGGTTCGGGCAGGGCGGGGGCGGCCGGGACGCGGACCGGGGTCATCCGGGTGCCGGTGCCGTCGCCGCCCGGACCCGGGGCGAACAGGCGGGCGCCGTCGGGCTGCGCGGGCTCGTCGCTCCCGGTGGGCAGGGGGAGGGACCGCTGTGGGCGTGGGGGCGGCGTGCCGTGCGCCCCGGGCGGTTCCGGGCCGGAGGAGGGATCGAGCCGGGGCTCGGCGGGTTGTCCGGCGGGCGCCGGCAGCCACCGCGCCAGCCACAGCGCGTCCGCCAGCTCCTCGACCCCGGGTGCGATCCCCGCGTCCCGCATACGCGCGACCAGCGCCGTGAGCACCGGGCTCACGCCGCTCGTCGGGCCACCGGGAGCGCGGGAGGTCATGGGCTAGCGCGGTCCTCGGTCGAGGGGCTGCATCAGCAGCTCCGAGATCTCCTCGCGCCGCTGGCCGGCCTCGCGGGCGGCGTGCTGGGCGAGGAAGATGGCATTGAGGAGCTGGTCGGTGGGGCGCAGCGCGCCGTCCGCCTCGGCCTGGGTGAACCGGTCGACGAGATCGTGGTTGGCGTCGTAGGAGCCCTGGCCGAAGTGGGCCTCGACGAGGGCGGCGAGGCGCTCTTCGCGCGGGGCCTTCAAGTCGAGCGGGATGCAGCGGCGCAGCAGGGCGGCGGGGAACTCACGCTCGCGGTTGCTGGTCATGACGACGAACGGGAAGGCGCGGCAGCGGACCTGGCCGTCCCGTACGGCCACGCGCCGGCCGTCGTCGGTGAGGACCCGCACCTCGGGGGCGCGGTCGGCGATGCGCTCCAGCTCGGGGATGGCGAAGCGGCCCTCCTCCAGGACGTTGAGCAGGTCGTTCGGCAGGTCGATGTCGCTCTTGTCGAGCTCGTCGATGAGCAGCACCCGGGGCCTGTCGGCGGCGAGCAGCGCGGTGCCGAGCGGGCCGAGCTTGATGTACCGGCCGATGTCCTGGGCGGTGGCCTCGCCGGGGAGCTGGGCGTCCTGGAGGCGGCCGATGGCGTCGTAGGTGTAGAGGCCGTCGCGCAGTTCGCTGCGGCTGACGATCGGCCACTCCAGGACGCGGCCGAGGTCGAGTTCGTAGGCGACGGAGTGGGCGAGCGTGGACTTGCCGACGCCAGGCTCGCCGGTGACGAGCAGGGGGCGCCGCAAGTACAGGGCGGCGTTGACCAGTTCGAGCGCGTCGGGATCCTGGACGGGCAGCGGGACGGTGCGCTCGCCGAGCCTGCGATGGGTGGCGGAGTCGAGCTCCGGGACCGCGTAGTCGACGGGCGGGGCGTCGAACCTCCGCCAGGGCGGCGGCTTGGGCAGCGCGTCGATCCTGGCCGGATCCGGCTGCCCGGTGCCCTGGTAGATGAACCACTCGCTCATGCCGTGCTCCTCGTCGACGGTCGGTGGTAGTCCACGTCCTGGCCGACGGGGGCGTCGTGCGCCCGCAACGGGCCCCTGAGAACATACCCAGAACAGCCCTGGTGCACAGGTGATTTCGGCCAGCCCTGGATGGTGTTCACGGCGGCGCGTCCACGGGTTCGGTCTCCTCGCCCGGCAGGGGCCTGCGCGGGTCGTCGTAGAGCAGGGCGAGCGGTTCGGCCCAGGCGCTGTCGTGGCGCTGTTCGCTGATGTCCTGCCGGACGAGCCGCAGCCGGTCGGGGAGTTCGGCCAGCGAGCCGAGCGTTTCGAGGAACTTCTCCACGCGCGCGTGCAGCGTGTCGCACTCCGGCAGGCAGGCGCCGCGCTCCGGGTGCGGGCCGATGTGCCACAGCGCGACGGCGTGGCCGCTGTTCAGGGCGTGCTTCATGGCGACCCGTCCGGCGCCCTGTCCGGCCGGGCGGCACATCACGGGGATGCGGTCGCGCTCGGCCGCGCGGTAGCCGGAGGGGTCCACGGCGCCCGGCGGGGGCATGCGCCAGCCCTGGAAGCGGTGCCCGACCGCCAGGTCCTGCCACCGGCTCAGCCAGGGATTGTCCGGATCTCCCCGGCGCTCGAGGGCGCGCAGCACCAGGCGGCGGCGCGCGCCGAGGTGCCCGGGGTCGTTCAGCTCGGCGATGTCCGCGAACCGCCAGCGGTGCACGGCGGTGTCGAAGTGCTCGGCGGGCAGGGCGACTTCGAGCGGTACGGGGTGGCCCTCCCGGTCCTTGGACTCCAGCAGTCCACCGAGGGGCACGCGCAGTGCCTGGACGAGTTCGTCGGGCCGGTACCCGTGCACCGAGGAGTCCGTCTCGTGCACCTCGGGCAGGCCGTCTCCGTCGTCGTACCAGATCTGCCAGAAGAACCGGACGGGCTGCGCGCCGATCACCGGGTCGAGCAGCAGGGCCACGACGGGGCCCTCGCCGGGGCCGGGGTAGGAGATCACGACGCGCTCGGGGCCGTGGTCCTCGGGGGGCGGCTTCAGTTCGTCGGGGATGGTGGCGTCGCGGACCATGGCGTGGAAGTGCCGGCGGGTGTCCTGGCGCAGCCGTTTGCTGATCCAGCCGGCGAGCAGGGGGTCGCCGGCCTCACGGGCGCAGGCGTGGAGCTCCACGAGCCTGAGGTAGCGCAGGAAGACGAGCGGGTCGAGCGGGGTGGTGCCCTCGTACAGCAGGCCGAGGCCGTCGCGCCAGGTGCGCAGTTCGGGGGTGCCGCCGGGCCACTGGTTGCCGCTGCGGGCCTCCTTGGCGATGAGCTTGACGGTGGGCTCGTCGGGCGGGTGCGGCAGCGCGGCGAGCAGGGCGAGCGCCTTGCGGCGGTCGCGGGGCGTCCAGACCGCGCCCGGGTCGGCCGCCGGGCCGCGCTGGAGGTCGATCCAGTTGTCCCCGGTCTCGGAGACCGGCTCCTCGCCGTGCCAGTGGTCGTGGGCGGTCATGACCTCGCGGTACGTCTCCCCGAACCGGCGCAGTGCGGCGATCCCGACGGCCTTGCCGCCGTCCTTCTCCTTGCGCCGCGACTTGATCAGTCCTACGACCGCTCCCGACTCGGGGTCGAGCAGCGGCCCGCCCGACATGCCGCTCGGGAAGTCGATGTCGGGCTTGATGATGAGCCCGTACGTGTCCTCGTGGCCGTTGATCTCGGCGTCCACGATGCGGAAGCGGGCCTCGGGCGGGCCGGGGTAGTAGCCGCAGGCCTTGAGGGCGCCGGAGTGGCGGGCGGCCCGGTCGGTGAGCCACACGCACTCGTGCGGGCACTCGTCGGTCAGCCGGACCAGGGCCAGGTCCTCGGCCAGCGGGACCTTGGGGTCGCGCGGGTTGGTGAGCAGCCACTCCGCGAGACGGGCCCCGGCCTCGACGCCCTCGCCGCGCACCCGGAAGCCGGTCGTGCGGTCCGCCGCGAGGTGCGGGCGCAGCACATGGGCGGCGGTGAGCACCCAGCCGGGCGCGACGAAGAAACCGCTGCCCCATAAGGGGCCGTCCTTCCCGTCGGCGGGCAGCAGATGGACGGTGGCGGCCCGGACGAGATCGAAAAGACGTTCGTCACGCTCGCTCATGCGCCGACCGTTCTCCCGTCGCCCTCCCCCGCGGTTCCCCGGTCGAACTGCCAGGTGAGGGTGATCTCCAGGGACGCCTTGGCCTCCCCGCGCGCGAGGACGGCGACGGCCAGGCCCTCCTTGGCGGTCAGTTCCACGCCGAAGGTGATGGAGGCCTCGTGCGGCTTGGCCGCGCGTGCGGCGTCGAGAACGGTGCCGCCGACGCCCCTGATCAGTTCCTGGAGCTGCTCGACCTTGGCGACCGCGGTCTCGGTGAAGCCCACGTCCTCCTGGTCGTCGTAGGCCTCCCCCGCGCCGATCCGGGCGGTGACCACCGTGCCGTCCGGCAGTTCGATGTCCTGGATGTGACTCATTCCGCTCCCCCCGCAGAGCCCGAGCCGTCAGGTCAACCCGGCCTGAACGGCGCCCACTCGAACAGCGACGAGGCTCATACCCACCTTGGTTGCAGGACTATGCGCCCGGCCTAGGACCTGTCCTACTCGTCGTCCTCGTCGTCCAGCCGCGCCAGCCAGGTCGCCAGTCGCTCCACCGGCACCTCGAAGTCCGGGTTGAGATCGACGAACGTCCGCAGCTGCTCGGCGAGCCACTCGAAGGTGACCTCCTCCTCGCCGCGCCGCTTCTCCAGCTCCTCGATGCCACGGTCGGTGAAGTACAACTCTCACTCCTGATGGGGACGGACCTACTTTCCCAGGGTACGGGCCCGCTTCCCCGGAGTGGGCCGCATCCCGGGCGCGGGATGCGCAAGGGTGTCTTGACTTCCGGGAGCCACGATATATCGTGTTTCCCAGAGGACGCGATATGACGTGTCGCGACTATGCCCGGCCGAGGAGTCCCCAATGCCCGAGTGGTCCGTCACCGAGCCCCGGAAGCTGACCTTCGACACCCGCGTGACCGACCTCCAGGTCCGCATCGTCAACGGAACGGTGAACGTGGTGGGCACGGACGAAGGTTCCGCCCGCCTCGAAATCTCGGAGATCGAAGGCCCGCCCCTGATCGTCACCCAGAGCGGCGACACCCTCACGGTGGCCTACGACGACCTGCCCTGGAAGGGCTTCCTCAAGTGGCTCGACCGCAAGGGCTGGCGGCGCAGCGCCGTCGTCTCCCTGGCGGTGCCCGCCGACACCCGCGTGGAGGTGGGCGTGGTCGGCGCCGGCGCGGTCGTCTCCGGCATGCGCGGCCCCGCCGTGGTCAAGGGAGTGACCGGCGACACCACCCTCGTCGGCGTCTCGGGCCCGGTCAGCGCGGAGACCGTGTCGGGAAACGTGGAAGCCCAGGCGGTCACCGGCGACCTCCGGTTCAAGTCGGTCTCGGGGGACCTGACGGTGGTCGAGGGCTCCGGCCGCTCCGTCCGCGCCGACTCCGTCAGCGGCTCCATGATCGTGGACCTGGACCCGGACGGCCCCACGGAGGTCGGCCTCACCAGCGTCTCCGGCGAGATCGCCATCCGCCTGCCCCACCCCGGGGACGCCGAGGTGGAGGCCAACACCGCGAGCGGCACGATCTCCAACGCCTTCGACGGCCTCAGGGTGCACGGCCAGTGGGGCGCCCACAAGATCACCGGCCGCCTCGGCGCGGGCACGGGCAGGCTCCGGGCCACCACGGTCTCCGGCTCCATCGCCCTGCTGCGCCGCCCGCCACGCGAGGACGAACACGACACCCCGTGGGAATCCGAGCCCTCCGGGTCCTCCGAGCCGTCCGAGCCATCCGAGTCCTCCGAGCCGTCCGAGTCCTTCGAGCCCCCACAGACCTCTGGCATCGCGACCCCCGGCACCGCCCCCGCCGCCGACGCCCCGACCACCCCGGGGGACAATTCCGTCTCCGGCCAGGGTGCCGACGCCTCCGACGGCATCAACAGCCCGGCCGACGGCACGACCGACAAGAAGGTGCTCTGACATGCCCTCCGTCTTCGCCCACGGGCGCCTCCGCCTGTACCTGCTCAAGCTGCTCGACGAGGCTCCGCGCCACGGCTACGAGGTGATCAGGCTCCTCGAGGAACGCTTCCAGGGGCTGTACGCCCCCTCGGCGGGCACGGTCTACCCCCGGCTGGCCAAGCTGGAGGCCGAGGGGCTGGTCAGGCACACCACCGAGGGCGGCCGCAAGGTATACGCCATCACGGACGCGGGCCGTGCGGAACTGGCCGAGCGCAGCGGCGAGTTGGCCGACCTGGAGCTGGAGATCCGCGAGTCGGTCGCGGAACTGGCCGCCGAGATAAGGGCCGACGTGCGCGGCGCGGCGGGCGATCTGCGCCGCGAGATGCGCGAGGCCGCGACCGAGGCCCGCCGGAGCGCGAGGACGGGCGCGACCGGTCCCGCCGGGGAGTACGGCGACCTCACCGACAAGGAGGCCTGGCGGGCCGCGAAGGAGGAGATGCGCCGCGTCCGGCAGGAGTGGAAGGAGCAGGCCCGCCGCGCCAAGGACGAGAGCCGCCGGGCCCGCCAGGAGGCCCAGCAGGCCCGCCACCAGGCCCAGGAGGCGCAGGCGCGGGCCCGGGCCCAGGCGCAGGAGGAGATGCAGCGCATCGCCCGCCAGGTCCAGGACCGCGTCCAGGACCACTTCGCCCACGGCGACTGGCCGACGGGCGTCCGCGAGGGCCTGTCCGAACTGGCCAGGGAACTGGGCGACTTCGGCAAGAACTGGACCTCCCCCCGCCCGGCCGAGGAGCCGCCCCCCACCCCCGACACCGCCCCGCACTACGTCACTCCCACCGAGGACTTCCCGGCCGAGTACGAGCCTTCCTGGGCGCACGAGGACTTCACCGGCGACCCGGCCCGCGACCTGGACCGCCTCCTGGACCGCTTCCGTGACGACATCCGCGACGCGGCCCGCGACCACGGAGTCACCCAGACCCAGCTCCGCGACGCCCGCCGCCACCTGTCGACGGCGGCGGCCCACATCGGCGCGATACTGCGCCAACCGAAGGCCTAGACCTCTTGAGGCCAGGTCAGCTGTTGGTCAGCACGATCTTCCCGAACTGTTCCCCGGACGCCAGCCGTTCGAAGCCCTCGCGGGCCCGGTCCAGCGGCAGTTCCTCGTCGATGACGGGCCGTACCCCGGTCGCGGCGCAGAAGGAGAGCAGGTCCTCCAGCTCCTCCTTGGTGCCCATGGTGGAGCCGACGACCTTCAGCTCCAGGAAGAAGATCCGGGTCAGCTCGGCATGCGACGGCCGGTCCCCGCTCGTCGCCCCGGAGATCACGATCGTCCCGCCCGGCCGCAGCGACTTCACCGAGTGGGACCAGGTGGCGGCGCCCACGGTCTCGATGACGGCGTCGACCCGCTGCGGCAGCCGCGCCCCGGACTCCACCGCCTCCACGGCCCCCAGTTCCAGGGCCCGCTTCCGCTTGGCCTCGTCCCGGCTGGTGGCGAAGACGCGGAGCCCCGCCGCCTTGCCGAGCACGATCGCGGCCGTGGCCACACCGCCGCCCGCGCCCTGCACGAGGACCGAGTCGCCGGGCCGTACCCCGGCATTCGTGAACAGCATCCGGTACGCCGTCAGCCAAGCCGTCGGCAGACAGGCGGCCTCGGCGAAGGACAGCTCCTTGGGCTTGGGCAGCACGTTCCAGGTCGGCACGGCGACCTGCTCGGCGAAGGTGCCCTGGTAGCGCTCGGTGAGGATGGAGCGCGGCTCCTTGGGGCCGACCCCGTGGCCGGTCTGGCCGATGACGGAGTGCAGGACGACCTCGTTGCCGTCCTCGTCGACACCGGCGGCGTCACAGCCGAGGATCATCGGCAGCCGGTCCTCCGTGAGGCCGACGCCCCGCAGGGACCAGAGGTCATGGTGGTTGAGGGAAGCGGCCCGCACCTTGATGGTGCTCCAGCCGGGCCGGGCCTCGGGAGCCGGACGCTCCCCCAACTCCAGGCCGGTGAGCGGCTGGTCGCGGTCGATTCGGGTGGCGTAGACAGCGAACATGCAGCCGACGATAGGTGCGCTGATCAACCGAGGGAACCACACAGACCTGTGACACATGCCCTCTTGCGCAGGGACACCCATGCGGCGCAGGCCGGCACCCACACAAGAAATGGCCCCGTTCGGACGAACGGGGCCATTCGACTTACCGGCGCGCGACGCCCTACCGGCGTGCGACGCCTTCGGCGCGAGCCGCAGCCGCAACAGCCGCCGTGACCGCGGGAGCGACCCGCTCATCGAACGGCGACGGGATGACATAGTCGGCGGCGAGGTCGTCGCCCACGACAGCGGCCAGCGCCTCCGCCGCAGCGATCTTCATCCCCTCGGTGATCCGGGAGGCCCGCACCTGCAGCGCACCCGCGAAAATGCCCGGGAACGCCAGCACGTTGTTGATCTGGTTCGGGAAGTCGGACCGCCCGGTCGCGACCACGGCCGCGTACTTGTGGGCGACCTCCGGGTGCACCTCGGGGTTCGGGTTGGCCATCGCGAACACGAAGGCGCCCTCCGCCATGGAGGCCACGGCCTCCTCCGGGACCGTACCGCCGGAGACGCCGATGAAGACGTCGGCGCCCGCGAGGGCGTCCTCCAGCGAGCCGGTGATGCCCGCCTTGTTGGTGAAGCCGGCCAGCTCCCGCTTGACCGAGGTGAGGTCCTCCCGGTCGGCCGAGACGACGCCCTTGCGGTCCGTCACCGCCACGTCCCCGATGCCGGCCTCGACCAGCATCTTGGCGATGGCGACACCGGCCGCGCCGGCGCCCGAGATGACGGCGCGCAGCTGCCCGATCTCCCGCCCGCTGAGCCGCGCCGCGTTCCGCAGCGCCGCGAGCGTCACGACGGCCGTACCGTGCTGGTCGTCGTGGAAGACGGGGATGTCGAGGCGCTCCTGGAGCTGCTTCTCGATCTCGAAGCACCGGGGTGCCGAGATGTCCTCCAGGTTCACTCCGCCGAAGGAGGGAGCGAGCCGGACCACGGTCTCCACGATCTCGTCCACGCCCGTGCAGTCGAGCGCGATCGGCACCGCGTCGACGCCGCCGAACTGCTTGAACAGGATCGCCTTGCCCTCCATCACGGGGAGGGAGGCCTGGGGACCGATGTCCCCGAGTCCGAGCACGGCCGTACCGTCGGTCACGACGGCGACCACCGACGACTTCCACGTGTAGTCGTTGACCAGCTCCGGCTGTTCCGCGATCGCGGTGCACACGCGCGCGACGCCGGGCGTGTACGCGAGGGAAAGGTCGTCCTTGTCGCGGACCGGCACGGTGGCCTGCACGGCCATCTTGCCGCCGCGGTGCAGCGCGAACGCCGGATCGAAGGAATCCAGGGGCTCGGCCCCGCCGTCCTGATCCGTATTGCTGTCGCTGCGAGGATTGACGATCTCCGCTGCCACTTTGTTGTACCCCTTAGGTATGCATGGTTTGAGGGTCGACCACTCCTGGTGAGGGGTGGGCGGGCACCGCGTACGGCCCGATTGCTGATACGGACGAGCACATACGCGACGGGCGCGCCGCACACGCGCCCTGAGCCCCGGATGAGGGGTGTAAAGAACCTTCATACCGGACGGACGGCTCCCACGACGAGTCCATTAGGTGGAAGGTCACATCGCGGAACACGAAAGCCACGCAGAGGTGACACGCGGCTGACAACCGCGCCAAGCGCGCGAAGACGCGGCCGGACAGGGGCACACGCCGACCACATCGTGAGACACGCCGAAGATTTTCCGGCCGGACGGCTGGATTCCCGAAGATAGTTCTGGCACCGCACAAGGTGACGTCCCACGCGAAACGCTCGGCCGGGAAACCCCGGCCGAGCGCCTCACCGCCTACTTCACGGCGAGCAGCAGCGTGTCGGACGGCGAGCACCACACCGGCCGGGCCTCGCCGAAGCCCCGCGCCAGCAGGGTGCGGGCATGCCAGGCCGCGCTCGGCGTGTCCCCGTCGGCATGCTCGCCGTAGATCTCGAAGCGGCGGGCGGTGGGCTCGGCGAGGACGGGATCCTCGGCCGCCATCTGCCACCATTCGACCCAGTCGAGGGCGCCCTCGCGCTTGGCCTGATCCATGCGGGCGTGTCGCTGGGCGCGCTCCGCGGCGTTGATCCGGGGCGTGCTGTCGTCGATCATGTGGTCCGCGTTCATGAAGACACCGCCGTCGCGGACCAGCTCCGCGACCTGACCGTAGAGGGCGGCGAGGGGTTCGCTGTGCAGCCAGTGCAGGGCCGTGGCGGTCAGGACGGCGTCGTAGGAGTCGTACGGCAGCCTCGTCGGCCAGTCGGGATCCTTGAGGTCGGCCGCGACGAACGTGACCCGCTCATCGCCCTCGAAGGTGCCGTGCGCGATGGCGAGCAGGGCCGGGTCGAGATCGACACCGGTGCTGGTCGCCTCGGGGAAGCGCTTGAGCAGCCGGCCGGTGATGCTGCCGGTGCCGCAGGCGAGGTCGAGAACGCGCGGGGCCGTCCCCACGAGCGCCTCGACCATGTCGAGCATGATCCGAAAGCGCTCCTCCCGGTCCGGCATGTACCACTCCTGCTGCCGGTCCCAGCTCTCCTGCCACGCGGCCCAGTCGGTACCCGTGCTCGTAGTCATGAAGCCCGTCCCCCTTGTCTGCGTAATACCCTGGAAGCACGACCGGCTGTTACCCGACCGCAGACACGACCATAAAGCGCCCTCGTAAGGACTACAAGTGGAACTGGCCTATTACTCGGATTACGCCGTACGTCTCGTCAACAGCGAGGAACCGGCCCGGGGCAAGGACTCCCTGACCTCGGTCGAGGCCGTCCGCGACCTCTTCGGCGCCAACTCGTCCGCGGCCCGCCGCGCCACCGACGCCGATGTCACGCGCTTCCGCTCGGTACGGGCGCGGCTGCGCGCGGTCTTCGAGGCGGCCGACAAGGGCGACGAGACGCCGGCCGTGGACCTGCTGAACTCGCTGCTGCTCGAGTTCCCGGTGTCGCCGCAGATCTCCGGTCACGACTACCGCGACGAGGACGGCCGCCCCCTGTGGCACATGCACCTGGCCGACCACCCGTCGAACGCCACGGCGGGCTACGCGGCGATCGCGGCGATGGGCCTGGCCTTCCACCTGACGGAGTACGGCGTGGACCGCCTGGGCCTGTGTCAGGCGGCCCCCTGCCGCAACGCCTACCTCGACACCTCCACCAACCGCTCCCGGCGCTACTGCTCGGACCGCTGCGCGACCCGCGCCAACGTGGCCGCCTACCGGGCCCGCAAGCGCCTGGAGGCCGACCGGTCGGGCAGTAGCGGCCTCGCGGCCGACAGCGCCCAGCGCACCAGCGCCGGCAGTGAGCGCTGACCGGCGGGAAGCGGCCGGTACCGGAAGCGGGCGCGCCCGAGGATGAGTTCATCGGGTACGACGCCGTAGTCCGTGCTGTCCCCGCCCGCGTACGGGTTGTCCCCGAGCACCCACCAGCCGCCGTCGCGCCGCTCCACGGCACGCTTGACGACGAGCAGGTCCTGCTGGAACGGATGACGCAGAACGACGACGTCACCGGGCCGGACCACACCCCCGTACCGCACGAGCAGCCGGTCCCCGTGACGGAGCGTGGGCACCATGGACGGGCCGGTCACCTCGGCCAGCCCGAACGGCGCCACGGCCCTCCCCCGCTCGGTCTCCTGCGACAGCTCCGGCATCCCGGCACCTCCCCGGTCCGTTCCTCCACCAGTCTCAGTCTGACCCTGGACTTTTGTCCTAAGCCCTGGGGGGCACCCGAGAAATCGCCTTCCTCAGGGAGTAATGTCGCACCTGAGAAGACGATCACGAGGAAGGAATGCTCCATGCTTTCCCGCCTGTTTGCCCCCAAGGTCAAGGTCAGCGCCCACTGCGACCTGCCCTGCGGCGTCTACGACCCGGCCCAGGCCCGCATCGAGGCGGAGTCGGTGAAGGCCGTCCAGGAGAAGATGGCCGGCAACGACGACCCCCACTTCCAGGCACGCGCCACCGTCATCAAGGAGCAGCGCGCGGAGCTCGCCAAGCACCACGTCTCCGTGCTCTGGAGCGACTACTTCAAGCCCCCGCACTTCGAGAAGTACCCGGAGCTGCACCAGCTGGTCAACGACACCCTGAAGGCCCTCTCGGCCGCCAAGGCGTCCACCGACCCGGCGACGGGCCAGAAGGCGCTGGACTACATCGCCCAGATCGACAAGATCTTCTGGGAGACGAAGAAGGCCTGAGGCTTTCTCTCCCTTGCAAGGGGCCCGGCCGGCAACTCCGGTCGGGCCCCTTGCCCGTACCCGGACGGCCTCGGCGGAACTCCGGTTGCCCTCGGCGACGGCGGACGAGGATGGCGGGCAGTTCGATCGTCTCCACGCGGCCTCCCACGCAGCTCGGCCGTCACTCCGTGTGCAGGACGCGGGCGATGGTCTGGCGGGCCGCCGTGCGCGCCGGTATCAGCGCGCCCAGTGCGGCGATCGCCACCCCGGCCAGCGCCGGCAACACCAGGGTTCCGGGGTGCCACACGTCCAGCATCCATGCGGGGAAGGTGAGTTGGGCGGCGTGTTCGGTTATCGGGATCACCACGCGGTAGGCCGAGACCCCGAGTGGCAGCCCCAGGATCCCGCCGATGAGCCCGAGCCCGGCCATGGACACCACCATCATCACCGTGACCTGCCGTGGCGTCATGCCGATCGACTTCAGCATCCCGAGGTCGCGCCGGCGCTCCCGGGCGCTGAGCACGACGGTGTCGAACACGCCCATCGCGGCGACCAGCGTCAGCATCAGGGTCAGCGCGGACGCGGCGCTGATGACGGTCACGGCGTCCGCGTTCACCATGGTGTTCTTCGCCGGGTAGAGCCCCGGGTCGGCGGCTTGTACGGCCTTCGTGAAGGCGTTGAAGTCGGCGCCGTGGGCCAGCCGCACCCAGTACTGGTTGGCCTGCGCGTCCGGTGTCAGGGCGGTCACCGTCGACCAGTCCGCTCGCATCCAGTCCTCCGGTCCGGCCAGGATCTCCCCGACCAGGGTCACGCGCTCCTGCCGGCCGTCCGCCGCGGTCAGGGTGAAGGAGTCGCCGAGCCGCAGTGCCTGCTTGGCGAGGAATCTGCCGGAGGCCACCACCTCGCCGGGCCTCCGCATCCACCGGCCCCGCGCCAGGTCGTCGGGGAGAACAGACCGCCCCCCGCGCACGCCCTCGATCGCCACGCCCTCACTGCGCCCGAGGATCCGTACGTCGGCGAAGCCCACCGCGGCCACGTCCGCGACATGTGGCAGACCGCGCAGGAGCCTCTGGGTCGCGGCGTCGTCGTGGTGCGGGGCAGTCTGTTCAAACCTGGTCTGTCCTCGCCAGACGGTCGACTGTGCCTTGCCGACGCCCTGGACCGCGTCGCCGTAGGAGACCATGGTGGCCGACAGTCCGGTCGCGAAGGTCACGCTCGCCACTCCGAGCAGGACCGAGGCGACGGTGAGCAGGGCCCGTCCGGGCCGGGCGAAGGGCAGGCCCAGGCCGAGGGTAACCGAGCGCGGTAGCCGGACCCCGGTCAGCCACCGCTGTACGGCCGGCCCCCGTCCGCCGTGCGGTGCGCCGCCCGCGCTGATGGCGCGTGCCGCGGAGAGCCGGTGGGCGCGCAGGGCCGGGATCAGCGCGGCCAGCAGCACCATCATGGGCATGCCGAGCGCGGTGGTCGCGTACGCCCAGGAGCCGATCGTCGGGTCCACGGTCGCGGTGCCGAGCTTCGCGCCCTGGAAGACCTGGCGCAGCAGCGGCGGCGCGACCACCCCGCCCAGGGCCGTGCCGACCAGCGCGCCCACCGTGGCGGGGACGCAGACCATCACCAGGTAGACCGCGACGACCTGACGGGGTGTGAAGCCCAGGGACTTGAGCACACCGATGTGCCGGAAACCTGAGACGACGGCGCCGCTCACCACGCTGCCCACGATCAGGACGGCCACCAGCAGGCCGAGGATCCCGAACGCCATGAGGAACGGCACGTAGACGTTGGGGTTGGCCGCGATCTGCGCCTTCAAGGTCAGGTACGACTGGTGCGCGAGCACCGATCCGGACGGCAGGCCGACGCTCACCGCCGCGGTGTCCGCACTGATCTGACGGGCTGTCGCGGCTCGGTCGAACCGGTAGAGCATCTGGTACGTCGTGGGGTGCAGGGCCGTGATCTGCTGCGGGGAGACCCAGGCCTGCGCGGTTCCGCTCACGCTGGAGGCGAGGCCCACCACGGTCAGGGGCCGCTGCCCGGGCAGCCGGATCCTCTTGCCGATCGGCGAGTGCGACCCATGGCCCATCCCCGGCGCGTCCGGCAACGCCAGCACGATCTGGCCCGGGCCAGCGGCCCAGTGCCCGGCGAACAGGTCCAGTCGGTCGACGTCGCCACCGGGGTCCGCCCGCCCCACCACCGTCAGGGGGCCGGGCGCCATCCCGGGCATCTCGGCCGCCGCGCTTTCCGGCATGTCGATCACGGCTTGCCGGAACGGCCCGGCCGAAGCCCGTACGCCCGGACGTTCCGCGGTCCGCCCCAGCTGCGCGCCGGAGACCTTCGCCGCGTCGAACGTGGCGACGACATGCGCGCCGTGCGCCTGATCGAAGAGCCGGTCGAAGGGTCCGGACACGACGTCGAGCAGCCCGAGGGCGACCACCAGGGCCATGGAGGAGACAAGGACCACCGCCCCGATCACGGCAGTCTGCAGCCGTCGGCGGCGCACGGCCGCGCGGGAGGCCCGCCACACCGCGCTCATGCCGACCGCTCCAGGGTCCGCTCGCCGGTGATCCGGCCGTCCGCCATCGTCACCAGACGGCCGGCGCAGCGCGTGGCCAGGGTCTGGTCGTGCGTCACCAGCAGCAGGGTCTGGCCCAGTTCGTTGAGGTCGATGAGCAGGTCCATCACCTGCTCGCCCGCGTGGCTGTCCAGCGCGCCCGTGGGTTCGTCCGCGAGCAGCAGCGCGGGGCGGTTCATCAGCGCACGGGCCACCGCCACCCGCTGGCGTTCGCCGCCGCTGAGCGCGGCGGGGTAGACGTTCCTGCGGTCGGCGATGCCGAGTTCGTCCAGCAGTTCCAGTGCCCGGCGCCGGGCCTGGCGGGTGGGCGTTCCGGTGAGCTGGGCGGCCAGGGCGACGTTGTCGATCGTGGGCAGGTCGTCGACGAGGTTGAAGAACTGGAAGATCATGCCGATCCGGCGGCGCCGGAAGAGCGCCAGGCCGGTCTCGTTCATCGCGCCCAGGTCCTCGCCGTGCACGTGCACCCGGCCGGCGCTCGGCCGGTCGAGGCCGGCGATCATGTTGAGCAGGGTGGACTTGCCGCAGCCGGACGGCCCCATCACCGCCACCGCCTCCCCGGCGCCGATCTCCAGCGACACTCCATTCAGGGCGACGGTGTCGCCGTACTCCTTGCGTAAGCCGGTCACCCGGACGACGTCCTGCTCGCGCACGGCGGCCGGGCCGGCCCCCGCACTCGTGCCGCTGATGTCTTCGGTGGTCATGGCAGGGACGGTAGGCGGCGTGGGCGGCCCGGGCGTCAGCCCCCGGAGGTATCCCGCGGCGGTGGTCATCCTGGCGATGTACGAGGTGGACCCGGAGAGGGACGCCCGCTCGTCGGCTGGCTGGCACGATGGACGATGTGTGGAGATCGGAGACGGGCCGGCTGCTCATCGCCCTCGCGACCGTGAGCCTGACGGTGACCGGGGGCACCGCCCTGCTGCTGGCGCGCGCTCGCCGCGACTACCGCAAGGTCCTGGAGGACCGGCGCTGGCTGCTGGAGCGCGAGCGGGAGGCTGCCGCCCGCACGGCGGTGGCGGCCGAACGTGCGCGCATCGCCCGGGAGTTGCACGACATCGTCAGCCACAAGGTCGGCCTGATGGTCGTACAGGCGACCGCCGCCCGCGAGGTACTCGACACCCTGCCGGACGCGGCGGAGACCGCGCTGCAGGCCGTCGAGGGTGCCGGACGCGACGCGATGACCGAACTGCGGCACCTGCTGGGCCTGTTGGCGCCCTCACCGGACGGCGACGACGACCGGACCGAGCGCGACGGCGAAGGGGACCTCTCCGGGCTCGCCCCGCAGCCGAGCCTGCGTCAACTGGGCACCCTCGTCGACCGGATCGCCTTCGCCGGCCTCCCGGTCGAGGTGCGCATCTCCGGGGAACCGCGCCCGCTGCCACCCGGCATCGACGTCACCGCCTACCGGATCGTCCAGGAGGCGCTGACCAACGCGCTCAAGTACGGCGACGGCGGCACGGCGACCGTGACGGTGCACTACGCCGACCACGGTCTGCGGGTCGAAGTGCTCAACAGCGGACCGAGCGTGCTGTCAGGCGTCCCCGCGCGTACGGGAGCCGACTCCGGTGGGCGCGCGCGCCGGGACGACGGAGCGGGGCACGGACTGGTGGGCCTGCGCGAGCGCGTCGCCGTCTACGGAGGCCACTTCGACGCCCGGCGCCGCGTCGGTGGTGGGTACCGTGTCCGCGCCCGCATCCCTCTGGAGCGCCCGTGACCCGGCCCGCCGCCGACCCCCGCATCCCCCACGCCCGGAACCGGATCCCGAACACCCAGGAGCCGGGAGCGAACCCGGGCAGGGAAAGCGTCGTCCCGCGAGTCCTCATCGTCGACGACGAGGAGCTCATCCGAACCGGCTTCCGCCTCATCCTCACCTCGCGCGGCATCGAGGTCATCGGCGAGGCCGCAGATGGCGTAGAGGCCGTCGCGGAGGCCGAACGGCTGCGCCCGGACGTCCTCCTGATGGACATCCGGATGCCCCGCCTGGACGGCCTGGAAGCCGCCAAGCGCGTCCTGCGGCTGCTCCCGCACTGCCGGGTCCTCATGCTCACCACGTTCGACCTCGACCGCTACGTCTACGCGGCGCTCGCCGCCGGGGCGAGCGGCTTCCTGCTCAAGGACGTCACCGCCGCCCACCTCGCCGCGGCCGTGCGGCTCGTGAACACGGGCGACGCGCTGCTCGCCCCCTCGATCACCCGCCGTCTGGTCGAGCGCTACGCGACCACCCACGAGGCCGACCAGGTCGGCCCAGCGCGCCACCCCGTCACTGCGCCGGCCGCGGCCCGCACGGCCTCGATCCACCGCGACCTGGCTGCGCTGACCCCCCGTGAACGCGAGGTGCTGGCCCTGATGGGCCGGGGCCTGTCGAACATCGAACTCGCCGACGCCCTTACCCTCAGCGAGGCCACCGTGAAGACCCATGTCGCCCGGATCTTCGCCAAGCTCACCCTCCGCGACCGCGCCCAGGCCGTCGTCCTCGCTTACGAGACGGGCCTGGTCACCCCAGGAAGTATGGTCTGAAGCACCGTCACCGGAGGAGTCGGGCGAGTGCCCTCCGGGTGCGGTCCGCGGCCGTCGGGGTCGCGAAGAGCTGGATCTCCTGGTTCAGGGCCATGTAGAGGCCGATCAGTTCGTACACCACCTGTTCCGGGTCGGTGTCCGCCGGCAGGTCACCCGCCGCCACGGCCGCCCCTACCTCGGCGGCGAGCCGGCGCCGCCAGACCCGGGCGAGGCGGGCCACGGCGTCGCGGACGGGTCCGCCGCGGGCGTCGAACTCCACGGAGGCCATGGTGAACAGGCAGCCGCCGGGGAAGACGTCACGCGCGTTCTCCAGGTAGGCGATCCACGCGTCGCAGACCGCCCGCAGCCGGGGCAGGCCGGGCTCCTCGCCCGCCGCGGGCTCCCACACCAGACGGTTGAACGCCGCCGCGGCCCCCTCCAGGGTCGCGAGCTGCAGCGCCTCCTTGGTGCCGAAGTGCCCGAGCACGCCGGCCTTGCTCATCTCGAGGTCGGCCGCCAGGCGCCCGAGGGTGAGCCCTTCGAGGCCGTCGACCGAGGCGAGCGCGATGCCGCGCTCGACGATGCGCTGGCGCGTTCTGCGGGCTTCGGCTGCGGAGTTGCGGGGGCTCATGCCGCCCATGGTAGCCAGCTCGGGATATTTAACTTCCGACCGATCGGTTGCTATATTCCGGCCCATTGTGCCGCACCGCCGCCGAACCGAGGAGATCACCTGTGCGTTCCGCCGTACCGGGCAGCCGCATCACCGCCCTGGGCCACTACCAGCCGGCCCGAGTCCTGACCAACGACGACCTGGCCGCCATGGTCGACACCAGCGACGAGTGGATCCGGCGCCGTACCGGCATCGCCACCCGCCGTATCGCCGCTGCGGGGGAGTCGGTGACCGATCTGGCCGCGGCCGCCGCGGGCAAGGCACTGGCCGCGTCGGGGCTCGACCCCGCCGACATCGGGCTGATCACGGTGGCGACGTGCACAGCCATCGACCGCTGTCCCTCCATCGCCGCCCAGGTCGCCGGCCGGCTCGGCCTGCCCGCCCCCGTGGCCTTCGACCTCAACAACGGCTGCGCGGGCTTCTGCACCGCGCTCGCCTGCGCCGATCACGCGATCCGCGCGGGCGCCGCCCGGCACGCCCTGGTCATCGGCGCCGAGAAGATGTCCGACGTCGCCGACTGGACCGACCGCCGCACCTGCGTGCTGCTCGGCGACGGCGCGGGCGCCGCCGTGCTCAGTGCCGCCGACGACGCCGGGATCGGCCCGGTCGCCTGGGGTTCCGACCCCACGCGCGGCGACGCCGTCCGGCTGGTCGACGACTGGCACCCGCACTTCGCCCAGGAGGGCCAGACCGTCTTCCGCTGGGCGACCGGCGAACTCCCCGCCATCGCCCGGGAAGCCTGCGCGCAGGCCGGCCTGACCCTGGCCGACCTGGCCGGTGTGGTCACCCACCAGGCGAATCTGCGCATCATCGACGCCGTCGTACGGCAACTCGGCCTGCCCGAGGGCGTGGTGATCGCCGACGACGTCACCGAGTCCGGCAACACGTCCGCCGCGTCGGTCCCGCTCGCCCTGTCCAAGCTCACCGAACGCGGCGATCTCCCGTCCGGCGCCCCGGTCCTGCTGCTCGCCTTCGGCGGCGGCCTGTCCTGGGCCGGCCAGGTGGTCACCTGCCCCTGAGCGGTGCCATCCGAAAGGGGCCCAGCCGATTTCCCGACCGGGCCCCGCCATACGTGCCTCCGCGCCTCCGTGCCTGCGTGCCTGCGTGCCTACGTGCCTACGTGCCTACGTACATTCCCGTCGTCAGTGGAACCGCGGCACGATCAGATAGACCCCGTACGCCACCACCGCCGGGCACGCGAGAAAGCACAGGCCGGCCACGGCACGGCCCGTGGTGGCGGCTCCGGCGCGGCCGGCCTGCGCCCGGGACAGGCCGAGGACGCCGAAGGTGAAGACGACGACCACGGCGACCGTGACACCGAGGCTGACCGCGGCGACCTTGCCGAGGGCGGACCAGTCGACATGCATCAGGGGCTCCCGAAGGTTCAGGCGGCCGTGCCGACGTGCGGCGGGGCCGGGGTGCGGACGGTGACCTCGTGGTGATCGTTGACGTTGTCGGCACGCACCGGGTTGCGACGGGACACGGCGACGATGGCGGCGGCGAGGGCCAGGGCGACCAGGGCGATGACCGCCGTACCGAGGTTGCCGCCGTGCTTGACCACGCCGGCCGCGAGACCGCCGACGAGCGCCGCGGCGGGCAGGGTGACCAGCCAGGCCAGCACCATACGGCCGGCCACACCCCAGCGGACCTCCGCCAGGCGACGGCCGAGACCGGCGCCGAGGATGCTTCCCGAGGCGACCTGCGTGGTGGACAACGCGAAGCCCAGGTGTGCCGAGGTGAGGATCACGGTCGTGGAAGCCGTCTCGGCGGCGAAGCCCTGCGGCGACTGGATCTCCGCCAGCCCCTTGCCCATGGTGCGGATGATCCGCCAGCCGCCCAGGTACGTGCCCAGGCCGATGGCGAGGCCCGCCGCGCCGATCACCCACACCGGCGGGCCGGCGTCATGGCCGAGCGCGCCCGCCGAGATCAGGGTGAGCGTGATGACGCCCATGGTCTTCTGCGCGTCGTTGGTGCCGTGCGCGAGGGACACCAGGGACGCGGAGGCGATCTGACCGAGGCGGAAGCCCTTGGTCACCGCATCCTGGCGGCCGCGGCCGGAGAGCTTGTAGGCGAGGTAGGTGGCGATCAGGGCGGCCACGCCGGCCACCACCGGAGAGGCCACGGCCGGGATCAGCACCTTGTCGACGACCTTGTCGAAGTGCACGCCGTGGGAGCCCGCGCCGACCCAGACCGCGCCGATCAGACCGCCGAAGAGGGCGTGGGAGGAACTGGAGGGAAGTCCGGCGAGCCAGGTCACCAGGTTCCACAGGATCGCCCCGACCAGCCCCGCGAAGATCATCGCCGGGCTGACCAGTGTGTCGTCCACGATCCCGCCGGAGATCGTCCTGGCCACCTCGGTGGACAGAAAGGCGCCGACGATGTTGAGGATCCCGCTGACCAGAACCGCGACGCGTGGTTTGAGCGCGCCGGTGGCGATGGAGGTGGCCATCGCGTTCGCGGTGTCGTGGAACCCGTTCGTGAAGTCGAACGCCAGTGCCGTGACGATGACGACCGCCACGAGGAACGTGATGTGGTCCATTCCCCAAGGCAAGCAAGGGCAGGCCAATGCGCGGCGAACCGGAGGCGAACGGCATGTCGAATATCGAGTGAGTGTGTTGTGCACTCCTGTGCGAAACCGTTCCGTCCCGCCGCGGTGTCAGTGCCCTGTGCCAAGCTGGTGAGCGTGACCCTGGAGGACCTCAGACGGCTGCGCCGCGCGCGCGACCGCATGGACCGCGAGTACGCCGAGCCGCTCGACATGGCCGAGCTGGCCCGCGGCGCCCATATGTCGCCGGGCCACTTCCAGCGCAGCTTCCGCAAGGCCTTCGGCGAGACGCCGTACAGCTATCTGATGACCCGCAGGATCGAGCGGGCCAAGGCGCTGCTGCGCCGCGGCAACCTCACGGTGACCGAGGTGTGCCTCGCCGTGGGCTGTACGTCACTCGGCTCCTTCAGCTCCCGCTTCACCGAGCTGGTCGGGGAGACGCCGAGCTCCTACCGGGCCCGCTCGCACGAGGAGAGCGGGGCGATCCCGCCCTGCGTGGCGCGCGCGTACATGCGCCCGCGACGGACGTAGCGCCCTTATCGACCTTAGGTTGGCACCATGGACCTGAAACTTCAGACCTGTTTCATCGCCGTCGACGACCATGACAAGGCGATCGCGTTCTACTGCGACGTCCTGGGCCTGGAGATCCGCAACGACGTCAAGTACGAGGGAATGCGGTGGGTGACCGTCGGGTCGCCGCTGCAGCCGGACGTGTCGATCGTCCTGGAGCCGCCCGCCGCCAACCCCGACCTCTCCCCCGCCGACCGTGAGGCGATGGAGCAGCTGCTGGCCAAGGGCGTGCTGCGCGGGGTCAACTTCACCACCGAGGACTGCGACGCCCTCTTCGCCCGCGTCCTGGAATCCGGCGCCGATGTGATCCAGGAACCGATGGACATGCCGTACGGCGTGCGCGACTGCGCCTTCCGGGACCCCGCGGGCAACCAGCTGCGCTTCCTCCAGCGCCCCGCGGAGTGAAGGACCCGCGTGACGGCTCAGGTGACGGGCTCGCGTGAATTACCCGGATCTGTCGAGGAGTCCGCGCCTAAACTCACCCCGTGATCATTCGCTGGACGTACGCCTTCATCGACCGGCCCGCCGAGCTGCTGCCCGAGGCCCGCGCCTTCTGGACGGCCGTCACCGGCACCCATGCGTCCGAACCCCGCGGTGAGCGGAGCGAGTTCACGACCCTGCTGCCCGAGACAGCCGCCGGGACGGACGCGTGCGTGAAGCTCCAGGGCGTCACCGAGGGTGCCGGCGGCGCCCACCTCGACCTGTGCGCCGAGGACGTGGCGGAGCTGACCGGGAGGGCCCGCGCACTCGGCGCGGAGCTGGTGGCGGACCACGGCGACTGGGCCGTACTGCGCTCTCCGGCGGGGCAGTTGTGCTGTGCCGTGCCCTGGCAGGGGGAGACGCTACGGCCGCCGGTGGTGGCGGGCAGCCGGCTGGACCAGGTGTGCCTGGACATCCCGCCGTCCGGGTACGCCGCCGAGTCCGCCTTCTGGGCCGGGCTCACCGGCTGGGAGCGGTTGCGGGGTTCGCGGCCGGAGTTCGAGGTGCTGAAGCCGCCTGCGGGGCTGCCCGTCCGGATCCTGCTCCAGCGGCTCGACGCCGACCGGCCCGCCTCCGCCCATCCCGACCTCGCCTGCGCGGACATCGACGCCGTCCGCGCCCGGCACGAGGAACACGGCGCCGTCCCGGTGCACCACGGCCCGCACTGGACGGTGATGCGCGATCCGGCGGGCGGCATCTACTGCCTGACCGGCCGGGACCCGGAGACGGGCGGCCTGCCGGGCGGCGGTCAGGGAGTCGCCGTGGCGTAGAGGCAGATGACCGCGGGGTGGCCGGCTGCCGGGGCCGTTCGCGCCGGCGGACTCGGCGGGCAGGAGGGGTCGTCGCCCAGCGGCTGCCGCGGCAGGCGCCGCGCGCCCGGCGACGGGCCGCCGACTCCGTGCCCGTCCTCCCAGACGTGCGGCCGCTGCGGCCGGGCGTCCTCCTGGAGTACGAGCGTGAGTCCGCCGCCCACGGCCACGGCGACCGTCCAGGCCGCCACCGCCCACCGCCACCACCGGCGGCGAGCCGTTCCCCCCTGTCCGGTCACCCCCAGGACTCCACGTCCACCACGGCGTCGGCCGGCACCGGCCCGTACACATGCGGGAACTCCTCCCCGCCGGGCTCCACGGCCTCGTACTTCACCGGCACGCCCACCAGGGCCGGGTCCACGACCAGCACGACCAGCTCGTCCGGGCCGTCGTAGCCGCCGTAGAGGAACTCGGCGATGCGCGGGAGCTGTTCGCGGGTGGAGAAGTGGATGAAACCCTCCTCCTGGAGGGTACGGCCACGGGTCGACACCTCATAGGTGCCGCGCTCACGCGCCGCCTCCCACAGGGAGCGTTCGGTGATGTGGAAGATACGGGGCAGTTTCGGCATGCGCTCACGGTACGGCGTCCGGTACGGCGTCGGCGGCGGGCTCAGCGCTTGGACGCGACGGAGTAGGTGAGCTCGCGCAAGCCGGTCTCTTTCCGTGGAAGTCGCAGCAACGGGCCCCGCACATGTGGGGATGTGCGAGGCCCGTCTGGCCGGAGCCCGGTGATCGTGCGGGGTCAGGAGCCGCACGGGCCCGGGACTCCGGGTTCTTCTCGGCTGCCGGTGCCGGCAGCGCTCAGCTGCTGCGCCGGGTCACGAACTCGGCGAGTGCCAGCAGACCGCCCGCCGCCTCGGGGGCGGGGACCGCGCGGGACAGCTCCTGCACGGCGCGGGCCATCCGGTCGGCCGCTTCGGCCTGCGCCCAGTCCCGGCCGCCGGCCCGCTCCACGGCCAGTGCCGTACGCGCGATGCCCTCGATGTCGCCGGAGACGTACGGCTTGCCGTACAGCTCGGCGAGTTCGGCCGCCGCCTGCGTGCCCGAGGACAGGGCCGCCACCACGGGCAGCGACTTCTTGCGCGCCGTGAGATCGGCGCCGGCCGGCTTCCCGGTGTGCCGGGGGTCACCCCATATGCCGATGACGTCGTCGATCAGCTGGAAGGCGAGCCCGGCCTGGCGACCGAAGCCGTCCAGCGCCGCCACGTCCTCGGCGCCGGCGTCCGCGTACAGCGCGCCCAGGGCGCAGGCGCAGCCCAGCAACGCGCCGGTCTTCGCCTCGGACATGGCGAGCACCTCGTCGAGGGTGACCTCGCCCGGGGCGAGGCGCTCCATGTCCGTGTCGGCGTGCTGGCCGGCGCACAGCTCCACGACACAGTCCGCGAGCCGGGCCGCGGCCGGCCCGGCGGCGGGGTGCGGGTCCTCGGCGAGCAGCCGCAGGGCCAGCGCCTGGAGGGCGTCACCGGCGAGGATCGCGTCCGCGTCGCCGAACACGGTCCAGGCCGTGGGCCGGTGCCGGCGGGAGGTGTCCCGGTCCATCACGTCGTCGTGCAACAGCGTGAAGTTGTGGACCAGTTCCACCGCCACCGCCGCCCGGACCGCCGCCGTACGGGCCGCCGCTCCGCCGAGGGCGGAGGCCGCCGCGAGGACGAGCGCGGGCCGTATGGCCTTGCCGGCGTTGCCCGTCGCCGGGCTGCCGTCCGCGTGCTGCCAGCCGAAGTGGTAGAGCGCGATGCGGCGCATGGAGCCGGGCAGCGACTCCAGGGCCGCGCGCAGCTCCGGGTCGACCAGGGCCCGGGTGCGCTCCAGCAGCGCCACCGCCTCGTGTCCTTCGAGAGGCGCCTCGGGATGCCGTTCGAGTTGTCCCTTGGGTTGTCCCTTGGGTTGCCCCCCGGCTTGACCCTCAGGTTGTTCCTCGGGTTGTTCCTCCATCGGACCGGCACCCGCGGCGCCGGTCCCCCGCGGCCGGTCCCCCGCCGTGCCGGGGTGCGGCGCGGCGGGGGAACGCTGTTCGGTCTCCGTCATGAACTCGGCCATGTCTCCCCCTCGCCAGGTCCGCGGACACCGGCGTCGCCGGCCCGGCCGGACACATGTTCCGAGGGTCTACCCTCCCCGGCGGGCGGGGACACGGCCGCGAAGTGCGGAAACGTCACCTCCACCGGCCGATCTCGACGTTCTCCAGCACGCCGAGCGCGTCGGGCACCAGTACGGCGGCCGAGTAGTAGGCCGTCACGAGGTACTTGATGATGGCCTGTTCGTTGATGCCCATGAACCGGACCGACAGGCTCGGCTCGATCTCGTCCGGGATGCCCGACTGCCTGAGGCCGACGACGCCCTGGTCCTGCTCACCGGTACGCATCGCGATGATCGAGGTCGTACGCTCCGGGGTGACCGGGATCTTGTTGCACGGGTAGATCGGCACTCCGCGCCAGGTCGGGATGCGGTTGCCGCCGATCTCGACGGTCTCCGGGACCAGTCCCCGCTTGTTCAGCTCGCGCCCGAACGCGGCGATCGCGCGCGGGTGGGCCAGGAACAGCTTGGTGCTGCGCCGGCGGCTGAGCAGCTCGTCCATGTCGTCGGGGCTGGGTACGCCGTCGTGCGGCTGGATCCGCTGGTCGTACTCACAGTTGTGGAGCAGACCGAAGTCGCGGTTGTTGACCAGCTCGTGCTCCTGGCGCTCCTTGAGCGCCTCGACCGTGAGCCTGAGCTGCTGCTCGGTCTGGTTCATCGGCTGGTTGTACAGATCGGCCACGCGCGTGTGGATGCGCAGCACGGTCTGGGCGATGCTCAGCTCGTACTCGCGGGGCCGGGACTCGTAGTCCACGAAGGTGTGCGGGATGTCGGGCTCGCCGGAGTGACCGGCCGCCAGCTCGACCTCCTTCTCGCCGTACTTGTTGGTCCGCTGCTCCGGGAGCGAGCGCAACTGCTCGAGGTGTGCGCGCAGGCTGTCCGAGCGCTCGGCGACCTGCTGGAAGTCCTGGCGGCTGAGGATCAGCACGGTGGTCGGGGTGTCGGCGCGGACGGTGTACTCCCAGATGGCGTCCGGGTCCAGCAGCGCCTGGTCGCCGAAGTAGGCGCCGTCGGCGAGGACTCCGAGGACGGCGTCGTCGCCGTAGGGGCCGGTGCCGATCTTCTCGACCCTGCCGTGCGCCAGCAGGTACACCTCGCCCGTCTGGTTGCCGAAGTCGGCGATCACCTCGCCGGACGCGAAGTCACGCTGACGGCAGCGGCGGGCCAGCTCCGTCAGCACCTCCTCGTCCTCGTAACCGCGCAGAGCGGGCAGTTCGCCGAGTTCGGCCGGGATGACCTCGACCTGGTCCCCGGTCTTCACAAAGGTGATACGGCCATCACCGACGGCGTACGTGAGCCGCCTGTTGACCCGGTACGTGCCACCCTGTACGTCGACCCACGGGAGCGTGCGCAGCAGCCAGCGGGAGCTGATCTCCTGCATCTGCGGAACGGACTTGGTGGTGGTGGCCAGGTTCCGCGCGGCCGCCGTCCCGAGGGACTGCTGCGGCTTGCCCTGATCCGTGCGGACCTCTTCGCCTACCGACATGAAGCATTGCCTCCCAGGTATGCCCGGTGCCGAATCGCCGGGGGCACCGGTCTCGGCACCGAGCCTTCCAGCACGGACCGTAGTCACGCCATTACCCGAAAGAGCGGGAATGGATCATCGCATTACTGGGCACATCGAGGGACCCCTGGCCCGCCGCGCCCGCTGGGCCCACCGCGCCCACCGCGCCCGACGCGCCCGACGGACTGGCACCGGCTGTCCGGATCGGCTCGCACGGCGTGCGAACGATGTGGTCCGGGCCGTCCGGTTTCGGTAGAGGTGTCGTTGAAGACCGGAGAAGACCGGCACGGCACGAAGGAGGCGGCATGGCCCCACCCATGTCCGCGAGCGGGTTCCTGGACACCTTGCGAGCAGAGGACGTCACGGTCGTCGAGGTCGGCGACTGGCGGAACCACAACCGCAACCACAAGGGCCCGTGGGGGCCCGTCCACGGCGTGATGATCCACCACACGGTGACCCGGGGCAGCGCGCACACGGTGCAGGTCTGCCGGGACGGCCATCCCGCGCTGCCGGGCCCGCTGTGCCACGGGGTGATCACCAAGGACGGCACCGTCCACCTGGTCGGCTACGGCCGCGCCAACCACGCCGGCCTCGGCGACGACGACGTACTGCGCGCGCTCATCGCCGAGAAGGGGCTGCCGCCGGACAACGAGGCGAACACCGACGGCAACCGGCACTTCTACGGCTTCGAGTGCGAGAACCTGGGCGACGGTGCGGATCCCTGGCCGCAGGCCCAGCTGGACGCGATCGAACGGGTCGCCGCCGCGGTGTGCCGCCGGCACGGCTGGACCGAGCGATCGGTCATCGGCCACTTGGAGTGGCAGCCGGGGAAGGTGGATCCGCGGGGGTTCGGCATGGAATGGCTACGGGATCGGGTGGCGGAGCGGCTGAAGGGGTAGCAGGCGACCCCATCCCCGCCGAGCCCCCACCCCCGCCCAGCCCCTACCCCGGGCGACAATGAAGCGGTGACCAGCCGGACCCCGCTCTCCCCCCGCCTCCCCTCGCCTCTCCAGGAAGTCAGGGACGACCGGTTCGAGCGGCGCGGACTCCGGCTGCTCCTGAAACGCGACGACCTCATCCACCCGGACCTCATCGGCAACAAGTGGCGCAAGCTGATGCCGAACATCGAGGCGGCGGAAGGCCGCCCGCTGGTCACCTTCGGCGGGGCCTACTCCAACCACCTGCGTGCCACCGCCGCCGCGGGGCGCCTGCTCGGGCTGCCGACCACCGGCGTGGTCCGCGGCCAGGAGCTGGCCGACCGTCCGCTCAACCCCTCCCTGGCGCGCTGCGCGGCGGACGGCATGCGGCTGCACTTCGTCGACAGGTCGACGTACCGACGCAAGAACGAACCGGAGACCCTGGCGGCGATCCTGCGCGCGGCCGGCGCCGAGGAGGCGTACGTCGTACCGGAAGGCGGCAGCAACGGCGCGGCCGTCCGCGGCTGCCGCGCGCTCGGCGAGGTACTGCGCGGGCACGCCGACGTCGTGGCCGTCGCCTGCGGCACCGGCGGGACGCTCGCGGGGC
Organism: Streptomyces sp. NPDC001709; assembly: GCF_053596375.1. Taxonomy (NCBI): domain Bacteria; kingdom Bacillati; phylum Actinomycetota; class Actinomycetes; order Kitasatosporales; family Streptomycetaceae; genus Streptomyces; species Streptomyces sp. NPDC001709. The sequence continues at coordinate 262,370 of NZ_JBSFGB010000006.1, read as the reverse complement.
TGGCCGCCGGGCTGGCGGCAGGGCAGCGGGCGCTCGGCGTGCCGGTGCTCAAGGGCGGCTTCCTGGACGGCGACGTACAGGCACTGCAGGAACGTGCCTTCGGCGTCCGTACCGGCTCCTGGTCCCTCGACGACCGCTTCCACTTCGGCGGTTACGCCCGTACGACACCCGAACTGCACGCCTTCGCCCAGGACTTCGAGGACCGCCACGGACTGCCCGTCGAGCGTCTCTATGTCGCCAAGTTGCTCTACGGGCTTGTCGCCCTCGCGGAAGAAGGCGCCTACGCGCGCGGGACGGCGATCGCGGCCGTCGTCACCGGCCGGCCGTTCCCGCAGGGCTAGGGCCTGTCCGGCGGATCCTGTCGCAGACGCGGGGGCTGATGAGGCGCCGTCACTTTCCTGCGACCTGATCCGCCGGACAGGCCCTAACCCGCCTCCCGGTAGGCCGCCGCCTCCTCCAGGTCCAGGCGCCTGAGCAGCGCGCGCAGCATCTCGTCGTCGATGTAGCGGTGGTCGCGGAGCTTGACGAAGACCTCGCGTTCGGCGCTGATCATCTCGCGGGACAGGCGGCGGTAGGTGTCGTCGACGGACTCGCCGGTGATGGGGTTGGTCTGGCCGAGGCGCTCCCAGACGGCGTTGCGGCGGCGCTCCAGGACCGTGCGCAGCCGGTCGGCGAGCGGCGGGGGCAGGGCGTTGCGCTCGTCGGAGAGGAGGTCGTCGAGGCGGCTCTCGGCGGCCCGGGAGGCCTGCGCCTGGGCGTTGGCCTCGGCGAGTGTCTCGGCCTGCGGGTCGCGGCCGGGGAACCGCATCAGGCGGATCAGCGGCGCGAGCGTGAGGCCCTGCACCACGAGGGTGCCGATGACCGTGGTGAAGGTGAGGAAGAGGATCAGGTTCCGCTGCGGGAAGGGGGCGCCGCCGTGGACCGTGAGCGGGATCGAGAACGCGATGGCCAGGGACACCACGCCCCGCATGGCGGCCCAGGACGTCACGATGCCCGCCCGCCAGGTGGGGTTCTCCTCGCGCTCGCGGATCCGGGCGAAGAGCACGCGGGGCAGGAAGGCGGCCGGGTAGACCCAGACGAAACGGGCCACCACGACCGCCAGGAAGACCGCGATCGCGTACCAGGCCGCGTCGGCCCCCTTGTACGCGCCCAGCCCCTTGAGGACGGTGGGCAGCTGGAGGCCGATCAGCGCGAACACCGCCGATTCCAGCAGGAAGGCCACCATCCGCCACACCGCGTCCTCCTGGAGCCGGGTGGCGAAGTCGACCTCCCAGGCGCGGTGCCCGAGATACACCGCGACCACGACGACCGCGAGCACGCCGGAGCCGTGGAACTGCTCGGCGACGCCGTAGGCGACGAACGGGATCAGCAGGGAGAGGGTGTTCTGGAGCAGGGCCTCCTTCAGATGGGTGCGCAGCCAGTGGATCGGCACCATGAGCACCAGTCCGACGAGCACACCGCCGACCGCGACCCGCAGAAACTCCTCGATGCCGCCCGCCCAGGTGGCGCCCTCGCCGACGGCCGCGGCGAGGGCCACCTTGTAGGCGGTGATCGCCGTGGCGTCGTTGAGCAGGGACTCGCCCTGGAGGATGGTGGTGATCCGGGACGGCAGGCCGACCCGGCGCGCGATCGCCGCGGCCGCGACCGCGTCCGTCGGCGCCACCACCGCGCCCAGCACCAGCGCGGCGGTCAGCGGCAGCCCGGGGACGACGAGATAGGCGACCCAGCCGACGGCGAAGGTCGCGAAGAGCACGTACCCGATCGACAGCAGCCCCACGGGCCGCATCTGGGCCCGCAGATCGAGGTACGAGCTCTCGGTGCCCTCCTTGTACAGCAGCGGGGGCAGCACCAGCGGAAGGACGACCTGCGGGTCCAGGGTGTAGTGCGGGACCCCGGGGAGGTAGGAGACCGCGAGGCCGACGGCGACCAGCAGCAGCGGTGCCGGCACCGGAGTGCGCCGGGCGGCCCCCGCGATCGCCGCACTGCCCGCCACCAGCAACAGCAGCGGCATCACGTCCATGATCCTCGCCCACCCTCGTTTTCCGCGCGGCCACCCGCACACCCGTCGTAATCTGGCAATCATGAAACAGTGCACGCACGCCGACGCGCTGCCGCACCCGGAGCCGGAACCGCTGGGCCCGACCTGCCCGGAGTGCCTGCGGGACGGCACGCACCCGGTGCAGCTGCGGCTGTGCCTCACCTGCGGCCATGTCGGCTGCTGCGACTCCTCGCCCGGGAGGCATGCGACGCAGCACCACGAGACGTCCGGTCACCCGGTCATGCGGACCTTCGAACCCGGCGAGGACTGGCGGTGGTGCTTCGTGGACCACGTGCTCGTCTGAGCCCTCTTCCCAGCGGGTTCTCGCGTGGTCGCATTCCCGCCCGACCGCGTTCTCGTGTGACACTGCATGCGGCGGTGGCCGCACGACGGTTCGAGCGTCTGACGTCTGGGTACGTCAACCCGGCGCGCGCTCTTCCCATTTGGGCCCGCAAACCCTCTAGACACGGAGCGTATGCACAGCTTTACTGTGAGTGACGCCAGGGGGGTTGGGGTCCCGGGGACAGGAACGTTCGGAGCGCGATAGCGTCACCGCCGAACCACGTACGCGTTACCCCGAGGGGCAACCCTCGGCCCCGTAAAGCTTGTACCACCATGGAGGTGAGGGTGTCCCAGATCGCAGGCGAGCCCGCGGCGAATCAGGACTTCGTGGAAGTCCGGCTGCCGGCCGCGGGTGCCTACCTGTCGGTGCTGCGGACGGCCACGGCCGGTCTCGCGGCGCGCTTGGACTTCACCCTGGACGAGATCGAGGACCTGCGCATCGCCGTGGACGAGGCCTGCGCGATCCTCCTCCAACAGGCCGTGCCCGGCTCCGTGCTCAGCTGTGTCTTCCGGCTCGTCGACGACTCGCTGGAGGTCACGGTCTCGGCGCCGACCACGGACGGCCACGCCCCCTCGCGGGACACCTTCGCCTGGACCGTGCTCTCGGCCCTCGCGGGCAAGGTCTCGTCCGCCGTCGACGAGGACAAGACCGTGTCGATCAGCCTCTACAAGCAGCGCGGCGCGGGCCCCGGCCCGGCGTGAGGAACGGGGACGGTCCGGTGCGGGACGAAGAGCGCGGCACGCGAGAGCTGCCGGCCGGGGACGGGGGTGCCCCCTGGCCGAGTGGGGGCGACATCTCCGGGGAGGCTCCCCCGGATGGTTCCCGCCGCATGGCGGACGGCATCGACGGCATCCCCGAGCAGGCCAGGCCGCACCCGGAGGACGACTCCGCGCGTGCCGCAGGTGACGGTGCGGCGGAGGGCGTACCGCCGGAGGGATCCGGCGGCGCCGGTTCCGATGGCCGCGCGGGAGCCAGAGCTCGGGGAAGGGCTACGGGCGGGACGATGAGCGAGCACGAGCGGTACGCCGAGGACGACACGCCGGGCGCGGAGCGCGTGCAGGCCGCACAGCACGACCCCCACGACCGCAGCGGGGCGCGGGCGATGTTCCTGGAGCTGCGCACGCTCAAGGAGGGCAGCCCGGAGTACGCGGAGCTGCGCAATCAGCTCGTCCGCATGCACCTGCCGCTCGTGGAGCACCTGGCCCGCCGGTTCCGCAACCGCGGCGAGCCGCTGGACGACCTCACCCAGGTCGCCACGATCGGTCTGATCAAGTCCGTCGACCGGTTCGACCCGGAGCGCGGCGTGGAGTTCTCCACGTACGCCACGCCGACCGTCGTCGGCGAGATCAAGCGGCACTTCCGCGACAAGGGCTGGGCGGTGCGGGTGCCGCGCCGGCTGCAGGAGCTGCGGCTCGCGCTGACCACGGCGACGGCCGAGCTGTCCCAGCTGCACGGCCGCTCCCCCACGGTCCACGAACTGGCCGAGAAGCTCGCGATCTCCGAGGAGGAGGTCCTGGAGGGCCTGGAGTCCGCCAACGCGTACTCCACGCTGTCCCTGGACGTCCCCGACACCGACGACGAGTCCCCGGCGGTCGCCGACACCCTCGGCGCGGAGGACGAGGCGCTGGAGGGCGTGGAGTACCGGGAATCGCTCAAGCCGCTGCTGGAGGACCTCCCGCCGCGCGAGAAGCGCATCCTGCTGCTGCGCTTCTTCGGGAACATGACCCAGTCGCAGATCGCGCAGGAGGTGGGCATCTCCCAGATGCACGTCTCCCGGCTGCTGGCCCGCACGCTGGCCCAGCTGCGGGAGAAGCTCCTCGTCGAGGAGTGAGGCCGGTTATTCGGCGCGGCCCGGTCCCTTGATGCCGAGGGCTCGGGTCGTCTCGCCGTTGACGAGCAGTACCAGCGCCGCCACGGCCACGACGGCCAGGGCGATCCCGGCCGGGATGGCCATGCTGTCGGCCTTGAGCAGGTTGTAGGCGATCGGCAACGCCATGAGCTGGGTGATCACCGCCGGGCCGCGGCTCCAGCCGCGCCGCAGCAGCAGTCCGCGCGCGGCGAGCAGCGGCAGCAGCGCGAGCACGACGAGGGTGACACCGAGGGTCACGGCCTGCTGCCGGTCGTCCGGGGAGCCGGTGAACCCGAGTACGAGCACCCACAGCCCGCCGGCCACCAGCGCGACGCCCTCCAGCGCGGCCAGCACGGCGGCGTACGTCAGCCGACGGGGACGGGATCCGTTGGTGTCCTGGGCGGGGTTCTGCTCACTGCTCACCCCAGCAGGGTAGCGGGGGGCGGTGGAAGCGCCCCCACTCGCCCGCACTCGAAATCCGGCCCGCAGGCCAAGGCGTGTCCAGGCTCACGCCACCCCCTCTTACCCGATCCCTACCTCGGTATGGGCCCGATACCCCCCAGTAGGTACGCTGCCTCCCATGCGTGCACTTCTCGTGGTCAACCCGGCGGCAACCACCACAAGCGCACGCAGGCGTGACGTCCTGATCCACGCGCTGGCGAGCGAGATGAAGCTGGAGGCGGTCACCACCGAGTACCGCGGCCACGCGCGCGACCTCGGCCGGCAGGCGGCCGACAGCGACGACATCGACCTCGTGGTCGCCCTCGGCGGCGACGGCACCGTCAACGAGGTCGTCAACGGCCTCCTGCACGCCGGCCCAGACCCGGACCGCCTGCCCGGCCTCGCCGTCGTACCCGGCGGCTCCACGAACGTCTTCGCCCGCGCCCTCGGCCTGCCCAACGACCCGGTGGAGGCCACCGGCGCCCTGCTGGACGCACTGCGCGAGGGCCGGGAACGGGTCGTCGGCCTCGGCCTGGCCTCCGGCGTACCCGGCACCGAGGACGAGGCGGTCCCGGACCGATGGTTCACCTTCAACGCGGGACTCGGCTTCGACGCGGGCGTCGTCGGCCGGGTCGAACAGCAGCGCGAGCGCGGGAAGAAGTCGACGCACGCGCTCTACGTCCGTCAGGTGATCCGGCAGTTCCTCGGCGAGCAGAACCGCCGGCACGGCTCGATCACGCTGGAGCGGCCCGGCGAGGACCCGATCAGTGATCTTGTGGTCGCCATAGTCTCGAACACGTCCCCTTGGACCTATCTCGGCAATCGCCCCATGTACACATCGCCTAAGGCCTCGTTCGATACCGGCGTCGACGTGCTCGGTCTCAGCCGCCTGTCGACGGCCGCGGTTGCCCGGTATGGCACCCAGTTGCTCACTTCGTCCCCCGAGCGCGGACCGCATGGTCGACATGTCGTCTCGCTGCACGACTTGGACCAGTTCACCTTGCATTCGAAGGCGCCCCTGCCGCTTCAGATGGACGGCGACCACCTCGGACTGCGTACCAGCGTGACGTTCACAGGCGTACGCCGTGCACTGCGTGTGATTGTGTGAGCGGAACAGGCAAAAGTCCTTTCACTCGAACGTTTAGGCCAGGATCCACCCCATGGAAGTACGGCTGTGACCTAGTCGACACCGAGGAATCAAAAAAAACTTTCCGGAAGGGGTTGTATCCGTCGCTGAGGTTTGCGAGTCTCTACGTGGCGATCGGGACGGCCCGCAACACCGGCCTCCACTGATCACCGGAACCCCTCTTCAAACCAAGGACCACGCCGGGGAAGACTCGGCGGTCGGCCCTTCACTTGTTGAGGGATTCGTGAAAGCGTTCACATTCACAAGCAACCTGTACGTAATACGTTCAGAAGAACCAAGGAGAGGTAGCAGCCATGGACTGGCGTCACAACGCCGTTTGCCGCGAGGAAGACCCCGAGCTCTTCTTCCCCATCGGCAACACCGGTCCTGCGCTGCTGCAGATCGAGGAAGCCAAGGCCGTCTGCCGTCGCTGCCCGGTGATCGAGCAGTGTCTGCAGTGGGCGCTCGAGTCCGGCCAGGACTCCGGCGTCTGGGGTGGTCTCAGCGAGGACGAGCGCCGCGCCATGAAGCGCCGCGCCGCCCGCAACCGGGCCCGTCAGGCCTCCGCCTGACATACCCACCCCTGCTGACAGCCTGAGCTTGGCGGCGCGTGCGGCACGCACGCATCTCCCGCCCCCGAGCCGCAGCGCGCAGTATCCCCCGATGCGCTTAGCGATATAAGCAGAGCAGCAACGAGCACGAGCCTCGGACCAACGACGGTCCGGGGCTTTTTGCTGCGCTCAAGCACCTTTGGGGTAACAAGCGCCTTTGGGTAAAGGGACTTGCCCGACGTGCTACTTCTGCGCCTGCACCGGAATGTCGAGGATCACCCGGGTACCCCGCCCCGGCGCCGGGACCATGTCGAAGGAGCCGCCCAACTCGCCCTCCACCAGGGTGCGTACGATCTGCAGGCCCAGGTTGCCCGAGCGGTGCGGGTCGAAGTCCTCGGGCAGACCGACCCCGTCATCCTGGACGGTGACGAGCAGGCGGGCCTCCTTGGTCGTACCGCCACGGACCGCGGAGACCTCGACCGTGCCGGTGTCGCCCTGGCGGAAGCCGTGCTCCAGGGCGTTCTGCAGGATCTCGGTGAGGACCATCGACAGCGGGGTGGCGACCTCGGCGTCGAGTATCCCGAAGCGCCCGCTGCGCCGGCCGGTCACCTTGCCCGGCGAGATCTCGGCGACCATCGCCAGCACACGGTCCGCGATGTCGTCGAACTCCACCCGCTCATCCAGGTTCTGGGACAGCGTCTCATGCACGATCGCGATCGAGCCGACCCGGCGGACGGCCTCCTCCAGCGCCTCCCGGCCACGGTCGGAGCCGATGCGCCGGGCCTGCAGGCGCAGCAGCGCGGCGACCGTCTGGAGGTTGTTCTTCACCCGGTGGTGGATCTCCCGGATGGTCGCGTCCTTGGTGATCAACTCGCGTTCGCGGCGCCGCAGTTCAGTGACGTCACGGCACAGCACCAGCGAACCGATCCGGGTGCCCTTGGGCTTGAGCGGGATCGCCCGGAACTGGATGACGCCGTCGTTGGCCTCGATCTCGAACTCGCGCGGCGCCCAGCCGCTCGCGAGCTTGACCAGCGCCTCGTCCACCGGACCCCGGGTCGGGGCGAGTTCGGCGGTGGTCTGCCCGAGGTGGTGGCCGACCAGATCGGCGGCGAGGCCGAGGCGGTGGTAGGCGGACAGGGCGTTCGGGGAGGCGTACTGGACGACACCGTCGGCGTCCAGCCGGATCAGGCCGTCGCCGACCCGCGGCGAGGCGTCCATGTCGACCTGCTGGTCGGGGAAGGGGAACGATCCTGCGGCGATCATCTGCGCGAGGTCCGAGGCGCTCTGCAGATAGGTCAGCTCCAGCCGGCTCGGGGTGCGGACGGTGAGCAGGTTGGTGTTGCGGGCGATCACCCCGAGAACACGGCCCTCACGCCGCACCGGGATGGACTCGACCCGTACGGGGACCTCCTCGCGCCACTCCGGGTCGCCCTCGCGCACGATCCGGCCCTCGTCCAGCGCCGCGTCCAGCATGGGCCGGCGGCCGCGCGGGACCAGGTGGCCGACCATGTCGTCCTGGTAGGAGGTGGGGCCGGTGTTGGGGCGCATCTGGGCGACCGAGACGTACCGGGTGCCGTCCCGGGTGGGGACCCACAGGACCAGGTCGGCGAAGGAGAGGTCGGAGAGGAGCTGCCACTCCGAGACCAGCAGATGGAGCCACTCGAGATCGGAGTCGTCGAGGGCGGTGTGCTGGCGGACCAGTTCGTTCATGGAGGGCACGTCTGCGAGCGTACCCGCACGTGTGAATGGCCGAAAAACACCCGCGGGCCGCGGCGCCTGGAAGGGACCCTCAACCCTCCCGGCACCGCAGCCCGGAGCATCATCGGCCGTGGGGTGTGCGGTCCCAGTCGGCCGAAGGTCGAGGAGCCGGGGCAGTCAGGGCAGAGAGCTCCGGTTCCTCGATCCGCCTTCCTGTGCGGGGAAGACGGAGGCTTGTTCACTTTTGATTGTGGACTAGACCACAATGGTGTGTCCATGGTCTTGTCGGCATGCACAAAGACTGTATGACGAAGACGGATGGCACCCGATGCCACGCAGCCTAGCCCGCCTCGGTCAGCCGCGGGGCCAGATGGCCATGGCAATTTTCCGCGAGTGCCTCCAGTTCCGCTCGGCTCGCTCCGTCGCGCGCCCGCTGGAACATGCCATGGATCATCGCGGCGGCATGTCCGCTTGTCGTCGAAGGCCGGGTACAGACTCGGAGTGCCGATGCCCGCCGTCCCCTACGCCGCCAGACGTCGATTCTGTTAGATTGGTCTAAACCACATTGACGCACAGAGCCCACTTCAGAACGGCAGGCCCAGCGTGGAAGTTGTCATCGTTCCGGACGCCGCGGCGGGCGGCGAGCTGATCGCCGAGGCCATGGCCCAGCTGCTGCGACGCAAGCCCGACGCCCTGCTCGGCGTGGCCACCGGCTCCACCCCGCTGCCCATCTACCAGGCGCTCACCGCGAAGGTCCGCTCCGGCTCCGTGGACACCTCGCGAGCGCGCATAGCCCAGCTCGACGAGTACGTGGGGCTGCCCGCCGAGCACCCCGAGTCCTACCGCTCGGTACTGCGCCGGGAGGTGCTGGAGCCGCTCGGCATCGGCATGGACGCGTTCCTCGGCCCCGACGGCACGGCCGAGGACATCCGGGCGGCGTGCCAGGCGTACGACCGCGCGCTCGCCGAGGCCGGCGGGGTGGACCTGCAGCTGCTGGGCATCGGCACGGACGGGCACATCGGCTTCAACGAACCCTGCTCGTCCCTCGCCTCGCGCACCCGGATCAAGACGCTGACCGAGCAGACCCGCGTCGACAACGCCCGCTTCTTCGACGGCGACATCGAGCAGGTGCCGCACCACGTCATCACCCAGGGCATCGGCACCATCCTGGAGGCCCGGCACCTGGTGCTGCTGGCGACCGGCGAGGGCAAGGCGGACGCGGTCGCCGCGACGGTCGAGGGCCCGGTCGCGGCCGTCTGCCCCGCCTCCGCACTCCAACTGCACCCGCACGCCACGGTGGTCGTCGACGAGGCGGCCGCCTCCAAGCTGAAGCTGTCCGACTACTTCCGCCACACCTACGCCAACAAGCCTGAGTGGCAGGGGATCTAACGGGGACGGGGAAGAGGTCGCGCCCCGGACCGGCAGTGGGTACCAGGACCACGTGCAGGAGGGGGCGCACGCCGGGACCGGCAGGAACGCCGAGATCGAGGAAGGGCCGGACGCGAGCCGGGACCGGCAGGCAGTTCAGGACCACGGACCGGAAAGGCCCCCCGAGACCAGCAGGGCCCTCAGGCCTCCAGACCGGAAAGGCCGCGCCCTGAGACTGGCAGGGGCCCAGGACCCCAGACCGGAAAGGCCCCACCCCGAGACCGGCAGCGGCTCAGGACCCCAGGCCCGAAAGGCCCCACCCCGAGACCAACACGAGGCTCAGCATCCCCGACCGGAAGGGGCACGCCACGACCGGCAGGAAGCTCAGGGCCCCGGACCGGACCGGCAGGAAGCTCAGGCCGCGGATCGGAAAGGGTGCACGCCGAGATCGGTGCGAGGCTCAGGGGTGCCGACCCGGAAGGGCGCTCGTGGCGGGAGGGGGTGCGTGTGGGCCGCGTCCCGTCTTCCCGGCCGGTGTCCGGCAGGGTGCCGGCGGCCCTCCAGCCGCTCGGTAGCGGGTCGAGATCAACCCGCCCTACCCGATGGACTAGACCAACACCGGGTGCGACGGTATATAGAGGAGATCACGGAGCGTGCGGGTGGAGTCCTGATGGCCGAAGCCGTGCCACGATGTGAGCCGTGACCGATGTCAGGTCGGTCGCTTTCGGCAGCCGGAGCCGGGAAGGCAGAGCATGAGCACCGACGTCAGCAGTGCGGAGAACGAGGCCGGGACGACCGTCCGTACGGCGCGCGTGCCCAAGTACTACCGCCTGAAGAAGCACCTGCTCGACATGACGGAGACGCAGGCACCGGGCACGCCGGTCCCGCCCGAGCGCACGCTGGCGGCCGAGTTCGACACCTCCCGCACCACCGTCCGCCAGGCCCTGCAAGAGCTGGTCGTCGAGGGCCGGCTGGAGCGCATCCAGGGCAAGGGCACCTTCGTCGCCAAGCCCAAGGTCTCCCAGGCGCTGCAGCTCACCTCCTACACCGAGGACATGCGCGCCCAGGGCCTGGAGCCCACCTCACAGCTGCTGGACGTCGGCTACATCACCGCCGACGACCGACTCGCCGGGCTGCTCGACATCTCCCCCGGCGGACGCGTGCTGCGGATCGAGCGGCTGCGCATGGCCAACGGCGAGCCGATGGCGATCGAGACCACGCATCTGAGCGCCAAGCGCTTCCCGGCCCTGCGCCGCTCCCTGGTGAAGTACACGTCGCTCTACACCGCCCTCGCCGAGGTCTACGACGTCCACCTCGCCGAGGCCGAGGAGACCATCGAGACCTCCCTGGCCACCCCGCGCGAGGCGGGCCTGCTCGGCACCGACGTGGGCCTGCCGATGCTGATGCTCTCCCGCCACTCCGTGGACCGCGAGGGCAAGCCGGTGGAGTGGGTCCGGTCGGTATACCGGGGCGATCGGTACAAGTTCGTCGCGCGGCTCAAGCGGCCTACCGAGTAAGGCTTGTGGACGTTCGCTGAATCGATATACCGATATACGGACGAGGTCTTCCACTGCCACGACACCGTCACCTAGATTGCCTGCGCATTACCCAGGTGATCAGCAAGGGGACGGAGAGCCGTGGCATGTCCGATACGCCTGAAGTGAGACCACCGGTGGTCACACCGGTCCGCGTGATCATCGCCCTGTGTCTCGTCGCGCCGTTCGTGGCGATGCTCTGGGTCGGCTCCTACGCCAAGACCGGCCCCGCCTTCATCGGGATCCCGTTCTTCTACTGGTACCAGATGCTCTGGGTGCTGATCTCCACGGCGCTCACGATGGCGGCGTACAAGCTGTGGCAGCGCGACCAGCGCGACCAGCGCGTCCGCGCCACGCAGCAGGGCGGTGAGGCGGAGTGAAGAACGGCGTCAACGGCGTCGCGCTCGGCGTCTTCATCTTCTTCTTCCTGGCCGTCACGGTCATCGGCTTCCTCGCCGCCCGCTGGCGCAGGGCCGAGAACGAGCACTCCCTGGACGAATGGGGCCTGGGCGGACGGTCGTTCGGCACCTGGATCACCTGGTTCCTGCTCGGCGGCGACCTGTACACGGCGTACACCTTCGTCGCCGTACCGGCGGCGATCTACGCGGCGGGCGCGGCCGGCTTCTTCGCGGTGCCGTACACGATCCTGGTCTACCCGCTGATCTTCACCTTCCTGCCGCGCCTGTGGTCGGTCAGCCACCGCCACGGCTATGTCACCACCTCCGACTTCGTCCGGGGCCGCTTCGGCTCCAAGGGCCTGTCGCTGGCCGTGGCGCTGACCGGCATGCTGGCGACGATGCCGTACATCGCGCTCCAACTCGTCGGCATCCAGGCGGTGCTGGACGTGATGGGTGTCGGCGGGGACAGCAGCACCAACTGGTTCGTACGGGACCTGCCGCTGCTGATCGCCTTCGGTGTGCTGGCGGCCTACACCTACTCCTCCGGCCTGCGCGCCCCGGCCCTGATCGCCTTCGTCAAGGACGCGCTGATCTACATCGTCATCGCGGTGGCGATCATCTACATCCCGATCAAGCTGGGCGGCTTCGACGACATCTTCGCCAAGGCCGGCCACGCGTTCAGCCAGGTCAACCCGGCGACCGGCAAGCCGCGCGGCGCGCTCGCGCCCCCGGAGGCGGGCCAGTGGACGTACGCCACCCTGGCGCTCGGCTCGGCCCTGGCCCTGTTCATGTACCCGCACTCGATCACCGCGACCCTCTCGTCCAAGAGCCGTGAGGTGATCCGCCGCAACACCACGATCCTGCCGCTGTACTCCCTGATGCTCGGCCTGCTGGCCCTGCTGGGCTTCATGGCGATCGCGGCCGGCGTCAAGGTCACCAACGGCCAGCTGGCCATCCCCCAGCTGTTCGAGGACATGTTCCCGGACTGGTTCGCGGGCGTGGCCTTCGCGGCGATCGGCATCGGCGCCCTCGTACCGGCGGCGATCATGTCCATCGCGGCGGCGAACCTCTTCACCCGCAACATCTACAAGGACTTCATCAAGCCGGACGCCACGCCGAAGCAGGAGGCGCAGGTCTCCAAGTTCGTGTCCCTGCTGGTGAAGGTCGGCGCCCTGGTCTTCGTCCTCACCATGGACAAGACGGTCGCGATCAACTTCCAGCTGCTGGGCGGCATCTGGATCCTGCAGACCTTCCCGGCCCTGGTCGGCGGCCTGTTCACCCGCTGGTTCCACCGCTGGGCCCTGCTCGCCGGCTGGGCGGCCGGCATGATCTACGGCACGTTCGCCGCGTACGGCGTCGCCTCCCCGACCCAGAAGCACTTCGGCGGCTCGGCGAAGGAGATCCCCGGCATCGGCGAGATCGGCTACATCGGCCTCACGGCGTTCGTCCTGAACGTCGTGGTCACCGTGGTCCTCACCTTCGTCCTCAAGGCCGTGAAGGCCCCCGAGGGCGTGGACGAGACCAGGCCGGAGGACTACACGGCGGACGCGGGCGACCCGGGCGTCCAGGTGGAGCTCCCGCCGGCAACGGCGGGCAGCGCACACTAAGGCCGCTAGCCCACGCGCCTCGGCCGGGCGCCCTCGTCTCGTGTGCGTCCGGCCATAGCGTCCCAGAAGCGGTCCAGTTCGCGGACGCGCATGCTGACCCAGGGCGGTGTCTTTCGGTGCACCAGCCTGGGGAGACAGCGGCGTATGGTTCCGGGCAGCAGGACCTGCTGCTGACGGCAGAAGGGCTCACGGACCTCCCCTCGGGGCACCCCGCCCCGGGGCGGGTAGGGGCACAGCTGGAACTTGCAGTCGGGCAGGCACGCGGTGCCTGGATCGGGCGGGGCGGAGGTGCCGGGCCGCAGGTGGGGCCGCAGCGGCTCACGGCTCGTGCAGATGCACGGCGGGAGCGACATGCCGGGGCGCTCGGCGCGGGCCATCCGTTCCTCGACCTCGTCGGGATACCCGTCCCGCTCGATCAGATTCAGCATGATCAGCACGTCCGCGACGAGGCGCTGGGCGCGCCCGTCGAGGGTGCTCCACCCGACGGAGGGCGGGATCCACAGGTTGTGCTTGCGGTAGCCCCGGTTGACGCCGGTGCGCGAGCCTATGTTGTCGGTGACGGTCTTCTCGTCGATCCAGAGGAAGCGCTCGGGCTGCCCGGTCTCCAGCGCCATGGCCACGAGGTCGCCCGCCTCGGCGACGAATGGATGCAGGACCTGCTGGGGTGAGTCACCGTTCACGCCGGGCCGGCCGGGAGCGCCGGTCACCGTGCCCGCCATCGACAGCCAGCGCTGCACCGTCTGCACCGCGCTGGTCCCGCCGATCGACCGGGACTCCGCACGCGACCGGTCGCCGTCGCACTCCCGCCACAGCGCGCTGTCCGGGAGCTCCCACAGACACAGCGCCTGAAGCAGTGTCAACTGGGTGTACCAGCACCGTGACTGCTGCAGCACGGTCTCCGCCTGCCGGATCAGATCGGCTCGGCTGCCCGGGTACGAGTAAGGGTGGCGCTTACGCCGGTTGGCCGCGAACTTGAAGCCCTGGGCCAGCGCGGCCTCCAGGGCGAGCGGCAGGTCGGGAGGGCCATGGGTGTACTTCGGATCGAGGTGGCGCAGCCACTTGGTGAGGCGGTCCCGGGCCTCGTCCCGGTGGGCGTCGTCGACGGAGCCCAGGAGCATGGGGATCATCCAGGCCCGCATCACGAACTCCCTGGACAGCTCGATGCGGGCCTCGCGGTAGTGCTGCTTGATCTCCTTCCGCTTCTCCTGCAGCCGATCGATCTCGGCGGACGACTCGCCCCGCGAGGACGCACGGTCGGCCATCGCCTTCCGCATCCTCTCGGTCCACTGGTGGTATGCGTTCCTCTTGCGGGCCCTCAGCAGGCCGACCCGCTTGTCGTACTCCCTGACGGGGTCGTTGTTCAGTCCGAACTTCTCCCGGATCACGGCGAACGCGTCGGTTCCGCCACTGCCGAACTCCTGGGCGGCGGCCAGCCGCACGGCGTACGAGGGCTCAGCTTTGCCGATCTGGAAGAGTTGGGCGTAGAGCGGCATCGTGTCGGTCTTCTCCGAGACCGCGCGCAGTGCCGTACCGAGTTGCTTCAGCAGTCCGAGCTTCGCGTCCTCGAGGGTGCGCCGGTCGCCCTTGATGGCGCACCAGTGTTCGTGCACCTTCGCGACGATGTCGCTGAGCAGTCGCGGCCGGGGTTCCACGCTGTCGACCTCCAGGGCCGCCGCGTACAGATCGAGGGCCTTGGGGTCGTCCGTGCGGCTGTTCGCGGCCGTGAAGAGCCGGTCGGCCATGGGGCGGCCGTACACGGGAGCCTGCCGCACCCTCTCCTGCCAGTACTTGTGCACCTCGGCCCCGACGCTGCCTCCCTTGACCGACAGCTTCGCCGTTCGGTAACGGGAGAGCAGCACCAGGGCGATGAGCAGCTCACGGCTGGGGCCCGGCGGCTGCAGCGCCTGCTGGATGAGCTCGCCGGCGGCGCGCTCGTCGAGGTGCTGCAACATGCGGAAGCCGAGATAGGCCTGGATGATGCTGTGCGGGAAGCGGACCCTCTTCTCGAAGCTCTCCACCAGCTGCAGCTTGCTCGCATTGGCCGCGAAGTGAGCGAGCGTGGTCTGGCACTGGCCCATGTTGCCCCTGGTCAGACGCTCTTTCTGGTCCTGGCTCAGGTGGCCGCAGAGCGTGTTCCAGATCCGCTCCCGGTGCCACTCCGAGAAGGTGTTCCCGCGCTTGCCGTACCGGTCGAATCGGCGTGCGCTGGACCACAGGTGGTCCGCCCGGGCCAGGGTCCGCCGCGCCGGGCCGGGGTGGACGTCACTGTCCAGCAGTTCGGCAAAGCCGACCTCAAGCTTGTCCTGGAGCAGTCCGATGCACGCGAGCGCGGAGACCACCTCGACGGTGTCCTTCCGTTCCTGGGGGCTCAGTTCGACGTCCTCGCGCAGTCGACCATCCCTCAACGCGAGGTCCCAGGTCTCCAGGAGCCACAGCCGCAGCGTGCTGCGGTCCCAGCTGCGGGTGTCCAGCCGGTCCTTGTCGTTGCGCGGACGAATGCGTTCGAGGTCGCCGTGGTGGTGCAGTTCGCGGGCGATCTGCAGGTAGATGGGCGATTCGGTGACCTCCGCGGTCTCCACGATCCAGTCCACGCGGCGCTCGTCCGTATCCGGTACCCGCGCCTCGACGAAGTGCAGCGCCGCCTCCTCGCTCAGCGGCTCCAGCTCCACGATCGCGGCGGGGGTGCTCTCCAGCGGACTGTGCGGACGGGAGGCGATGACGAGGGGCAGCTTCTCCTCGTGGGCGCGCTCGATGGCCCTGCGGATGATGTTGTCCCGGTCCTCCTGGAGGCGCTCGTCGAGGATCGCTTCTTCCAGGCCGTCGGCGATGACGATCACCTTGTCGTCGGCGAGCAGTTGCTGCCAGACCCGGTCGTTCTTGGTGCGCGCCAGAATGCCGTGGGGCGCTTCCTCGGCGAACCGTTGCCTGGCCATGCGCTCGAAGTTCAGATCCGCACCGGTGGCGTCCCGCAGCCGGATCGGCACGGGAACGGCGTGCTGCCGGGCCAGCAGTTCGGTGAGCCGCACCAGGACGGCCGTCTTGCCCGTGCCGACACCGCCGACGAGTAGATAAGGCCTGCGGGTCTCGCGCTGCCGCAGCCGCTGGGCGATGACCCGGGCGACCTCCTCGCGGCCCACGACCTCGGCCATGTCGGGCCCGGCGGTGAGCACCAGCTTGCGGGGATGCTTGCGCGCCTTGGCGACGTAGCGCCGCTTGCTCCAGCTGTACCAGAAGAACAGGAAGACGGCGGCGGCCACCGAAGCGGCGAGGAGCGGACCGACGAAGCGCAGGACTGAGTCGAACCCGGTGCTCGACCTCTTCCGCCACTGCTCGAAGAGGGTCGTGTGATGGGTGAACAGGATCCAGAGGCCTTCCACGGCCCAGGCGAGGAGTGCGATCAGGAGGATCAGCCAGATGACCCGGATCACGTTGGTGTACGAGAACCACCTGCGCCACTTCTTGGGGCGGGTGGTATCGCGGCGGGCCTCCAGCGTGATGGACAGATGGTGCCAGTAGCCCAGGAAGAACCGCCTGATCCGGCGCCACGCATGTCTCGCCTCCAGCGTCGCCATCGGCGCACTGCGCGGCCGCACCTTGCCCGGCGGGTGACGGACGATCCTCGTCATGGTGCGTTCTCCTTCCGAGACCGACTCTCGGTACGGAGGACCCGCGGGCACCTACTTCCATGGAAACACTCCAGCCGGGCCCTGCAACTCGGGAGTTGACCCTCTGAAGCCGATCCGACACAACATCTGGGGGTGACACGACAGCCCGGCACAAGATGTATGCTCGTCCTCGCTGTCGCCGCAGGGGAATCCGGTGCGAATCCGGAACTGTCCCGCAACGGTGTACTTGCGTGCATCCGCATCCGCACGCCTGTTCAGTCCGAGGACCTGCCGTCAGCGCACCCGGCCGTCCGGTCCGGGTGGCCTTCAGACGTCCGGGCCTCGTGGAGTGGGCCGGTGGACGCGACGCCGTGCGCGCTCGTGACTGCCCCCTGCCCTCCGCAAGGCCCCCGTGCCGAGCGAGGGAGAGCCCCACGTGACCATCGCGCCAGCAGATCCGGCTTCAGCCAGCGGCCTGGAGACCGACGGTCCCGGTACCGTGCTGCTGCGGACCCTGACCGAGCTGACCGCCGACCTCCCCGACGCCGACCCCGGCCGGGTCGCCGCCGCCGCGCTGCGCGGCCGGTCGGCGCACGCTGACGAGGCGGAGTTGCGCGAGCTGGCCACGGAGGCCGCCGCCGGGCTCATCTCCGAGGACCCCGCCTACTCCCGGCTGGCCGCCCGGCTGCTGACCCTCTCCATCCGCGCCGAGGCCGCCTCGCAGGGCGTGACGTCCTTCACCGGGTCCGTGGCCGTGGGGCACCGCGAAGGGCTCATCGCGGACCGCACCGCCGACTTCGTACGGCTGCACGCCGAACGGCTCGACGCGCTGGTCGACCGCCGGGCCGACGACCGCTTCGGCTACTTCGGCCTGCGCACCCTGCACAGCCGCTACCTGCTGCGGCACCCGATCACCCGCAAGGTCATCGAGACGCCCCAGCACTTCATGCTGCGGGTCGCGAGCGGCCTCGCCGAGGACGACACCACTCGTTCCGTGGACGAAGTCGCCGCGCTCTACGGGCTCATGAGCCGCCTCGACTACCTCCCGTCCTCCCCCACGCTCTTCAACTCCGGCACGCGGCACCCGCAGATGTCGTCCTGCTACCTCCTCGACTCCCCGCTGGACGAGCTGGACTCCATCTACGACCGCTACCACCAGGTCGCCCGCCTCTCCAAGCACGCCGGCGGCATCGGTCTGTCGTACTCCCGGATCCGCAGCCGCGGTTCGCTGATCCGCGGCACCAACGGGCACTCCAACGGCATCGTGCCGTTCCTGAAGACGCTGGACGCCTCGGTGGCCGCCGTGAACCAGGGCGGCCGGCGCAAGGGCGCCGCGGCCGTCTACCTGGAGACCTGGCACTCCGACATCGAGGAGTTCCTGGAGCTGCGGGACAACACCGGTGAGGACGCCCGCCGTACGCACAACCTGAACCTCGCGCACTGGATCCCGGACGAGTTCATGCGCCGGGTCAACGCCGACGCGCAGTGGTCGCTGTTCTCCCCGGCGGACGTGCCGGAGCTGGTGGACCTGTGGGGCGAGGAGTTCGACGCCGCCTACCGCAAGGCCGAGCAGGCGGGCCTGGCGAAGAAGACGATCCCGGCCCGTGAGCTGTACGGCCGGATGATGCGCACCCTCGCGCAGACCGGCAACGGCTGGATGACCTTCAAGGACGCGGCCAACCGCACCGCCAACCAGACGGCCCTGCCGGGCCACGTGGTCCACTCCTCCAACCTCTGCACGGAGATCCTGGAGGTCACGGACGACGGGGAGACGGCGGTCTGCAACCTGGGGTCCGTGAACCTCGGTGCTTTTGTCGACACAGCGACCGGGGACATCGACTGGGCGCGGCTGGACGAGACCGTCCGCACCGCCGTCACCTTCCTCGACCGTGTCGTGGACATCAACTTCTACCCGACCGAGCAGGCGGGCCGGTCGAACGCCAAGTGGCGTCCGGTGGGCCTCGGCGCGATGGGTCTGCAGGACGTCTTCTTCAAGCTGCGCCTGCCCTTCGACTCCCCCGAGGCCAAGGCCCTGTCCACGCGGATCGCCGAGCGGATCATGCTCGCCGCGTACGAGGCCTCCACCGACCTCGCCGAGCGGAGCGGCCCGCTGCCGGCCTGGGAGAAGACCCGTACGGCCCAGGGTGTGCTGCACCCCGACCACTACGGCGTCGAGCTGACCTGGCCGGAGCGCTGGGCGGCCCTGCGCAGCCGTATCGCCGAGGTCGGCATGCGCAACTCCCTGCTGCTGGCCATCGCGCCCACCGCCACCATCGCCTCCATCGCGGGCGTGTACGAGTGCATCGAGCCGCAGGTGTCGAACCTGTTCAAGCGCGAGACGCTGTCCGGTGAGTTCCTCCAGGTCAACTCCTACCTGGTGCAGGACCTCAAGAGCCTCGGCGTGTGGGACGCGCGCACCCGTGAGGCGCTGCGCGACTCGGGCGGCTCGGTGCAGGGCTTCGCGTGGATCCCAGAGGACGTGCGCGCGCTGTACCGCACGGCGTGGGAGATCCCGCAGCGCGGGCTGATCGACATGGCCGCCGCCCGTACCCCGTTCCTGGACCAGGCCCAGTCGCTGAACCTGTTCATGGAGACGCCGACCATCGGCAAGCTCTCCTCGATGTACGCGTACGCCTGGAAGTCCGGGCTGAAGACGACGTACTACCTGCGCTCCCGCCCGGCGACCCGCATCGCCCGCGCGGCCCAGGCGCAGACCCCCGCCGCCATCCCCGTCCAGCAGGCCACCGACCCCGACGCCGTCGCCTGCTCCCTGGAAAACCCCGAGTCCTGCGAGGCCTGCCAGTAAATGCCCAGCAACCAGAACCTTCTCGACCCCGGCTTCGAGCTGACTCTGCGCCCCATGCGCTACCCCGACTTCTACGATCGCTACCGGGACGCGATCAAGAACACCTGGACCGTGGAGGAGGTCGACCTCCACTCGGACGTCGCGGACCTCGCGAAGCTGACGCCCGAGGAGCAGCACCTCATCGGCCGTCTGGTCGCCTTCTTCGCGACGGGTGACTCGATCGTGGCGAACAACCTGGTGCTGACGCTGTACAAGCACATCAACTCCCCCGAGGCGCGGCTGTACCTGAGCCGTCAGCTCTTCGAGGAGGCCGTGCACGTCCAGTTCTACCTGACGCTCCTGGACACCTACCTCCCCGACCCGGACGACCGTGCGGCGGCGTTCGCGGCCGTGGAGAACATCCCGTCCATCCGCGAGAAGGCGCAGTTCTGCTTCACGTGGATGGACTCGGTGGACAAGCTGGAGCGGCTGGAGACGAAGGCCGACCGCCGGCGCTTCCTGCTCAACCTGATCTGCTTCGCCGCCTGCATCGAGGGTCTGTTCTTCTACGGCGCCTTCGCGTACGTCTACTGGTTCCGCAGCCGGGGCCTGCTGCACGGCCTCGCCACCGGCACCAACTGGGTGTTCCGGGACGAGACGATGCACATGTCCTTCGCCTTCGACGTGGTCGACACCGTCCGCAAGGAGGAGCCGGAGCTGTTCGACGACGAGCTCGGGCAGCAGGTCACCGACATGCTGAAGGAAGCCGTCGAGGCCGAGCTGCAGTTCGCGCGCGACCTGTGCGGCGAGGGCCTGCCGGGCATGAACACCGAGTCGATGCGGCAGTACCTGGAGTGCGTCGCCGACCAGCGGCTCACCCGCCTCGGTTTCGCCCCCGTGTACGGCTCGGAGAACCCGTTCTCCTTCATGGAGCTGCAGGGCGTTCAGGAGCTGACGAACTTCTTCGAGCGCCGGCCGTCGGCGTACCAGGTCGCGGTGGAGGGCAAGGTCGACCTGGACGAGGACTTCTGATCCTCCTTCGCCGTTCACGCACCGCGCCGAACGCCTACCGGCGCGCGTTCCGGGGCCCCGAGGCCACCCGAGCGCGCGCCGGTACCAGGAGTCCTACCAAGGCATCGGCCTCAGCCGCAGGTCGTGCGGACGCAGCGTGATGCCCACGCGGGTGGTGTCGTTCGACCCAGCGACCTGCTCGAAGCGGTACTTCGCCGAGATCGCCGCGGTGATCAGGCTCAGCTGGGTCATGGAGAAGTGGTCGCTGGGGCACTTGCGGTTACCCACGCTGAAGGGGCTCATGGCGTACTTCGGTACCTCCTTGGCCCGCTCCGGCAGCCACCGGTCGGGGTCGAAGTCGAGGTGGCCGTCGTAGGAACGGGCGTCACGCTGGATCGCGTACGGGCTGTAGACGATGTCCGCCCCGGCCGGAATGCGATAGCCACCGAGGGCCGTGTCGGTCACCGCGCGGCGCGTCAATATCCATACGGCCGGCCTGAGCCGCATGGCCTCGACGACGACATTGTTCGTGTGCCTGAGTGAGCGGACGTGTTCGAATCCGACGGGTCGACCGCCGGTCACGGATTCGACCTCGGTCCGTACCTTCTCGGCGTGTTCCGGGTGTTCCGCGAGGACCTGGAGCAACCACATGATCGTGGACGCCACTGTTTCGCTGCCGGGGGTGAGTATCGCGACGACCTGGTCGTGGATCTCCTGTTCCCCGATGGGGTCGCCATTGTCGTCCTTGGCCTCCAGCAATGCCGTCAGCAAATCGTCCGGCTTTTGACCAGATGCCCTGCGCTCGGCGACGATCTCGTCGACCAGCAGATGCAAATCGGCCAGTGCCCGGTTGAATTCGCGGTTGGCCGGGAACGGCAGCCGGTACAGCGGCCCGAGCGGGACGACCATCCGGCGGTACATGCCCCGGAAGACGCTGGCGAGGTCGACGCTGAGCCGCTCGGCGCGCTCGTCCATGTACTCGCCGCGCAGCAGGCAGCGGGCGGCGATGCGGACGGCCACCCGGAAGGACTCGGAGGTGCAGTCGATGGTCTCGCCGGGTTGCCAGCGCTCGGTGAGCTGGTGCGCCTCCTCCTCCATGATCGGCCCGTAGTCCGGGATCGCGTCCAGGCGGAACGCGGGCTGGATGGTGCGCCGCTGGCGCCGGTGCCGGGGGCCGTTGGCGGTGGCCACGCCCTCCTTGCCGAGCAGGCCTTCGAGGGACTCCCACAGGGGCCCGTCGATCTTGAAGTCGGGGCTGAGGGCGAGCGCGCCGGTGAGCGCCGGCGTGGTGACGGCGTACACCGTCTTGGGGCCGAGCTTGAGGCGTACGACGTCGCCGTGGTCGCGGAGCCGGGACATGAAGGCGAGCGGGTCGCGGACCAGCTTCAGGCCGTGCCCGAGGCCCGGGACAGCGCCTGGGGCCAGGGGCGGTTCGCGCAGTTCGGCGGTCTCGGAGGTCAGGGGTTGCGCAGACTCGACGGTCATTTGTCACCTGCCGCTTCGTTCGTGACGTACGGGGGCGTGGACCGGTCGTCCCAGGTGTCGACCGTGTACCGGCCGGACTCGTGGTGGAACCAGTAGACGGAGCTGAACCAGTTGCGCATATTGCCGACGCAGGAGCGCACTGCGGCACTCAATTCCTTTCCCTGGACCGTGCCGTCGGCGAGGTCGTCGGCGAAGCGCAGGGCGTCCTGCTCGGCTTCCAGGAATTCGCTGATGCATTTCTCGACGCGCCGCCTGACTTCGTCCACCGATTCCTCGAGACTCAGCCGCTCATGGGTGATGAGACTGATCCCGAGATTGTGGACCTCGTCGCCCGCTATTTCCTTCGGCAGCGAGCACAGGTCGTTGTACCAGGCGGCGAATTCCTGACTGAGCAGTGCGGCCCGGCGATAGGCCGGTTTTTTCCTTACCGCGTCCGGGAGTTCAAACCCGGCGCTCGGCTCCAGCAGGTCCGTCCATATCCAGTGGGCGAAGGTGTGCCGGCGCAGGGCGAGGTATTCCTCGACACCGGGTATGTATCCCCGGGTCCGGTTGCGGAACTCGCGGTCGTAGGCCTCGATCACCGCGTGGAAGTGCCGGGCGAACCGCTGGTTCCAGGTGCGCGGCAGGAAGCCGTACAGCCGCAGCACGCTGTCGGCGAACCCCGCGACCAGCGGATCCGGGTGGTGCAGGTGGTGCCGGGGCGCGTCGAGGGCCGCGTGCAGGCGGTACCTCAGCCGCCGCCAGTCGCCGGCCCGCCCGTGGACGACGTGCCGGTCGTGGCAGTCGTCCCAGACGAAGAACCACGCGCTGTAGTCGGCGATGGCCTGCAGGACCTCGTCGGGGGCGCCGAGGTAGTAGCCCGCCATGAGGTCGGTGTAGCACAGTCCGTCGGCATATTCCTGCACCTTGTCCGCGGGCATGAGCCGTTTTTCCAGTAGCCAGACCCTCGTCTTCTCCTGTAGTCGCGGCCAATACGGGTGCAGTTGCCTGGGAAAGGCGGACTCGATCACCGGGAGTACCAGTGAGGGTGGTACTACGACCGCCGTTGGCGTCGCTGTGGTGCCGTGTGGGAAAGCATGCACGTACAAACCCCTCTCCGCCGCCGGGAGCGCACGCCCCTCCCGTCGTACCGGGCGTGCGCCGTTGCGTATCCCCGCACTTCCATTCAGCACCACAACTGACCGCCATGGGAACGGATTTGCTTCACTCACTACCCCAAGGTGCCGAGAATCCGCCCTTGCGTGACCGATTAAGGATCACTAGGACGGCAGAAGGGATCGGTTGTACATCGCACGGACGAGCGAAGCGGGACATACAAAGGGCGCCCGACCGGGAGTGATCCCGATCGGGCGCCCAACGACCCTGTGCCGCCTAGGCGTTGGCGACCACCGGGTAACGTGGCTCATTCTCGGCCATCTGCCGCAGCGCGTCCTTGCGGTCCCGCTTGGACAGCCGGTCGATGTACAGGTAGCCGTAGAGGTGGTCGGTCTCGTGCTGCAAACACCGTGCGAAGTAGCCGGTGCCGCGGACCTTGATCGGGTTGCCCTGCTCGTCCTGGCCGGTCACCTCGGCGTAGTCGGGACGGGCCAGCGGCGCGTACGCCCCCGGCACGGACAGGCAGCCCTCGTTGCTGTCGTCCAGTCGGCGCCGGTCGGCCGGCAGGTCGACCGGCTTCGGGTTGCACACCACGCCGACGTGCCGGACGCCCTCGTCGTCCAGGCAGTCGTAGACGAAGACCTTCAGATCGACACCGATCTGGTTGGCGGCCAGGCCCACGCCCTCGGCGGTGCGCTGGCTGGCGAACATGTCGGCGACCAGCTGCCGCAGGTCCTCGCCGAACTCGGTGACGTCCTTGCACTCCTTGTGCAGCACCGGGTTGCCCACGACCGTGATCGGCCGCGAGGTCCCGCGCTCCCGCCAGGCCTTCTCGCGCTCCTCGCAGTCCTCCGTGTCGACGACATAGCCCTCGTCGTCGACGGGGAGCACGCCCGCGTGCTGCTGATCGGTGTCCTGCTGCGCCATGACCGACGTACGCCTTCCTGCAAACCTGGGAAAAGTCTCAGGTACAGCCTAAAGGCGGCCGGTCATCGACGGCTCAGCAAACCTCTTCGAGATCCCGCCAGTCCCGCGAGTCCGGGCTGTCCGCGACCCATCCGTCCAGCAGCCCGCGAACCAGCGAGGCCGGCGCGGCCACCCCGCACTCCCGCTCGGGCACCCACAGCTGCCCGTCCGTCCGATGCCCCAGCGGACCGGGATGACCGGGCTCACTGTGGTCGTGCGGGTCCAGGTGATCCCCTTCGCCCTCGTCCGACGGCATCCGCGACTCCGAGCACATCCGGCACAGCAGCCGCACCGAAGAGGACCAGTCCTCGGCGGCGAACCCGGCATCGGCCGCCAGCTGCTCCAGCGCGTCCCGGTCCGCCTCCGTGGCCGCCTCCAGCAGGACCACCCAGGTCGGCACGGGTGAGGGCGCCCACAGCTCGATCTCGTCGAAGACCGGGTAGGCGTGGCCGCTGGACGTCGTGCGCTCGCCGTGCGGGACCCCGTCGTGCAGCACGACCTCGCCCCAGCGTCGCCCGGACGAGGGAAGCGGGATGGACAGCACCTCGATCCGCGCCGGGTCCAGCCTGCGGCCCCACACGACCTCGGCCTCGCCCTCCGGGGAGAGCCGTACGGCCGCGCTGCCCAGCTCCATGCCGAGCGGTTCCCCGGCCACGCTCGCACCGCCGGGGACCTTCAGTCCGTACGCCTGCCAGGCGCGGCGGGCCAGCGGCCAGTCCTGCAGCGCGGTGGCGGCGATGCCGACGTTCCACCAGTCGGGGGCGCCGGTCTCCCGGTCGAGCAGGGCGACCGCCCGGAGCCCGGCCGCGCGGGCCTGCTCCCAGTCGTGCCGGAACTTGTGCAGCAGGGCGAGGTTGAACCAGGACTCCGACAGCCAGGGCTCCAGGTCGGCGGCCCGTGTCAACAGCTCGCCCGCGTCCTCGTACCGGCCGTCGCCGATCAGTGTGAACGCACGGTCGGTGGCCTGCCGCCAGGAGGCGGAGGGCCGGTGCCGTCCCTTGCCGAAGATCCTCACGATTCCCGCCTGCCAGTTCCAGTTCCGCACAGTGGGCTGGCTTGTGCCCCCGGACACCCTCTCCCTCGCATCCAACCACGTACGGTGGGAAAGGCGCTCATTACCCATGGGTTACCCAGCCGCGAGCGGGGTCAGACAGTGCCGTGCGTCTCCCGCCGCCCTCCGCCGGCGCGCTCTCCCGCCATGCCCGTGGCTGGGCGAGTACCCGGGCGAGGGACTCCACCACCTCCGGAGCGTAGTCACCGGCGGTGCCCAGACGCAGTTCCTCCAGCGCCCGCAGGGGGCCCTCGGGGCCGGCGTCCCGGGTCTTCTCCTCGTAGGCGTTCACGGCACGGATGATCCGCGCGGCGACCGGCTGTTCGCGGTAGGGGTCCGCCTGCCGTTCCACCACCACGGCGACGGCCGCGGAGACGCCCGTCTGCCGTACGACGGCCCCGCCGAGCAGCGCGATGCGCCGCTGTTCCGCGGCGGGCAGGCCGGCGGTGGCACCGGCCCGGACCGGGTCGACCAGGCTGAGCTGGCCGATGTCGTGCATGAGCGCCGCGTACTCCAGCACGGTCAGTTCGCCGCCGCTCAGGCCGAGGTCCCGGCCGACGGCGAGACTGAGCGCGGCGACGCGGCGGGCGTGTCCGGTGGGGGTGCATCCGGCGATCTCGGTGGCGCGGGCGAGGGAGGCGATGGTCTGCCGGTAGGTGGCGCGGACTGCCGCGTACCGGCGCAGGGACAACTGCGTGAGCAGCAGGGGCAGACAGAACACGGGCAGTGCCCACAGCCCGGCGACGGCGACCCCGAGCGCCATCACCGCGCCGGTCGCACAGACGGCGGAGCCGATACCGAGCAGCCCGCGCAGCTCCGCGCGCAGTTGCGGGCCGAACGGCCAGCCGGTGCGGGAGTGGGCGAGGGCGGACCCCAGGACGGCGTCGCACAGCGCGGTGAGGCCGAGCAGGGTGACCAGGAGGAGGGCGTAGGCGGGACCGCTCCAGGACGTGAACACACCCTTGTTGTAGAGGGGTTGGAAGCAGACGGCGGCGAAGCCGACGGTGAGCACACGGCGGGCCAGATGGTCGAGGGTGGGGGTGCGCCCGGACCAGATGTGCGGGACGGCACCGAGCAGGGCGGCGGCGAGGACGATGGTGACGACCTGCGCCGAGTCGTGCTGTGTGGGCCGTCCGGCGTCCGCGCCGAGCAGGGCGTACGACAGCGAGCCCGCGGTGGCGAGCGGGGCGGCCTGCCGTATCCGGGCGCCGCTCCACCGGGTCAGCTCGCCGACGGCTATGAGCACCCCGAAGGCGAGCGCCACGCCCCGGTCGGCGAGGCCGGTCCACAGGGTGTCGGCGAGGGCGGCGGCCGCGGCGAGGGCGGCGGCGCCGTGGACGATCCGCAGGGCGGTCACCGGGGTGCCCCGGTGACCGGCTCCGGGCCCTGGGAGGGCAGCGGCATCTCGTCGGCGGTGACCCTGGGGTGCCAGCCGTAGCGGCCCAGAGCCCGGGCGAGGGCGGTGACCATGCGCGGGTCGAACTGGGCGCCCGCGCAGCGCTCCAGCTCGGCGACGGCCGCCTCGACGGGCCGGGCCCGGCTGTAGGAGCGGGTGGAGGTCATCGCGTCGAAGGCGTCGGCGACGGCGACGACCCGGGCGCACTCGGGGATCTGGGTGCCGACGAGACCGTAGGGATAGCCGGTGCCGTCCAGGCGTTCGTGGTGGTGCAGGATCGCGGCGCGGGCCTCGCCGAGGAAGGAGATCCCGCGGACCATCTCATGGCCGTACTCGGGGTGCAGTTCGATGATCCGGCGCTCCTCGGGGGTGAGCGGGCCGTCCTTGCGCAGCAGCCGGGTGGGGACGCCGAGCTTGCCGACGTCGTGCAGGATGCCCGCGAAGCGCAGTACCTCGACGCGGTCGTCGTCCATGCCGAGTTCGCGGGCGATCATCACGGAGGCCTGTCCGACGCGTTCGCTGTGGCCGCGGGTGTAGCCGTCCTTGATGTCGACGGCCTGCACGAGGGCGCGGATGGTGGCCTGGTGGGCGGCGCGTTCGCGGTGGTACTGGGCGAAGATCCACCAGGACACGCACATCGGCAGCAGGACGAGCAGCGCGGCGACCGGGCCGTACGGGCTGCGCCACAGCACGGCCATCATCAGTCCGGCGAGTCCGTGCACCGCGACCGGCGCGAGGGAGCGGGACAGCAGCCCGCGCCAGGCCCGGCGCAGCGGGATGGCGAGGGCGGCCGCGCGGATGCCGCCGTCGAGGACGGTGAGGATCAGGCAGAAGGCGAGGACGGCCGCACCGGCGGGCAGCAGCGCGTACGGGAAGTCGGAGGCGACGACCGCGTCCCGGCCGCCGAGCGCCCAGTGCACCCGGGCGGCGCCCCACACGGCGAGCGCGGGCCGCGCGGCCCGCCAGACGCGCCTGAGCGGCGCGGGCCCGTGCTCGACCGGGGAGAGCAGGGCCGCGGGCAGCGGGACGAGCGCAGCGGCCGGCGGCGGCAGCAGGAACGCCCCGGCGAGCAGCACGGGGTAGAACGTGCCGCCGAAACGCCGGCGTACGACGTGCTCACAGGCGGCGTAGAGCGCGGCGAGCAGGCCGAGCGCCCACCACGGGGTGCGTATCGCCGGCAGCGGCAGCAGGCAGGACAGCGCCAGCAGGGCGACACAGGCCACATAGGCACGTGCTCTCGCCGGTACCGCCTCCATCGCCCCTCCCCGACCATGCCTGTCCAGGCTCGGAGCCTAGGGCGGGGTTCGGGGGGTGCGGGGCCTATGACCTGAGGATTAGCACGTTCGGGTGATACGACGGGGCGCTCGGCTCTCCTGGAGCGTTCAGCTCTCCTGAGGTGTCGCCGTCACGTCGTGCTCGGGCACGGCCTGGCCGGAGCGGATCAGGTCGATCCGCCCCATGACCTTGGCGCGCAGATCGGCGGGCACGTCGTCATGTCCGCAGCACCGCTTGACCAGCTTCTTCACGGCCTGCTCCAGGCCGTACTTCTCCAGGCACGGCGAGCATTCCTCGAAGTGGTGCCGGAACTTGTCGCGATCGACGTCCGGCATCTCGCTGTCGAGGAACTCGTACAGGTGGTCGAGGACCTCACTGCAGTCCGTCTCGTGCGGCTCTCCGCAGCTCATGAGCCCGAGCCTTTCGCTTCGTTCGACTCTCCGGCGCCCGCCGGAACCAGCCCGCGCTCACGGGCGTAGTCCTCCAGCATGCCGCGCAGTTGACGGCGGCCCCGGTGCAGCCGGGACATCACCGTACCGATGGGTGTCCCCATGATGTCCGCGATCTCCTTGTACGCAAAGCCCTCGACGTCCGCGAGATAGACGGCGATGCGGAACTCCTCGGGGATCGCCTGCAGCGCTTCCTTCACGTCCGAGTCGGGCAGGTGGTCGAGCGCCTGCGACTCGGCGGAGCGCAGACCCGTCGACATGTGCGACTCGGCGCGGGCGAGCTGCCAGTCCTCGATCTCCTCCGCGGTGGAGCGCTGCGGCTCGCGCTGCTTCTTGCGGTAGGAGTTGATGAAGGTGTTCGTGAGGATCCGGTACAGCCATGCCTTGAGGTTGGTGCCCTCACGGAACTGGTGGAAGGACGCGTACGCCTTGGCGTAGGTCTCCTGCACCAGGTCCTCGGCGTCGGCCGGGTTGCGCGTCATGCGCAGCGCGGCCGAGTACATCTGGTCGAGGAATTCGAGCGCGTCCCGCTCGAAGCGCGCACTGCGCTCCGCGGTCGACTCGGAGATCGCCTCCGCGCTCACGCCCTGGCCCTCGGGCTGCTCCGCCTGGCCGTTGTCGGTCCCTGCGTCGGTCCCAGTGACCGGACCCACCTCCTCAAGATCCCGGGCAGGACCGAAACCGGTCCCACTCGTTTCGGAGGATAGAACACGACCCGTGCCCGCCGCCCCTCGAATAGGAGTGGTCCTGGCCGCGTGCAGCACCGTCCAGTCCAGGTCAGCGCTACGCGTACGGCTCGGGCAGATGGTCGAACCCATGCGGCGGACTTCCTCTCCTACGACGTCGGTGCCGAGGCCTCAGCACTTCTGTCCGCCTCAACAGAGGGCCCGCGCGCAACATTCCCGGAAGTCACCCGAGTGACGCGACCCACTGCACGACACCCTCGGTGATGATCTCCAGGGCCCGCTCCTGGCTGATCTCCGCGCGTTTGGGAATGGCGAACCCGTGATCGCCGTACGGCACCTCGATCAGCTCGAAGTCGCCCTTCGGGAACTCCTCCGGCTTCCCGAAGGGGTCGTTGCCGCCCTGTACGACCAGCGTGGGCACCCCTGAGCCCAGCAACTCCTCGGCGCGGGACTTCTCCGGCTTGCCCGGCGGGTGCAGCGGGAAGCCCAGCGCGAGCACGGCGTGCGCGCCCAGCTCGGTGGCCGTGCGGCAGGCGACCCGGGCCCCGGCGCTGCGGCCGCCGGAGATCACCGGCAGCTCCATCCCGGACAGCGCGGGCCAGATGCCACGCCAGCCGGTGTCCAGGGTCTTCGGCGCGGGGGCGACCTTCTTCCCGGCGACGCGCCAGGGCTGCTCCACGAGGGCCACGGTCACGCCGCACCCCGGGAGCACCCCGGCCAGCGCCTGCAGGTCCCGTGCCTCGATGCCCCCGCCCGCGCCGTGGCTCACGGCCAGCACCAGCCGGGCCTTCTTCGCCTTGTGCCAGGTGATGCGGGCGGTCCCGGCGTCGGTCTCGACAATCTCGATCACGTTAGAAGAGTGTCCCCTCTTCCGGCGCCGCCAGCTCCTTCAGCAGCTCCGGGCCGTTGTTGCGGACGTTGCTGACGGCGGTGGAGACCGGGTAGGCGCGCATCAGGCCGGGCGGAGGCGGGGCCAGCAGGTCGCGCAGGTCGTCGGGGTCGGTGCGGCCCGGGTCGAGCCAGGCGTCCCAGCGGTCCGGGGTGAGCATCAGCGGCATCCGGGGGTGGATGTCGGCCAGGGCGTGCGGGCCCTGGGCGGGGGCGACGGCCAGCGGGGTCCGCTCCGCCTCCGTGGTGATCACCGAGCAGGTGACCCACCAGGCCTGCGGATGGTCGTCGGGCAGGGTGCGGTCGCGCCAGAACTCGTACAGCCCGGCCATCGCGAACACCGAGCCGTCGGCCGGCAGCACGAAGTACGGCTGTTTGCGCGGCCGTTTCTTCTTGCCCTCGACCTCGAGCTCGCGCTCCTGTTGGCCGGTGACCCACTCGTAGTAGCCGTCGGCGGGGATGATGCAGCGCCGGGCGGCGAAGGCACGGCGGTAGGAGGGCTTCTCGTGCACGGTCTCGGCGCGCGCGTTGATCATCCGGGCGCCGCCCTCGGGCGTCTTGGCCCAGGACGGCACCAGTCCCCACTTCAGCTTGCGCAGCTGACGAACCGGGCGCGGGGAGTCCGCGTCTTTCAGGGGGCGGTCGAGGACGGCGTAGACCTCCTTGGTCGGAGCCACGTTGTAGTCCGGCTCCAGGGTCTCCTCAGGCGCCCACTTCTCGATCTCAAAGATTCCTGCGAGATCCTCGGGCCTACGACTCGATGCATACCGTCCGCACATGCGTGCCACACTGCCAGACTCCGCACCACGAGAGAGAGCCACTCGGACACATGGACAGCCTCGCCGCCCTCGCGCTGCCCGACCTGTGGGACCGGCTCACCGGCACCCAGCCCGACCCCGACCTGTGGGTGGTCCTCGCCACCTCGGCGGCCGCGCTCGCCGTCGTCGTCCCGCACACCCTGTGGCGCATATCCCGCAACGCGATCACCATCGCGCACGAGGGCGGCCACGGCCTGCTCGCCCTGCTCACCGGCCGGCAGCTCACCGGCATCCGGCTGCACTCCGACACCAGCGGCCTCACGGTCAGCCGGGGCAAGCCGTACGGGCTGGGCATGATCCTCACGGCCGCCGCGGGGTACACGGCCCCCTCGCTGCTGGGTCTCGGCGGCGCCGCCCTGCTGGCCGCGGGCCGCATCACGCTGCTGCTGTGGGCGGCGACGGCGCTGCTGGTGGTGATGCTGGTGATGATCCGCAACGCATACGGCGTGCTGACCGTGGTGCTGACCGGCGGCGCGTTCCTGCTGGTGTCCTGGCTGACGGGGCCCCAGGTGCAGGCGGCGTTCGCGTACGCGGTGGTGTGGTTCCTGCTGTTCGGCGGGGTACGGCCGCCGTTCGAGCTGCAGCGGAAGCGGACCCGGGGTGGCGCCGGGGACTCGGACGCGGACCAGCTGTCGCGGCTCACGCACGTCCCGGCGGGGCTGTGGCTGTTCCTGTTCCACGCGGTGTCGCTGTGTTCACTGATCGGCGGGGGCCGCTGGCTGCTGGAGGTGTGACCACCGGGGCGGGGTGCATCCGTACGCGATGACTCCTGCCTCGTTTTCGTTGGGGTTTCACCGCTTTTGATCGAGATCTCCGGCCGCCCCCAGCCACTAAAGTGGAGCGCATGACCGCTAACCCCGCACACACCGCCCTCTGGCCCGCCCCGCACGCGAGCGGAGCCGTCGACGCGACGGTCCACGTGCCCGGGTCCAAGTCGGTCACCAACCGCGCGCTCGTGCTGGCCGCCCTCGCCTCCGAGCCCGGCTGGCTGCGCCGCCCGCTGCGGTCCCGGGACACCCTGCTGATGGCCGGCGCGCTGCGCGCGATGGGCGTGGAGATCGAGGAAGGCGTCGGGCCCGACGGCACCGGCGAGGCCTGGCGGGTGCTGCCGACGGGCCTGCGCGGCCCGGCCACGGTCGACGTGGGCAACGCCGGCACGGTCATGCGCTTCCTGCCGCCGGTGGCCGCGCTGGCCGACGGCCCCATCCGCTTCGACGGCGACCCGCGGTCGTACGAGCGCCCCCTGAACGGTGTGATCGACGCGCTGCGCGTGCTCGGCGCCCGGATCGACGACGACGGCCGGGGCGCGCTGCCGCTGACCGTGCACGGCGGCGGAGCCCTGGACGGCGGCCCGGTGTCGGTCGACGCCTCCTCGTCCTCCCAGTTCGTGAGCGCGCTGCTGCTCTCCGGCCCGCGCTTCAACCAGGGCGTCGAGGTCCGCCACACGGGCGCGACCCTGCCCTCCATGCCGCACATCCGGATGACGGTCGAGATGCTGCGCGCGGTCGGCGCCCAGGTGGACACCCCCGAGTCGGGCGGCGAGCCGAACGTGTGGCGGGTGACACCGGGCGCCCTGCTCGGCCGGGACCTGACGATCGAGCCCGACCTGTCCAACGCCCAGCCGTTCCTGGCGGCCGCGCTGGTCACCGGCGGCAAGGTGCTGATCCCGGACTGGCCGCAGCGGACCGCCCAGCCGGGCGACCGGCTGCGGGAGATCTTCACCGAGATGGGCGGCTCCTGCGAACTCACCGAGTACGGGCTGGCGTTCACCGGTTCCGGCGCCATCCACGGCATCGACGTAGACCTGGGCGACGTAGGCGAGCTGACCCCGGGTATCGCGGCGGTCGCCGCCCTCGCCGACTCCCCCTCGACCCTGCGGGGCGTGGCCCATCTGCGGCTGCACGAGACCGACCGGCTGGCCGCGCTCACCAAGGAGATCAACGAACTCGGCGGTGACGTCACCGAGACCGCCGACGGCCTGCACATCCGACCGCGCCCGCTGCACGGCGGCGTCTTCCACACCTACGAGGACCACCGCATGGCGACCGCCGGCGCGATCATCGGCCTGGCGGTCGAGGGCGTGCGGATCGAGAACGTGGCGACGACGGCGAAGACCCTGCCGGACTTCCCGGACCTGTGGACCGGGATGCTCGGGCAGTAGGGGACGTACGCCATGCGCCGCTACGGCAAGCACACCGACGAGGACGACATCCGCACCCGTCCCAACCGCAAGGGCAACCGGCCGCGTACGAACATCCGGCCCAAGCACGAGGACGCGGCCGAGGGCATGGTCCTCACGGTCGACCGCGGCCGGCTGACCTGTCTGGTCGAGGACCGGCCCGTGATCGCGATGAAGGCCCGTGAGCTGGGCCGCAAGGCGGCGGTGGTCGGGGACCGGGTGGCCCTCGTGGGCGACCTGTCCGGCAAGAAGGACACGCTCGCCCGGATCGTGCGGATCGAGGAACGTACGTCGGTGCTGCGACGCACGGCCGATGACGACGACCCCTTCGAGCGCGTGGTCGTCGCCAACGCCGACCAGCTGGCGATCGTCACGGCCCTGGCCGACCCCGAACCGCGCCCCCGCCTGATCGACCGCTGTCTGGTCGCCGCCTTCGACGGCGGTCTGGAACCGCTGCTGGTGATGACCAAGTCGGACCTGGCCCCGCCGGACAAGCTGCTGGAGCTGTACGGCGCGCTCGACATCCCCTACGTCGTCACCAGCCGGGAGGAACTGGAGAACGGCGACGCGGCGGACCGGGTCCGCGAGCAACTGGACGGCAAGATCACCGCGTTCGTGGGCCACTCGGGCGTCGGCAAGACGACGCTGGTGAACGCACTGGTCCCGCAGGAGCGCAGGCGTACGACGGGACTGGTGAACGCGGTGACGGGCCGCGGCCGCCACACCACGACATCCGCCCTGGCGCTCCCGCTGACGGTCGCGGACGGCTGGGTCATCGACACCCCCGGCGTCCGCTCCTTCGGCCTGGCCCACATCGATCCGTCCCGCGTGATCCACGCCTTCCCCGATCTCGAACCCGGCACGGAGGGCTGCCCGCGCGCGTGCAGCCACGACGAGCCGGACTGCGCGCTGGACGCGTGGGTCGAGGACGGCCACGCGGACCCGGCCCGCCTGTACTCGCTGCGCCGTCTGCTGGCCACGCGCGAGCGCAGGGAAGGGGACTGAGCCGCCGTCGCGTAGTTTGCCGGGGCCCGGGGCCGGTAAGTGCATAATCGCACCGAGCCGGAGATCCGGATCAACGGGAGGACCGCACATGGCGTGGCTACTGGTCATCGTGGCCGGGATGCTGGAGACCGGTTTCGCCGTGTGCCTGAAGCTCTCGCACGGGTTCACCCGCCTGTGGCCGACGATCGCCTTCGCGTCGTTCGCCCTCGGCAGCTTCGGTCTGCTGACCCTGTCCCTGAAGAAGCTCGACGTCGGCCCCGCCTACGCGGTGTGGACCGGCATCGGCGCGGCGGGCACCGCGATCTACGGCATGGTCTTCCTCGGCGACCTGGTGTCCACCCTGAAGATCGTCTCCATCAGCCTGGTGATCATCGGGGTGGTCGGGTTGCAGTTGTCGGGGTCGGCGCACTAGGGCCTGGACGCCGCTGCCGCCGCTGCCGCCGCTGCGGGACGGGGGAATCACACCGCCTGGCGTGGGACGACCGCTCGGATCAGTTCCGCCATGCCGCCCTCCCCCGGCGGTGCCGCCACGCAGGACAGGGCGAGCCGTACGGCGAGTTCGCAGGGCCGGGCCAGCTCGGCGCTCTCGCTGGGGGCGGGGCCCGTCAGGGCGGTGACCGCGCGGTCCCGCACGATCCGTACGAAGTCACGGGGCGTCGGCAGCGGCCCGTCCGCGCGGCGCTGTGCCGGCACCGAGGAGGAGGACGACACGGCGGCAAGCGGCGGGGCGGGCAGCCGTTCGCTCCAGCAGCCGGTGAGCATGGCTCGTACCAGCGCGTTCTCCCGTGCGGCGGAACTCGTCCACTCGGCCATGGCGGTGAGCCGCTCCCCCGGCTCGCCCGGGCCGGCGAGCGCCCGCTCGACTCCGGCCAGATAGCCGTCGGCCTCGCGCCGCACCAGGGCACGGGCCAGCCCGTCCTTGCTGCCGAACTCGTTGTACAGGGTCTGCCGGGACACTCCGGCCGTCACGGCCACGTCGACCATCCGCACCGCGGACCACGGCCGGCGCGCGAGGGCCGTATAGGCGGCGTCCAGTAGGGACTCCCGGGCAGCAGGCATCATCGCCTCCCTGGGGGCGGAGCGACTCTGCGCCCAGATTTGACGCGCTTGTATGCACTGTCAAGGGTTCGCGGGGATTGGAGGGGCGCTTCAGGCCGGTCGAGTCGGGCGGAAGCCGCGGTACCGCCGGCCGGCCCGCCACAGCCTGCGGGCAGCGTTGCCACTGGGCCGGCACCCACCCGGCAACGGCCGCCAGGCCAACCTAGTTTCGGGCACCCGAACCACTCGGACGGCACCCACCCCAGCGGCAGCGGGTAGTCGTACCGCTCAGGCGGCGCCCACCCGGCAACAGCCGCCAGGCCACCCCAGCTTCGGACACCCGAACCACTCGGACGGCACCCACCCGGCAACGGCGGTCGCAACCGCGCGTCGGCAGCGACACCAAATACTCGGGCAGCACCGGCACCCGGCACCGTCGTACCCGCGGTACAGCCCCCGACGACCCGCCCACGGCCCTTGTAGCCCCGCACCGACCCCGGCAGATACCGTTCCCTACATGCCGGACTACCTCGACGACCTACGCCTCGCCCACGTCCTCGCGGACGCCGCCGACGCCGCCACCATGGACCGCTTCAAGGCCCTCGACCTGAAGGTCGAGACGAAGCCGGACATGACCCCGGTGAGCGAAGCGGACAAGGCGGCGGAAGAACTCATCCGCGGCCAGCTCCAGCGCGCCCGCCCGAGGGACGCGGTCCTCGGCGAGGAGTACGGCATCGAAGGCACCGGCCCCCGCCGCTGGGTGATCGACCCGATCGACGGCACCAAGAACTACGTACGCGGCGTCCCCGTCTGGGCGACCCTCATCTCGCTGATGGAAGCGGGCCAGGGCGGCTACGAGCCCGTCGTCGGCCTCGTCTCCGCCCCCGCCCTCGGCCGCCGCTGGTGGGCAGCGAAGGGTCACGGCGCCTTCACCGGCCGCAGCCTGACCTCGGCGAGCCGCATCCACGTCTCCCGAGTCGGCGAGCTCGCGGACGCGTCCTTCGCGTACTCCTCCCTCTCCGGCTGGGAGGAGCAGGGCCGCCTCGACGGCTTCCTCGACCTCACCCGCCAGGTGTGGCGCACGCGCGCGTACGGCGACTTCTGGCCCTACATGATGGTCGCCGAGGGCTCCGTGGACATCTGCGCGGAGCCGGAGCTGTCGCTCTGGGACATGGCCGCCAACGCGATCATCGTCACGGAGGCCGGCGGCACCTTCACCGGCCTCGACGGCCGCCCGGGCCCGCACAGCGGAAACGCCGTCGCGTCCAACGGCCTGCTGCACGACGAGCTGCTGGGGTATCTCGGCCACGCGCCGAGGGGTTGAACGGCGCTTCGCGCCGCTCAACCCCGGTCAGGCCGACTGATCACTAGTCGTCTCCCCGTGGGGGAAGCGGCTGTGGGTTGAGCGCGTGCGAGCAGGATTGCACGTGACAGTAGGTGGCGGGGGCCACCGCACTGGCCGAGACCGCTGCCAGGACGAGTCCGGCGGCGGCGAGGACACCCGGGACCACCGTCCGGACGGCCAGGCGTGCGGCGTGATGACGAGTGGAGTTACCCATGCTGTTCATGGCCTTCTCTTCTCTGCCGGGCGCTGCCGGGCGAGCAGCGCAGCCGATATGGGTGGCTCACGCTATGGCGCCCATCGCAGGGAATGCATGTCCCGACATTTCGGTACTTGACTGGTCGAAGGGCTGCACGCACACACGCCCTCAACTAGCCACGCGCGCCCCCTTGTTGACCTGTCCTTTGCCTGGCACTCTGATCCCACCCCCACTTGTGAATTTGTGAATCCAAGAACTAGCTCGCTGGACTCCAGGAACCAGCCCCACGGACTCCAGGAACTAGCCCGGTGGATTCCAAGGAGGTGGCACACCCCATGCTCGTCCGAGACGCCATGAGCACGGTGATCCTCACCGTCGGCCCCGCCCACACCCTCCGCCAGGCAGCAGCCCTGATGTCCGCCCGCCGCATCGGCGCCGCCGTCGTCCTCGACCCGGACGCCGGCGGCATCGGCATCCTCACCGAACGCGACATCCTCAACTCCGTCGGCCTCGGCCAGAACCCCGACACGGAACGCGCCCACGCCCACACCACCACCGACGTCGTCTTCGCGGCACCCACCTGGACCCTGGAGCAGGCCGCCCGCGCCATGGCCCACGGCGGCTTCCGGCACCTGGTCGTCCTCGACCGCGGCGAGGTGGCCGGAATCGTCTCGGTCCGCGACATCATCCGCTGCTGGGCCCCGGCCCGGGAACCCGCGGCGGCGCTCTGAGCGAGCGGAACGACTCTCCAAGCAAGTGGAACGGGCCGGACCCCGAGCACCGTGGGGTCCGGCCCGCCCTGGGGGTCCCCCAGGTCTTCAAGGCACCGGCAGAGGCGCCGGCAGAGGCACCGGCCCAGTCACCGGCGGAGTCACAGACGGTGCCGCCGACTCGGCCGTGACTCAGTCGCAGCTCAGCCGCGCAGCGCCTGCACCGCCGCCTCCAGCCGCTTGCCGAAGTCGGCGTCGGCGCCCGCGAAGTTGCCGATCGCGCGCTCGACGATGTCCTCGCGCGAGACCGGCGCGATCGCGCCCGCCAGGTTCGCGACCAGGCGCTCCCGCTCCTCCTCCGACATCAGCCGGTAGAGGTTGCCCGCCTGCACGAAGTCGTCGTCCTCGGCGTGCACCGGCGTCGGGTGGTTGCCGGTGGAGCCGTCGACGGCGGTCGACCGCCACAGCGGACGGCCCGTCTGCTGCGGCCCGCCGAAGCTGTTCGGCTCGTAGTTCTTCGCCCCGCCGTGCCGGCCGTCGTAGAGGTAGCCGTCACGGGAGTTGGTACGTGCCTCGGTGGCGTGCGGACGGTTCACCGGCAGGTGGTCGGCGTTGATGCCGACGCGGTAGCGGTGCGCGTCGCCGTACGCGAAGAGGCGCCCCTGGAGCATCTTGTCGGGGGACGGGCCGATGCCCGGCACGAAGTGCGCGGGGCTGAAGATCGACTGCTCGACCTCGGCGAAGATGTTCTGCGGGTTGCGGTTGAGCTCCAGCCTGCCGATCTCGATCGGCGGGTAG
This sequence comes from Streptomyces sp. NPDC001709, assembly GCF_053596375.1. NCBI lineage: Bacteria > Bacillati > Actinomycetota > Actinomycetes > Kitasatosporales > Streptomycetaceae > Streptomyces > Streptomyces sp. NPDC001709. The sequence goes on along the minus strand of NZ_JBSFGB010000006.1, from coordinate 224,635 downwards.
TCCTCGTGCGGCCACACCTTCGTGAGGTCGAACGGGTTGAAGCGGTACGTCGCCGCGTCCGCCGCCGGCATGATCTGCACCTGCACGGTCCAGCTCGGGAACTCGCCGCGCTCGATCGCCTCGCGCAGATCGCGCTGGTGGGAGTCGGGGTCCCGGCCCGCGAGCAGTCCGGCCTCCTCGGCGGTCAGGTTCTTGATCCCCTGGTCGGTCTTGAAGTGGTACTTGACCCAGAAGACCTCACCGGCCTCGTTGCTCCACTGGTACGTGTGCGAGCCGTAGCCGTTCATGTGCCGGTACGACGCCGGGATGCCACGGTCGCCGAACAGCCAGGTCACCTGGTGGGTCGACTCCGGCGACAGCGACCAGAAGTCCCACACGTTGTCGGCTTCCTGGCTGCCGGTGTACGGGTCGCGCTTCTGGGTGTGGATGAAGTCCGGGAACTTGATCGCGTCCCGGATGAAGAAGACCGGGGTGTTGTTGCCGACGAGGTCGTAGTTGCCCTCCTCGGTGTAGAACTTCAGCGCGAAGCCACGCGGGTCACGGACGGCGTCCGCCGCGCCGAGGTTGCCGGCCACCGTCGAGAAGCGCAGGAAGACCTCGGTCTCCTTGCCGACCTCGGAGAGGAAGGCGGCCCGGGTGTACTTCGTGACGTCGGCGGTCACGGTGAACGTGCCGTACGCGCCGGCGCCCCGTGCGTGCACGACGCGCTCCGGGATGCGCTCCCGGTTGAAGTGGGCGAGCTTCTCCAGCAGGAGCTGGTCCTGGACGAGGACCGGCCCGCCGACGCCCGCCGTCTCGCTGTTCTGGTTGTCGGCGACCGGAGCGCCGGCCTCCGTGGTGAGCGGTCCCTGCGTCACGCGCGCCTCCTGCGTCAGTGCTGACTAGTCCTGCCCCAGTCCTGTCCTGTGACCAAAGCCGTTCCCGATCCTACATTGGACAAGTTCTAAGTCAAACAGTGATCCAAACTCACACCTATTCCCGTCCTGGTCCCCCTTGCTGTTAGGCTGATATCCATGAGCGACCTTCTGGAACGGCTGCGTGGACGCGGATGGCGGATGACCGCGCAGCGGCGCGTCGTGGCCGAGGTCCTCGACGGCGAACACGTCCATCTGACGGCCGACGAGGTCCATGCGCGGGCTGTCGCGAAGCTGCCCGAGATCTCCCGGGCGACCGTCTACAACACGCTGGGTGAGCTGGTCTCCCTCGGCGAGGTGCTGGAAGTCTCGACGGACAAACGCGCCAAGCGCTACGACCCGAACGCGCACCGGCCGCACCATCACCTGGTCTGCGCCCACTGCGGCGCCATCCGCGACGTCCACCCGACGGGCAACCCGCTCGCCGACCTCCCCGACACGGAGCGCTTCGGCTTCACGGTGTCGGACGTCGAGGTGACGTACCGCGGGCTGTGCCCGGACTGCGCGAAGGCGTAGGAGAACGCTGGAGAGGGGGCGCAAGCCCCCTCTTTTTGCTGCCCGGAAACCCGCAAACGACCGAGGGCCGGAACCCATCTCTGGATTCCGGCCCTCGGCCTTCAGTAGCGGGGACAGGATTTGAACCTGCGACCTCTGGGTTATGAGCCCAGCGAGCTACCGAGCTGCTCCACCCCGCGTCGGTGAACACGACATTACGCGAGGGGAGTGGGCGGAAGCAAATCAGTTACCGGGGACGTGGCGGGGGTCACTTGTTCCCAAGCGAATCGGGCGGGCGGATGGGAAAACCCGCGAAAGCCAAGCGCAGCGTCCCGCAGCGGTCACGCCGACAGCTCCTCACGCAGCGCATCCCGCAACCGCCCCGCCCGCTCCGAAACCTCCGCCGGCCCCAGCGCCACCGCCCGGTCGGCCCACCGCTGCCCCTCCGCCAGCTCCCCCTGACGCGCGTAGACCAGAGCCAGCCGAAGCGCCGCCCGGCCGTGCCCGGCGTCAGCGGCCCGCGTCCACCACACCGCGGCCTCCGGCTCACTCCCCTCCCGCGCCAGCAGCAGCCCGAGATTGAAGGCGCCGTTACGCGACCCGGCCTCCGCCGCGGCCCGGTACCACCGCGCCGCCTCGACCACGTCCCCCCGCGCCGCCGCGAGCATCCCCACCCGCACCTGAGCCCGCCGGTGCCCCTGCGTGGCGGCGCGCTCGTACCACTCCTCGCACTCGGTCTTCTCGTGCACGATCTCGCCCAGCTCATGTGCCGGCTCCGGCGGCCGGCGCGCGTCCAGCAGCGCCGCCAGCCGGTACGCCGCCTCCGCGCTGCCCCCGCCCGCCGCGCACCGCAGATGCCGCTCGGCCTCCTGCTCCTCCCCCTCACGCAGCCGGGCGATCCCGACCTGGAGCGCGGCCTCGGTGTGCCCGGCGGCAGCGGCCCGCTCGTACCAGCGCAGGGCCATGGTCTCCTCGCCGCGTCCGGCGTACAGGATCCCGAGGTTGAACGCGGCGTCCACGCTCCCGGCCTCGGCGGCCTTGGAGAACCACGGCTCGGCACCGGTGGCGTCACTGCCCTGCAGCAGCAGGATGGCGAGCGCGTTCGCGGCCTCCCGGTGCCCGGCGTAGGCGGCCCGCCGGTACCACTGCTCGGCCTGCGCGGTCCGCCCCTGCTCGGCGCAGAGCAGCCCGAGGTTGTACGCGCCGTTGTCGTCGCCCGCGTCCAGCGCCGCCCGGTACCAGCGCTCGGCGGTCTGGGTCTCGCCGCGCTCGGCGTGCAGGGCGCCGAGCGCGTTGGCCGCGTTGCCGTCGCCGTCCTGGGCGGCGCGCAGCCACCACACGGCCGCGCTCTCGCTGTCCCCGGCGTCGCGCAGCAGGAAGGCCAGCGCACAGGCGGCCCGGGGTTCGCCGTCCTTGGCGGAGGTCAGATACCAGCGCCCGGCCTCCTTCAGCTCCCCGCGCTTCTCCAGGATCGCCCCGAGGTACAGCGCGGCACGCCGGTGACCGCGCGCGGCGGCCTGCCGGTACCACTGTTCCGCCTCGGCGACAGCGTTGTCGCCGCCGCTCTCCTCCTCGCGTGTGGCCGTGCGGTCGAGCTCACGTTCGGCTGTACGGTCGAGTTCACGTCCGGCCGTGCGGTCGAGTGCCCGTGCCAGCCGGTAGGCCGCCTCCCGGTGTCCGCGCTCGGCGGCCGCCCGCATCCAGTGCTCGGCGCCGACATCCCCGCGGTGCTCCAGCAGGTCGGCGAGCGCATAGGCGCCGAGGACGTGCCCCTGCTCGGCGGACTGGCGCAGCCAGTACTCGGCGGCGGGCTCGTCCCCGCGCTCGCGGTGGTAGCGGCCCAGCGCGTGCGCGGCGGCGGCGGAACCGGCGACGGCGGCGATGCGCCACCAGCCGGCGGCCTCCTCGGGGTAGCCGCGCTGATGCAGAAGGACACCCAGGTTGTTGGCGGCGGCCCGGTCACCGGCCGCGGTGGCGGCCCGCAGGTGGGGTTCGGCTCCGTCGAGGTCACCGCGGCGCAGCAGCAGGGCGCCGAGGACGCTCGCCGCCTCGGCGTCGCCGCTCTGCGCGGCGAGCCCGAGGCGTACCTCTTCGGCCGCGTCCCCCATATCGGTCAACTCGTCCCGGGTCGGCTCCTCAACGGAAGGCTGCACAAATCGCCCTGACTCGAACAGAGTTGCCTTGTCCCCCATAACGTCCATCGTCGCACCACCTGCAACCTGGGTACACCCGGTATACCGCAGCCCGTGAGGTCACTTCAGCGTTTTGTCGACATGCCCACAGGGAGACAAGTCAAACACACACCACTCAACTCCCCACGGCGGCGCGGCCGTCCCTCCCCTCAGTACATGAGTTCGCACACCACGAAGGCCCGGATCCCATGGGATCCGGGCCTTCGACTGCAGTAGCGGGGACAGGATTTGAACCTGCGACCTCTGGGTTATGAGCCCAGCGAGCTACCGAGCTGCTCCACCCCGCGCCGTTGCTGGACAACCGTACCACGGCGCGAGGGGCACTTGATCAACTCCCGCTCTTGCCGTTCGTCTTGTCAGGCTTGGACTGTGCCTCCTGGGCCCGCTTCAGCGCGTCCTGAAGATCCTTCTGCGCCTTCGCGTACGCGTCCCAGTCCGGCCCGTTCTTCAGCGCCTGCTGTCCGGCGTCGAAGGCCTTCTGGGCGTCCTGCAGTGCCTGTCTGACCGTCGGATTACCGGTGCTGGGCGGATTGCCGGTGCCCGTGTCCGGTGGCGTCGTGGTCGACCCCGTCGTGCCGAGGACCTTGTCCAGGGCCTCGCCGAGCGTGTTCTCGAACGCGGTCCTGCCCTCGTAGGTGACCAACACCTTGCGCAGCAGCGGGTACTTCAGTCCGCCACCGCGTACGTAGACCGGCTCCACATAGAGCAGTCCTCCGTCCAGAGGCACGGTCAGCAGGTTGCCGTACTCGACCTCGGAGTCGCCGCCCTTGAGGAGCTTGATCGCCGCGGCGATGTCCTGTTCGGAGTTGAACTGGCTCTGCACCTGTTTCGGCCCGTCGACCGTCGTGCTGGTCGGCAGTTTCAGGATTCTGATCTTGCCGTAGTCGCCGCTGCCGGCCTCGGCGTCGACCGTCATGAACGCGCTCAGGTTGTCCCGCCCGTTGGGCGTGAACGTCGTCGACAGCGAGAACGCCTGCTCGCTCTGGTCGGGCATCTTCATACTCAGGTAGTACGGCGGCACCGCGTTGCCCGACTTGTTCGTCGGGTCGTCCGGCACCTGCCACACCTCGCTGCCGGTGAGGAACGTCTGCGCGTCCGTCACGTGATAGCGGGTGAGCAGCTCGCGCTGGACCTTGAACAGGTCCTGCGGATAGCGCAGATGGGACATCAGGTCCTGGGAGATGGCGTTCTTCGGCTGCACCGTGCCCGGGAACGCCTTCATCCAGGTCTTCAGCACCGGGTCCTGGGTGTCCCACTGATACAGCTTGACCTCGCCGGAGTATGCGTCGACGGTCGCCTTCACCGAGTTGCGGATGTAGTTGACCTGGTTCTGCTGGGCCACCACCGTGCGGTTGTTGTTGGTGGCGGTCAGCGAGTCGGCCGTCGTATCCCCGAGGGTCGTACGGGAGGAGTACGGGTAGCCGTTCGACGTCGTGTACGCGTCGACGATCCACTGGATGCGGCCGTTCACGACGGCCGGGTAGGCGTCCCCGTCGATGGTCAGCCAGGGGGCGACCGCCTCGACGCGCTCCTTGGGCGTGCGGTTGTACAGGATCCGCGAGCCCTTGCCGATCGCGCCCGAGTAGAGGATCTGCGGCTCGTTGAACGCCACCGCGTACGCGGCCCGGTTGATCGGGTTGTCGAGGTTGACCCCGCTCTTGCCCTGGTAGCTGGTGGTCTTCTCACCGCTGTCGTCGGAGTAGTCGATCTCCTTCTGGGGACCGCCGACGATGGAGTACGTGGTGGTCTTCTCGCCGTAGTAGATCCGCTGCTCGTACGTGGGCAGGTCGCCCTTGGACGGCAGGTCGGACTCGGTGAAGACCGGCTGGCCGTCGGTGGCCTCGGTGCCCTTGGCGGCGACCATGCCGTAGCCGTGCGTGTAGCGGAAGTGGTCGTTGATCCAGTTGTTCTTCGGGACGCCGTCCAGGTTCAGCTCGCGCAGGCCGATGACCGTGTCCTGCTCCTTGCCGTCCTTGGTGGGGTACCGGTCGACGTCCAGGTTGGTCGGGAACCCGTAGTAGTTCCGCATCTGCTGCAGCTGCTGGAACGTCGGCGAGACGATGTTCGGGTCCATGATGCGGATGCTCGCCGCGTCGTTCCCGTCGTCGCGCAGCTTGGTCTTGTCCGAGGTCGTGGACTTGCCCGCGTACTCGGTGACCTTGGTGTCGTCGATGCCGTACGCCTCGCGGGTCGCCTTCAGGTTCTTCTGGACGTACGGGGCTTCCTTGGCCTGCTCGTTGGGCTGGACCTGGAACTTCTGCACGATCGCCGGGTACAGCCCGCCGATCAGGATCGCCGAGAGGACCATCAGGCCGAAGCCGATGACCGGCAGCTGCCAGGTGCGCCGCCACAGCGTGGCGAAGAACAGCAGCGCGCAGATGACGGCGATGCAGAACAGGATCGTCTTCGCCGGCAGATAGGCGTTGGCGTCGACGTAGCGCAGGCCGGTCCAGTTGTCGGTCGCCTTGAAGTCGCTGGACTTGACGGCCAGGCCGTACCGGTCGAGCCAGTAGGCGACGGCCTTCAGGGCGACGAAGATGCCGAGCAGCACCGACAGATGCCCGGTCGCGGCGGCGGTGGCCCGCGCGCCGGGGCTGGTGACGCGCAGCCCGCCGTACAGGTAGTGCGTGAGCGCGGCGGCGATCAGGCACAGGATGGCGGCGGCGAAGCCGAAGCCGAGCAGAAAGCGGTACCAGGGCAGGTCGAAGGCGTAGAAGGAGACGTCGAGGTGGAACTGGGGATCCTTCTGGTGGAACGGCACGCCGTTGACCCACATCAGCCAGGTCCGCCACTGGCCGGCCGCGGAGGCGCCGGCGATCAGCCCGACGAGCGCGGTGACGGCGAACAGCAGCCACTTCTTGTAGGGCGCGATACCCATCCGGTAGCGGTCGAGGCTCTGCTGCTCCATGGACATGGCGCTCAGCGGGGGCCGCAGGCGGTGCGCCAGCCAGATGTTGACCCCCACGGCGACCGCCATCAGCAGACCGAAGACGAAGAAGAGGCCGATCTTGGTCCACAGCGTGATCGTGAACACGGACGAGTAGTGCACCGACCGGTACCACAGCCAGTCCGTCCAGAAGCCCGCGAACATGGTGAACACCATGCCGAGGACGGCCAGGACGCCCAGTGTCATGAGCAGGGCCCGGACCCGCCCGGACGGGCGGCCCGCTCTGATCCGTGGCCCCGTCGGGCCTCCGCCGCGGTCCGGCATCTGGAAAGCCAAGGTGCGCACCTCGAAGTTCGCTGTCGATCCGTCAGGCCCTCGTGTTCGCGGGCCCGCCGTGGCCCCCCGTGATCGCGGACCCACACCTATGCAACTTACTCACGCTGTGCTCGGTTCCCGATTCCGGCGGTGAACGAGGCAGGATTGTGACCATGTCCAACACTCCCATGGCAGCGAGCCCGCTCACCCGGGCCGTACTCGAGATCGACGAGTACGTCTCCGGCCTCGGCTGGAACCAGCCCGCCCGCCTCTTCGCCCTCGTCGACACCGCACGGCTGCGGGCTCAGGAACCCGCGCTCGCGGCCCAGCTGGGCCTTGAGGGCGAGTCCGATTCCACCGGTCTCACCCCGATCGAGCAGGACGAGCTCCCGTCCGGCAAGCCGCTGGACGAGTTCCTCGGCACCATCGCCTGGCCCGACGCGGTGGCCGGCTGCGCGCTCTCGGTGGAGCGCCTGATGCTGCCGCCGTCCGCCGAGGCGCAGGTCCCGAAGAACCTGAGCGAGGCCAAGCTGGCCAAGTGGGTGGCCGAGCACCCCGAGCGCCAGGAGGTGCGCATGACGGTCGCCGTGCTGCGCGACGGCGGCCGGGAGTCGGCGCTGCGGCTGCGCGAGAAGGACTCCCCGACGGAGGTCCTGACGGGCCCTGACCTGGTGCCCGGCCTGGCGGAGGCCCTGGCGGCGACGTTCGCGGACTGACGACCGGCCCTTTGCCCTGGGATACGGCACTGGGGGCGCCCCTGCCCACAGGGGCGCCCCCAGCCGTGTCGCGGTCCGCTCAGCCCTTGGTGGTGCACTGGGGCAGCGCCGCGGTGTTCCCGCTGCGGATGTCCTTCAGCGCGCCGAGCGCGTCGCCGATCGTCTTGACCTTCACCAGCCTGAGTCCGCTCGGGGTGTCCTTGGCGGCGGCCGCGCAGTTGTCGGCCGGTGTCAGGAAGTACTGGGCGCCCTTGTCGCGCGCGCCGACGGTCTTCATCTCGATGCCGCCGATCGGCCCGACCGTGCCGTTGTCGTCGATGGTGCCGGTACCGGCGACGAACTTGCCGCCGGTCAGACTGCCCGGGGTCAGCTTGTCGTAGATGCCGAGCGCGAACATCAGACCGGCGCTGGGCCCGCCGACGTCGGCGAGCTTGATGTCGATGGTGAACGGGAAGGTGTGATCGGTCCCGGCGGAGATCCCGACGATGGCCCGCTTGGCGCCGCTGTCGTCGGAGGTGGTCGTGGTGATGGTGACGTTCTGGGTCTTCGTCGCCGTCTTGTGCGCCTTCTCGGCGGCGGCCTGCTCCTTGACGGGGACGACGGTGAAGACGACGTTCTGCCCGGGCTTGTGCTTGGTGACGAGCTTGGCGACGTCGGAGGGCTGCTTCACGGCCGTGCCGTCGACGGCCTTGATCACGTCACCGGCGTGCAGCCTGCCCTCGGCCGGCGAGTCCTTGACCACGGTGGACACGATCACCCAGGACTTCACCGGGATGCCCAGCTCCTTCAGGGCGGCGACCTTGGCGCTCTCCTGGGACTGGCTGAACTCCTCGGCGTTCTGCTGCGTGGACTGCTCCTCGGTCGTCCCGTTCGGGTAGAGCGTGTCGTGCGGGACGACCTTGGTGTCGCGGTCCAGCCAGCCGTAGACGGCCTCCACCAGGTTCATGCGGAAGTCGGCGCTGGTCACCCGGACGGTCGTCATGTTCAGGTTGCCGTCGGTCTTGTACGTCTGGTGCCCGGTGATCTGCAGCACCGGCTCGCCGTCGTGGTCCCCCAGCGTGTTCACGGTCGGGCCGGGGGACATCTCCGCGTACGGCACGGGGATGAGCACTCCCGCGCACAGGAGCGCGATCAGCATCAGGGTGGAGGCGAGCATCGTCGCGGTGCGGCGTGGCATGGAACGACAGTACGGGACGCCACTGTCAGCGCACCGTCAGGGCACCCCCGTCACGCGCCGTCGGCACCCGTGTGGGACTTCTCCATGGCTTCGCGGAACCGGGCATAGCCGTCCAGCTCGGGACCGTCGCCGCGCGCCCTACGCGTCCGATTGGCCCAACTGCCCCACAGTCCGCCGCCGACCCCGGCCACAAGCGGAATCAGCAGCCAGACAAGCGCCCCCATGCCGACCTCCCAACGCCATGAGCGTCCGCAACTGACCGATCAGCAGATTAACCATCCGCACTGACAACGCTCACGCGAGGGGGGCGGTTACGCAACCGGAGGTTTAGGTGTGCTCCGGGTGACGAATGTCAGCAGGCCCCGACCCATTCCTCGGTACCGTCGGAGAACTTCTGGTGCTTCCAAATGGGTACTTCGTGTTTGAGGTCGTCGATCAACTTGCGGCAGGCGTCGAAGGCCTCGGCCCGGTGCGGACAGGCCACACCGACGACCACGGCGAGATCCCCCACCCGCAGGTCCCCCACCCGGTGCACGGCGGCCAGCGCCCGCACCGGATACTCGGCCACGACCTTCTCGGCGATCCGCCGCATCTCGGCCTCGGCACTCGGGTGGCAGGAATAGCCCAGCGCGTCCACGTCGGCGCCCGAGTCGTGATTCCGCACGGTCCCCACGAACAGCGCGACGCCCCCGGCCGCGTCGTCCCCGACGGCCTGGAACACCTCGTCCACGGAGAGCGCGGTCTCCCGGACGCCGATCAACTTGATGGGATCCCGCGCCGCCTGCTCACCGGGGTGCTCGTTGCCGTGTGCCATACCCCCATCGTGCCGCACGCCTGTGACAACGGGGAATACGAGTTTCACCAGGCACGCGCGCGGGGCTCCTTGGAGTCTCCTACAGGGCTACGCGCGCCGCCGTGCCTTCCGGGCCCGCCGTACGACGGCTGCCGCACCCAGCAGAGCCACCGTGGCCCCGGCGGCACCCGCGGCGGTGGCGTCCTTGCGGCCGAGGCGCCGGCCGGCCACCGTGTGCCGTCCGGAAACCTCCTCCAGCAGCTCCGCGAGCACCTCCTCGTTGGTCCACCGCGGCCGCCACCCGGCGTCGTGCAACCGGCTCCCGCTGACCACCCAGGGATACATCGTGTACGCCAGGTCCCCCGCCGGGGACGGCGTGAGCCCGATCCGGTGCAGCCGGGCCGCCGCGCCGAGCGCGACCGCCGAGGGCAGCTCCATCCGCCGGATCCCGCTCAGCTCCTCGACCTCCTCCTGCTCCAGCCACCCGTCGCAGCCGACGGCCAGTTCCCCGTCGACCTTCTCCAGGACGGCGTACTCCAGGGCGCTGCACAGGTCCTCCACGTGGCAGAACTGCCACGCCGGCCGCGATCCGGCGACGACGAGCAGCCGTGGCGACTCGAAGTACCGGGTCAGGGCGGTGTCCGTACCCCCGACCAGCACGGCGGGCCGTACGACGGTGACGTTCAGTCCCGGATGCGCCCGCGGCGCCCGCCGCGCCAGCCGCTCGATCTCCAGCAGGTCCCCGACCCCGGTGGCCTCCGCGGTCGCGCGCAGCTCGGCGTCCTCCGAAAGGGGCAGCTCGTTGTCCGGGAGTGCGCCGTAGACCATCGCCGAGGTGCACAGCACGACCCGGTGCACGCCGGCCGCCGCGGCGGCCGTGAGGACGGTCTGGGTCCCCCGGACGTTGTAGGCGGTACGAGCGGCCGCGTCGCTTCCGAGGTCCAGGTCGAGCGCCAGGTGCACCACCACGTGCGCACCCCGCAGCTTGTCCGCGATGGCGGGGTCGCGCACGTCGAGGATGTGCCACTCGGCGGCGGCGCACTCCCCGCGCCGCTCGTCGATGGCGACGACCTGCTTGATCTCCTCACACGCGGCGAGCCGCTCCGTGAGCAGGGCGCCGACTCCGGTGGCGGCGCCGGTGACCGCGACGACGGGTCCGCGCACGGCGGAAGGGGTTGAGGGGTTTCGCGCTGCGCGAACCTGCGGATCTGGGGAACTCACCGGGCGTCTCCAGCGGTTGTCTTCAGTACGAGCGCGAGTGACGCGTACGTACCAGGTGCATCCATCCTGCCGCAGGCCTACCGTGGGCGAAGCACCGAGGCCCGATCGGGTCCGGGTGTCTACGCTGGGTGGTGTTGTCGGGCAGCCGCGCCGCCGGAGAGAACCGGCGGCCTTACCAGCCGAGGAATCCCGTGAGTGACACCCCATTCGGATTCGGCCTTCCGCCGGAGGAGCCGGAAGACGGCGACGAGGGCAAGAAGAAGGACCAGCAGAGCGGTGGTGGGCAGGGACCGGCCAACCCGTTCGGCTTCGGCGGCCTGCCCGGGGCCGAGGGCTTTGGCGGCCCCGGCGCCGACAATCCGCTCGCAGCCATGTTCGGGTCCCTGAACCCCACCGATCTGGGCGCCGCGTTCCAGCAGCTGGGCCAGATGCTCTCCTACGAGGGCGGCCCGGTGAACTGGGACATGGCCAAGCAGATCGCCCGCCAGACGGTCGCCCAGGGCACCCCGGACGGCACGAAGGACGCCAGCGTGGGCGAGGCCGAGCGCAAGGCGGTCGAGGAGGCCGTCCGCCTGGCCGACCTGTGGCTGGACGACGTGACGTCCCTGCCGTCGGGCTCGGCCTCGGCGGTGGCCTGGTCCCGCGCGGAGTGGGTCGAGGCGACCCTGCCCGCCTGGCAGGAGCTGGTCGACCCGGTCGCCGAGCGGGTCGGCGCGGCCATGGGCGACGTCCTGCCAGAGGAGATGCAGGCCATGGCGGGCCCGCTGATCGGCATGATGCGCTCGATGGGCGGCGCCATGTTCGGCACACAGATCGGGCAGGCCGTCGGCGTGCTCGCGGGCGAGGTCGTCGGCTCCACCGACATCGGCCTGCCGCTCGGCCCGGCCGGCAAGGCCGCGCTGCTCCCGGCCAACGTGGAGGCCTTCGGCAAGGACCTCGGCGTGCCCCAGGAGGAGGTGCGGCTGTACCTGGCCCTGCGCGAGGCCGCCCACCAGCGCCTCTTCGCGCACGTGCCGTGGCTGCGCTCGCACCTGTTCGGCGCGGTCGACGGGTACGCGCGCGGGATCAAGGTCGACACGGCCAAGCTGGAGGACGTGGTCGGCCAGTTCGACCCGCAGAATCCCGAGCAGCTGCAGGACGCGCTCCAGCAGGGCATGTTCCAGCCCGAGGACACCCCGGAGCAGAAGGCCGCCCTGGCCCGTCTGGAGACCGCTCTGGCGCTCGTCGAGGGCTGGGTGGACGCCGTGGTCCACGCGGCCGCCAAGCCGCGTCTGTCGTCCGCCGACGCCCTGCGCGAGACCCTGCGCCGCCGCCGTGCCACGGGCGGCCCGGCGGAGCAGACGTTCGCCACGCTGATCGGCCTGGAGCTGCGCCCGCGCCGGCTGCGCGACGCCTCCCGCCTGTGGGCCTCGCTCACCGACGCGCGCGGGGTCGACGGCCGGGACGGCCTGTGGGCCCACCCGGACATGCTGCCGACGGCGACCGACCTGGACGACCCGGACGGCTTCGTGCACCGCGAGCAGCTGGACTTCTCCGAGCTGGACAAGATGCTCGGGGAGGCGGCGGGCGGTTCCGCCGGGAAGCCGAACCTGAAGAAGGACGACGGCAAGGGCGACGGCAAGGGCGACGACACCGAGTGAGCCTCCACGACGACGCGGTCCTCGTCCTGAAGGGGTACGAGGGCCAGGACGAGCTGCGCCAGGCCTACCTGGACCATCTGGCGGCCCACCCGGACGGCGTGTGGAAGGCCTGCCACGCGGGTCATGTCACGGCGAGTGCCCTGGTGGTCGACCCCGAGCACGGCCGGGTCCTGCTCACCTTGCACAAGAAGCTGCGGATGTGGCTGCAGATGGGCGGCCACTGCGAGCCGGGCGACGCCTCGCTCGCGGCGGCGGCCCTGCGCGAGGCCACCGAGGAGTCCGGCGTCCCGGGGCTGAGCCTGCTGCCCGGCGGCCCGGTCCGCCTGGACCGGCACCCGATCCCGGCGCCGTGTCACTGGCACTACGACGTCCAGTACGCGGCCCTGGCCCCGGCGGGCGCCGAGCACGCGATCAGCGACGAGTCACTGGACCTGCGCTGGTTCGCCTACGACGAGGTCGCGGATGTGGCCGACGAGTCGGTCGTACGCCTGCTGGAAGCGACCCGCGCGCGCCTCTGAGCCGCAGGCATGTGTAAGGGGCGCCCGACCATGCGGGCGCCCCTTACGTCGGTTTACCGGACGCTCAGCTCCAGACGTTCCCCTGGTTCTGCCCGCGCGCCCCCTGCTGCCCCATGCCGAACTGCGCGGCGAGGCCCTGCCCGATCACCGCGTTCTGCGGCGGCAGCAGCTCGCTGGGCTGGACGAGCGCGAACCCGGAGCCCATGAAGCTCAGCTCCCAGCCCTCACCGGTGTTGCCGCGCCGCCGCCACACTCCGGAGGAATGCGTCTGGGCCTGCATCTGCACGCGGAGCCCGGTGGACCAGGCGACGATCGCGTCCGCGTCGCAGTTGACGTACTTGTCGGGCGTGACCTGCATCAGCAGCGGCGCACCCGAGGTCATCAGGGCGACCCTGCCGCGCCCGGTGATGTTCAGCTGGTACTTCCCGGAGCCGGAGATGCCGTAGAGGCTGTCGACGGCGATGACCTCGTAGTGCAGCGAGGAGTCCATGGCGAGGACGTAGGAGCTGTCGACGGTCAGCCCGTCCTGCTCGACGTCCATGATGTGCACGTGCTGGGCGAGGTTGGCGAGATACACCGTGCCCTGCCCGTGGCAGCGCATCAGGTCCAGGCCCTCGCCGGTGTACGCCTGCGCGCGCGCCTGGTTGTTGCTGCGGTACTCGGCGTCGAACTCGACCAGGCCCTGGTAGGCGACCATGGTGCCCTTGCGGGCGAGGATGTCGTCGTGGCCCTCCAGGACGACGCGGAGCAGCTGCGAGTTCTGCAGGCTCCAGCGCTCCTGCGTCTGGAGGTCGTTGTGCGCGAAAAGCGGGCTCTGCATGGCTTTCTGGTTCCCCCTCAGCCCCGGATCCGGATGCGGTCGGTGCTGTCCTCGCTGGGCTGGACGACGACGATGCCCTGGCCGGAGAAGGCCATCTGGTAGGCCTCACCGCTGCCCCGGCCGATCAGCGACTGCGCCTTGAAGCTGCGCTTGCCCTTCACCTTCAGGTTGGGCGACCAGGCGACGAGCGCGTCCGGGTCGACGTACGTCTCGTCCTCGCCGCCGCCGCAGTCGACGACGATCGGCTTGCCCCGGGAGGTCAGCGCGACCCAGCCCTGCCCGGAGATCCTGGTGTTCCACAGACCCTGCCCGGCGAACTTCGCGAGCCCCTTCACCCGCTCCACGCCCCAGCTGAGGTGGGCGTCGAAGGCGAGCAGGTTGGTGGCGTTGACGGAGATGCCGTCGCCGTTGAGGTTGATCACGACGACGTTCGCGCCGTAGTCGGCGAGGTAGAGCAGGCCGTCGCCGGTGCACTTCATCAGGGGCGCGCCCTCGCCGGTGATCCAGTCGCGGGCGATCTGGCGGACGGCCGGCGGGTTGGGCTCGTACTGGATGAAGCCTTCGTAGGCGACCATCGAGCCCACGCGCGCGAGGAGGTCGTTCCCGGTCTGCATGGCGACCTTCAGCATGTGGCTGCCGTGGTTCTCCATGCGGGCGGTGACGGGTGCGGGGGCGTAGCCCGCGAGCGGTTGGTTCATGACGGGCTCCCTTTAGACCTCGTACGGCTGGACGACGATGAAGTTGCCGGGCGCACCCCGGAACTGGAGGTTGACGCTCTCTCCGGTGTCGCCCGGGTAGGCGTTGCGGCGCATGCGGACCTGGCTGGATACGATCACCTGGGAGGCGGCCGACCAGGCGACGACGGCGTTGCAGTCGGCGAAGGTGGTCGGCGTGACCGGCAGGACCACGGGCGTGCCGTGCGTCTTGACGACGATCGTGCCGGTGCCCTGGAACTGCATGGTGAACAGCGCACCACCGGGGATGCCGTGACCCTCGATGCGGCGTACCTCGTACTGCAGGGTCTCGTCGAAGGCGAGGACGTTCTCGGCGGAGACGCAGATCGCGTCGCCCTGCAGTTCGACGGGGTGCAGGTGGGTGGCGTTCTCGGCGAGGAACACCTGGCCCTGGCCGGTGCAGCGCATCAACTGCATCTCCTGGCCGGTGGCGCCTCCGACGATCCGCCCGGCGAACCCGGCGCCCTTGTAACCGAAGTCGACCTTGCCCTGGTAGAGCACCATGCTGCCCTGCTTGGCCAGTACGGGCTGCCCGCCGATACCGAGGTCGACGCGGATGAGCTTCTTGTTCTGCTGCGTCCAGCGCTGCCCGGTCGGCGTCTCCTTGAACGCCTGGAGCGCGGCCGACACACCGGCACCGCCCTGCGGGGCGGCCTGCGGCACCCCGTAGCCGCCGGGCTGCTGGCCGGGAACCTGCCCGTAGCCCGGCGGCATGGGCGCGGTGGGCTGGCCGCCGTAGGAGGGCGGCTGCTGGCCGTAGCCCGGGGGCACCGGCGCGCCGGGCTGACCGCCGTAGGACGGCTGCTGCTGCGGCTGACCGTACGGCTGCTGCGGCTGGCCGTAGGGCTGCTGGGGCGGCTGGCCGTACGGCGCGGGGGCCGGGGCGGGCGGATGGACGGTGCCGCCGGCGGGCGGGGCCAGGGGAGCGATGACCGTCGGCGCGCCGTGCACGTTCGGCGCGGGGGCCGGGGCCGGGGGCGAAGTCTGGCCGGGCGGGGTCTGGCCGGGCTGCGGCGTGAAGCCCTGCGGGGGCGTGGCTCCCGGCGGCGGGGCGAAGCCCTGTGCGGCGGGCTGCGGCGCGGGGGCCGGGGCGGGCGCAGGGGCCGGCGCCGGGACGGGCGCAGGCGCGGGGGTCGCCGGGGCGGCGAACGCGGGCGGGGCGAAGCCGGGGGCGGCGCCGGTCTGCGGCTGCTGCGGGGCGGCGGGTGCCTCCTCCTCCAGCACCTCGCCGCCGAAGTTCTTCAGCAGCGCCTCCAGGCCGCCGTCGAAGCCCTGCCCGACCGCGGCGAACCGCCAGACGTCCTTGAAGTAGAGGTCACCGAGCATCACGGCTCGCTCGGTGGAGAACTCCGTGCCGTTGAAGGAGTACCGGGCGACCTCCTCGCCGCCCGCCACGATGCGCAGATAGCCGGGGGCGATCTGCGACATCTGCCCGGTGCCGTCGAGGGTCGCCGTGAAGGAGAGCTTGCGGATGTGCGACGGAATGCGGTCCAGCGTGACCCGGAACGACTCCGTGTCACCCGCCTGGGCACCCAGCAGCTGGATGGACTCCTCCGGGGACTTCGGCTGGTTGAAGAAGACGAAGTACCGGTCGTCCGAGAGGCGCTCGTCGGCGTCCAGACCGAAGCAGCTGATGTCGAAGGTCAGTCCGGGGGCGGAGATCTGCACACCTACGTACAGATCTGTGCCCACCGTGAGGTCACTGACCCTGGCCTTGTGGCCGCGTTGGAATTCCCTGGCCATGCGTAACGACCGTCCCCCATCCCGAATGTGAGTGCGTCGCGCCAGGCTAACGGCAAAGTCCGACATCGGACGCAGCCGGTACAGACCCGGTACACAACCGCACCCGTAGCCGGACGCCCGGCGCCCGGCTCACTCCCCGCGCGCCCCCGGGACATGCGGCAGCCGTTCCGCGGCGACGACGCCTTCGAGGTAGCCGCGGGCCCGCTCGGTGCGCGGGTACGCCTCCAGCAGCCGCCAGAAGTCGGGCCCGTGACCGGGGACCAGCAGATGGGCCAGCTCATGGCAGAGGACGTAGTCGATGACGTACTCGGGCATCCCCTGCAGCCGGTGCGAGAGCCGGATGCTGCCCTCGGCCGGGGTGCACGAACCCCAGCGGGTGTTCTGGTTGGTGACCCAGCGCACGGAGGCGGGGCGGGCCCGGCCGTCGAAGCACTGCGCCGACAGCCGCTCGGCACGCTCGGCCAGTTCGGCGTCGCCGAGCACCCGCTTGCTCTCCTGGGCGGCGAGTTTGTCGAGCATGACGGTGATCCAGCGCTGTTCCTCCGCCTTCGACATCCGGGCGGGGATCAGTACGACGGTGCGATCGCCCTCGCGGTACGCGGAGACCGTCCGGCGTCGCCGGGAACTCCTGCGGACCTCGATCGCGCTCGCCCCCGAGCCGCCGGGCGGCTGGCTCGTCGTGCTGCGCTGTGGCTTTCCGGCGCGGTGCAGTGGGTCGGCGGGCACGCCCCGACGTTACCCGCTGGGCATGGCCAAAGTCCCGGCTCCGGGAGGGTTCGATGCCGATCCCCCACCATGCGTTTGATTCCTATGACTCCTACGACTGATCCGCACATCCGTTTTATCCGGCCGCACAAGACCGGTTCACCGCATCCACAAGTCTGATTTAGGTGCGTTTATCCGATCGATTTGTCAGCTTCGCCGGATCGGCTCGGCGAACTCCGCCCGACCGCCCTAGATCGTCTTATATGACGAAACCCCCGGCCTGTGGATAACCCTCGGCGCCGGACGGACAGGTGCGGCATGCTGACAGGCGTCGGCGGGGCACGACGGGCTCCACCGGCGACCAGATGTCGACCAGATGTTCGGGATGCTTTCAACGGATACGGGGGCCAGACATGCATCCGATGATGAAGCCCGCGCTGCGGCGCGGCTGGCGTGATCGCGACACCGTGCAGTTCGGGATGACCCCGGCGCACGCGCTGACGCTGGGACCGATGGACCCGGCGACGCGCGACTTCCTGGATCTGCTCAACGGCACGCGCGGGCTGCCGCTGCTGCGCGAGGAGGGGCGCCGCATGGACCTCCCGGCCGGCCAGGTCGACACCATGCTGGAGCGGCTGACCCGCGCGGGCCTGGTCGACGACGCGCGCGGCGGCGGACCGGCCGCGGACGCGCTGCGCGAAAAGACCGACGTCCTGCGGCGGCTGCGCCCCGACCTCGCCGCACTGTCCCTGACCACGGCCGAGCCGGGAGCCGCACTGGCCCGGCTCGCCGCCCGCCGCGCGCTGCGCGTGCGGGTGCGCGGCGCGGGTCGGGTCGGCGCCGTACTGGCGTCGGCGCTGTCGGGCGCCGGAGTCGGCGAGGTCGACGTGA
Organism: Streptomyces sp. NPDC001709; assembly: GCF_053596375.1. Lineage (NCBI taxonomy): Bacteria > Bacillati > Actinomycetota > Actinomycetes > Kitasatosporales > Streptomycetaceae > Streptomyces > Streptomyces sp. NPDC001709. Next base: position 206,874 of record NZ_JBSFGB010000006.1, on the reverse strand, counting down.
GCGACGTGGGACGCGTGGAGCCGTGGGACGTGGCACCGGGCGGACTGCCCGCCGAGGCGATCGGCGAGCGCCGGGACACCGCCGCGCGGGCCGCCGTGCGCCGCGCCGCGCCCGAGCGCCCACCGCGCCACGCCCACTCCCCCGGCTCCGGCGCCCAGGACCCCGGACTCGCCCTGGTGATCCTCGCGCCCCGGGACGACGTGGCCGTGCACGCACCCGACCCGGCCGACGCCGAGCCGCTCATGGCCTCGGGAACGCCGCACCTGTACGCCGGTGTCGTCGAAGGCACCGGTGTCGTCGGACCGCTCGTCCTGCCCGGTGAGTCGGGCTGCGCCGGCTGTCTGCACCTCGGCCGCAGGGACCGGGACCCGGCCTGGCTCCGGCTGACCGCCCAGTGGCGCTGCGCCAGGTCCCGCCGGGTCGGAGCCTGCGATCTGACGCTGGCCACGGCGGTCGCCGGACTGGCCGCGGCGCACGCGCTGGCCTTCCTCGACGGCGAGTCGCCGTCCAGCACGGGCACCCGCTGGGAGGTGTCCACGCCCGGCCTGGACTGGCACTCCCGACCGGTCCGGCCGCATCCGGCATGCGGGTGCGGCGCGGCGCAGAGAGGTAAGAAGGGGGAACACTCCTCAACCGGCGGCGGGCCGCGCGAGACAATGGCGGTGCAACGGCCGTCGACGGAGCGGCGACGCAAGGCGGGCGCGGCGCGGCCGACTGGGACTTGGAGGGCGCATGTCTGATCTTCCCCGGAAGGCGGTCACCCGTACCGCCAAGCTCGCCGCGCTCCCGCTCGGCATCGCCGGCCGGGCGACCTGGGGGCTGGGCAAGCGAATCGTGGGCGAGTCCGCGGAGATCGTCGGCCGGGAACTGCAACAGCGCACGGCGGAGCAGCTGTTCAAAGTGCTGGGCGAGCTGAAGGGCGGTGCGATGAAGTTCGGGCAGGCCCTGTCCGTCTTCGAGTCCGCACTGCCCGAGGAGATCGCCGGGCCCTACCGCGCGGCCCTGACCAAGCTCCAGGAGGCGGCGCCCCCGATGCCGACCCGCACGGTGCACGCCGTGCTCGAGCAGCGACTGGGCCCGGACTGGCGAGAACTGTTCGAGGAGTTCGAGGACAAGCCCGCCGCCGCGGCCTCGATCGGGCAGGTGCACCGGGCCGTGTGGCACGACGGCCGCGAGGTGGCGGTCAAGGTGCAGTACCCGGGCGCCGGCGAGGCCCTGCTCTCCGACCTGGGTCAACTGAGCCGATTCGCCCGCCTGTTGGGGCCGCTGATTCCCGGGATGGACATCAAGCCGCTCATCGCGGAGCTGAAGGACCGCGTCTCCGAGGAGCTGGACTACGGCCTGGAGGCACAGGCCCAGACCGCTCACGCGGAGGAGTTCGCCGACGACCCGGACGTGGTGGTCCCGGCCGTGGTGCACCAGTGCGAGCAGGTCCTGGTGACCGAGTGGATCGACGGCATCCCGCTGTCGGAGGTGATCTCGGCAGGTACGCAGGAGCAGCGCGACCGGGCCGGCCAGCTCCTGGCACGGTTCCTCTTCTCCGGCCCGGCCCGCACCGGCCTGCTGCACGCCGACCCGCATCCCGGCAACTTCCGGCTGCTGCCCGGCGGCCCGGACGGCGAGGACGACTGGCGCCTGGGCGTCCTGGACTTCGGCACGGTCGACCGGCTGCCCGGCGGACTGCCGTTGCCGATCGGCTTCTCCCTCCGCATGACCCTGGCCGGCGAAGCCGAGACGGTCTATGAACTCCTCTGCGAGGAAGGGTTCGTGAAGGAGTCCATAGAGCTGGACCCCGACGCGGTCCTCGACTATCTGCTGCCGATCATCGAACCGGCCCGGGCCGAGGCGTTCACCTTCACCCGCGCCTGGATGCGCAACCAGGCCGCCCGCATCGCCGACCCCCGCTCCCCCGCCTACCAGCTGGGCAAGCGGCTCAACCTGCCGCCGGCCTATCTGCTGATCCACCGGGTGACCCTGAGCACGATCGGCGTGCTCTGCCAACTGGGTGCAACCGTCCGGCTCCGCGAGGAACTGGAGGAGTGGCTGCCGGGCTTCGTCCCGGAGGACGATCCGACGGAGGAGGAGACGGCGGCAGAGGCCTGACCGCCCCGAAGGCCACAGGGCTCACCACCACGCCGAGTCCAGCCGCCCCTCGATCGCCCTCAGATTCTCCCTGGAGCAGGCGTCGCAGAAGTACTGGCGGACGCCGTTCTCCACGGAGCAGGTCCAGGTGGCCGGCGGGGGGCCGTCGGCCGGGGTGCCGCAGCGGGCGCACACGAGCATGCGGTGCTCCGGGGTGGAGCCGCCCTGATCGCTTCCTCCGGGAAGACTCGTCACCCGGCGACGATAACTCCGTGGGCGGTTGATCGCCTGCGCAACGCACCGCGGGGGCCGGTCCGTTCGGCCGGACCGGCCCCCGCGCAGAAGGCTTCGCCTCCCGGGCCGGGAGGCCACCGCTTCTCAGGTGTGATCGTTACTGCATGACCGCCATGGCGAGCGCGCGGCGGGCACGCAGCGAGGCGCGCTCGGCCCGGCGCTGCATCCGCTGGGCGGCCGCCAGGCGCACGGCCCGGCGTTCCCGCGCGGCTTCATGGAGTCGGTCGTGCATATGCGCACGAGCCAGGGCTTCTTGCATGAGTTGCATCTCTCGGGTCCTGTTCTGGCGCGCTTCACTCGCGCCGGCGGTGGTGACGTCTGGAGTCGCGGAGCCTGCGGGCTCGCTGGTGGACGGCTTCATCGGGGCCTGCTTCTTGGGGTCGTGCGTGAGGGGACGGTCGATCGTTCCTGCGGTGTTCATGCCGTGACCGGGTTCTTCCGCGGGCGACCACGCGGCCGCTTCCGGGCGACGACGACACCCTGGACGAACAGCTCGCCACCCCAGACGCCCCAGGGCTCACGCCGCTCCTTGGCGCCGGCGAGGCAGGCCTCGATCAGCGGGCAGGTGCGGCAGAGGGACTTGGCGTACTCCACGTCCGCCGGCGACTCGGCGAAGAAGACCTCCGGGTCGTAGGAGCGGCAGGGGACGGGTACGCCGAGGTTCTCGATGGCGTCGTCGAGCGCGGTGAGCGCGGTGAGGGGGGTCAAGGTGGAGTCCTCCGTGAGGCCGGGCGGGGGGATCGTTTGCGAAGGCGGTACGGACGGGGCGTGCGCTTCGAGTTGCACGGTTGGTCTTCCTCGTCTGGTCGTTCCGGCCGGTTGACCGGGTGTCGGCTAGGTACCGGGTTCTTTTCTTGTCCCGAGGCCCCCTCGGTCCGTCGTCCCCGTTCGGGGAAAACAGAAGGGCCGCGGATCCCGGATGGGGTTCCGCGGCCCTGAAGGCGCCGGCCTGATCGGATCAGGCTGGATCACTCCAGGGTTTTGGCCCACGGAAGGCCCACATCTGGTGGTGCTGCGTCGTCAGCTTCCGGAATCCGGCACCGGCCGCCGCAAAGGCATAGGCCTGCGCCTGTGCCGCTACCGCTTCCAGTGCCTTGGTCGGTCGCTCATTGCGCTCACGGACGGGGAGGCCCGTGAGGGCGAGGGAGGACGCCGGACGCTCGGCACGAATGCCGGACAGACCGGTGCCCTGGTGAGAGGCGCCGAGCATGCACGCGGAGACGGTCGAGCGATCGGTCAGTTTGGCCGTGCTGATGGTGCTGGTGTTGATGCTGATCACTGGACTCGCCTCCTCTCGGCGTCTCTGGGGACTGGGGTGAGCCAGTCCGCTCGGATATGCAAGTACAACACGGAGGCGGGGCCTTGGAGAAGGCCGCTGCTTCCGTGCCTAGAACCTATGGGGATTGCTGGGGCATGCGCAAACTATTTTTTCGACGAGTTCGTATCAGTCGCCGCCGCCGACTTCCCCAACCTCGCGACCTGCACAGATGGCCAGAACATCGGTTCCGTAGCTGCGCAGCTTGCGGCTGAGGACACCGGGGATGCGGGAGAGCTCGGCGGGACTCTCCGGCCGTGCCTCGGCGATGGCCATCAGGGTGCGGTCGGTGAAGACGCAGAAGTCCGGCTGTCCGCTGCGCTCGGCCTGGCCCGCCCGCCACTCCCGCAGCCGTTCGTAGAGCCCTTCGTCCATGTCCGAGGGGCAGTCCTCGCAGCGCATCAGCTTCATTTCACCCGCGTCGGTGAGGGTGCGGCCGCAGACCCGGCAGCGGGCGGGGGTGCGCTGCGCGCGCCGGGGAGCGAGGGCGGCACCCGCGGCTTTCCCGGGCTCGACGCCTCCGGTGGCGCCGCTGCCGGTGCGGCCGACGGTGGCGGTGGTGCCGGGACGCAGCCCGTCGAGGAAGCGGCTCGGCCGGCGGTTGGGGCGACCGCCCGGCGAGCGGGACAGGGCCCAGGAAACATGGAGCCGTTCTCGAGCGCGGGTGACTCCGACGTAGAGGAGCCGGCGTTCCTCCTCGATCTGTTCGTCGGTCTTGGCGTAGGTGATGGGCAGCATGCCCTCGGCGATGCCGACGAGGAAGACGACGTCCCACTCCAGTCCCTTGGCGGCGTGTAGGGAGGCGAGGGTGACGCCCTGGACGGTCGGGGCGTGCTGGGCGTTCGCCCGTTCGTCCAGTTCGGTCACGAAGTCGCCGAGGGTGGCGCCGGGGCGGGCGGCGGCGAGGTCCTGGGCGAGGTTGACCAGGGCGGCGAGGGATTCCCAGCGCTCTCTGACGGCGCCGGAGCCGGCCGGGGGCTCGGTGGTCCAGCCTTCCCCGGACAGGACGGCACGCACCTGGGAGGGCAGGTCCACGACGTCGTCCAGCAGCGAGTCGTTGCCGCCGAAGCGGGCCGCGCCGCGCAGGGCGATGCCGGCCTTGCGCACCTCGGGCCGGTCAAAGAAGCGCTCGGCGCCGCGCAGCTGGTAGGGGACTCCGGCGTCGGCGAGGGCCTGCTCGTAGGTCTCGGACTGGGCGTTCGTGCGGAACAGGACGGCGATCTCGGCGGCCGGGACGCCCGCGTCGATCAGCTCGCGGATGCGGCGGGCGGCGCCTTCGGCCTCGGCGGGCTCGTCGGTGTACTCGGTGTGGACCGGCTCGGGGCCGGGGGCGCGCTGGGAGACCAGTTCCAGCCGGTGGTCGGCGGCGCGGCCGCGGGCCTGGGCGAGCAGTCCGTTGGCGAGGTGGACCACCTGGGGGGTGGAGCGGTAGTCGCGGACGAGTTTGACGACGGTGGCGCGGGGGTGCCGGGTACGGAAGTCGAGGAGGTGGTCGGGTGTTGCGCCCGTGAACGAGTAGATGGTCTGGCTGGCATCGCCGACGACGCACAGGTTGTCGCGGTCGCCGAGCCACAGCTCCAGCAGCCGCTGCTGCAGGGGGCTGACGTCCTGGTACTCGTCGACGACGAAGTGCTGGTACTGCGCGCGGACCTGTTCGGCGATGTCGTGCCGGTCCTGCAGGATGGCGACGGTCAGCAGCAGGACGTCTTCGAAGTCGATCACCGCGCGGTCGCGTTTGAGGTCTTCGTAGGCCGCGTAGAGGTGGGAGATCTCGGCGGGGTCTCGCGGGGTCTCGCGTCCGGCCTTCGCAGCCGCGTACGGGTAGTCGGCGGGGATGGTCTGGGTGACCTTGGACCACTCGATCTCGGCGGTGACGTCCCGCAGCTCGCCCCGGTCGAGCCGGGTGCCCTGGATTGCGGCCGCGTCGGCGACGAGCTGGATCTTGCGGTCGATGAGCCGGGGCATGCCGCCACCGATCGCTTTCGGCCAGAAGTACTGGAGCTGGCGCAGGGCGGCGGAGTGGAAGGTGCGGGCCTGGACGCCATGCGCGCCGAGCTGGCGCAGCCGGCCTCGCATCTCTCCGGCGGCGCGGTTGGTGAAGGTGACGGCGAGCACGCTGGACGGCTGGAGGATGCCGGCCCGTACTCCGTAGGCGATGCGGTGCGTGATCGCCCGGGTCTTGCCGGTGCCCGCTCCGGCCAGGACGCACACCGGGCCGTGCAGGGCGGTGGCCACCGCGCGCTGCTCGGGGTCGAGCCCTTCGAGCACCGCGTCGGCCGAGTCCGGTGCCTGCGGGAAGAGGGTGGAGTGCGTTGCTGCTGTCACACCGCCATGCTGCCAGGTCGCCCGGGACTGCCGGGTCGGTTGTCCACAGGCGGGCACCGATAGTCGTATGAATGCGGCAGGCGTCACAGCCGTCTGTGGATACCTCGGCGGGAATGGCGGGCGGCTGGCGTACGTTCTTTCCCCGGACGAACTTTTCGAGCTGCCTGAGGAGCGCGAGACATGCAGGGCACTGTGACGATGTACAGCACGACTTGGTGCGGCTACTGCCGGCGGCTGAAGAGCCAGCTCGACCGCGAGGGCATCGGCTACACCGAGATCAACATCGAGCAGGACCCCGAGTCCGCCGCTTTCGTTGAGAAGGCGAATGGCGGAAACCAGACGGTCCCGACCGTTCTCTTCGCCGATGGCTCCACGCTGACGAACCCGTCGCTGGCCCAGGTGAAGCAGAAGCTCGCCGCATGATGCTCCGCGGATTTCCGCGGTGACCACGGCAGGGCGGCCCCTGATCCCTCAGGGGCCGCCCTGCCGTGTCTTGTCCCACACCGCGGTGTAGCGCCAGAGCAGGTGGCGGCGGAATCGGCAGCCCGGCAGCAGGTGGCGGGCGGCCTTGCGGACCTCGCCCCAGTGCATCGTGGAGTCCTCGACGGGCATTCCGGCCGGGCCGTGCTTGCCGCCGCGCAGCCGGCGGTACAGCAGGCTCGCGGGCACCCCGCAGCCGCTGATCACCCAGTCCAGCGGGGTGTGGTTGTACGCCATCCCCACGACGACCAGCCGCCCGCCGGGTGCGACCAGACGGGTCAGGCCGGCGATCGCGTCCTCGAAGGGGGCGTGGTGCACGACGGCGACCGCGCTGACGAAGTCGTATCCGCCTTCCGGGAGCGCGCTGCCGTCGAGGTAGTCGGCCTCGACGAAGGTGACGTTCTGGGGCTGCTGTGCGCGGGCCTGCCGGATCATCTCCGGCGAGCGGTCCACGCCCGTCACCTTCGCCGCCCGAGCCGCGAGTTTGCGGGCCAGCAGCCCGTCGCCGCAGCCGACGTCCAGGGCCGCGCCGCAGCCGTCGGGTACGGCGGCCAGCACGGCGCGGTGGTAGTGGACGTTGTGGTTCCAGTACGGGTCGCCGGGCACCGGTGGTTCCTCAGACGAAGCTGCGCGTCGGCAGCGGCTTGCCGTACCACATCTCGATCAGGCGGGCCGCGATGGAGATGCCGTAGGGCGGCAGCACCTCACCGGATTCGAAGGCTTCGTGCAGTTCCTCGCGGGAGAACCAGCGGGCTTCGTGGATCTCGTCGCCGTCGACGTCGATCTCGGTGGAGGTGGCGCGGGCCATGAAGCCGAGCATCAGGCTGGACGGGAAGGGCCAGGGCTGGCTGGCCACGTACTCCACGGGACCGACGGTGACACCGACCTCCTCGGACACCTCGCGGCGCACCGCCTGCTCGATGGACTCGCCGGGTTCGACGAAGCCGGCGAGCGTGGAGAAGCGGCCCTCGGGCCAGTGGACCTGGCGGCCGAGCAGGATGCGGTCGTCCGCGTCGGTCACGGCCATGATCACGGCGGGGTCGGTGCGCGGGTAGTGCTCGGCGCCGCAGGCCGGGCAGCGGCGGATGTGGCCGGCGGCGGCGATGACCGTCCGTTCGCCGCAGCGGGAGCAGAAGCGGTGGGTGCGCTGCCAGTTCTCCAGGCCGACCGCGTGCACCATGAGTCCGCAGTCGCGCGGCGACAGCAGCAGGCCCGCCTCCCGCAGCCCGGCGGGACGCGCGGACTGGTCGATACGGCCGGGCAGCGCGTCCTTCTGGAGCGCGAAGTAGCTGACGCCGTCCTCGTCGATGCCCAGGAAGTAGCGGTGCGCCTCGGTGAGCGGGGCTTCGAAGGACGGTGTCATGACGAGTTCGGTCCGGCCGTCCGGGGTCTCGTCGATGAGTACCTGACCGCCGGAGACCACGAAGCAGCGGGTCGTCGGGTGGCTCCAGGCCGCCGCGAGCCAGGCCTCGTCCAGCCGGTGGTGGGCGGCGCGGTCGATGCCGCTCGGGGCGGTCAGTGAGATGGGTCGATCGGCTGTGTCGTCGGTCCAGGTGGTCACGGGTGCTTCCAACTCCCCCAGTGCAGCGGTTCGTTCGACGGGCGGTTCGGCGGGACGTACGGCAGGAGGCACCGGGCGCTGGCTGGGCGGTCGGGGCGGTCGTTCCAGTGTGCCCCGCACGCGGTGCCCTCCCGTGCGTCGTCGGCGGGTCAGGGCGTGCGGCGCCAGTGCTCGGCCAGGTCGCTCCACAGGTAGGCGCTGGTTTCGACGCCCTTGAGGAGGAGGTCCAGCTCGACCTTTTCGTTCGGGGCGTGCCAGCCGTCGGAGGGGACGGAGATGCCCAGGAAGAGCACGGGGGCGCCGAGGACTTCCTGGAGGTCGGCGGCGGGTCCGGAGCCGCCCTCGCGGGTGAAGCGGACCGGTCTTTCGAAGGCGCGGCTCATGGCGCGGACCACGGACTGCAGCGCGGGGTGGTCGAGCGGTGTCAGGCACGGACGCGTGGCTGCGCCGAAGACGATCTCGTACCGGATCCCGGCGGGCACCTGCGTCTCGGCCCAGGCGCGGACGGCCTTCTCGAGATGGTCGGGGTCCTGGCCGGCGACCAGCCGGAAGGACAGCTTCACGATGGCCGTGGACGGGATGATCGTCTTGCTGCCGGGGCCCTGGTAGCCGCCGCCGATGCCGTTGACCTCGGCGGTCGGGCGGGCCCAGATGCGTTCGAGGGTGCTGTAGCCGGCCTCGCCATGGGTGGCGTGGGACTTGGCGGTGCCCAGCCAGCGCTTCTCGTCGAAGGGCAGCTCGGCGAACAGCTCGCGCTCGCGGTCGGTCAGCTCCACGATGCCGTCGTAGAAGCCGGGGATCGCCACGCGTGCGTGCTCGTCGTGCAGGGCTGCGACCAGGCGGGCGGCGGCGGTGGCCGGGTTGGGCACGGCGCCGCCGAAGGAGCCGGAGTGGATGTCCTGGTCGGGGCCGTACAGCCGGATCTCGCACTCGGCGAGGCCACGCATGCCGGTGCAGACGGTCGGGGTGTCCTCGGACCACATGCCGGTGTCGGAGACGATCACGGCGTCGGCGGCGAGCCGGGACGCGTGCTCCTCGACGAGCGCCCGGAAGTGCGGAGAGCCGGACTCCTCCTCGCCCTCGATCAGCAGCTTCAGGTTGACCGCGGGGGCGGTGCGGCCGGTGGCGGCGAGGTGGGCACGGACGCCGAGTGTGTGGAAGAGCACCTGCCCCTTGTCGTCGGCCGCCCCGCGCGCGTAGAGACGGTTTCCGCGGACGACGGGCTCGAAGGGGGCGCTGTCCCAGCCGTCCTCACGGGCGGCGGGCTGCACGTCGTGGTGGCCATAGACGAGGACGGTGGGTGCCTCGGGGTCGTCCGAGGGCCACTCGGCGAAGACGGCCGGGGCGCCGGGGGTCAGCCAGACCTCGGTGGTCGGGAAGCCGGTCTCCTTGAGCTGGGCGGCGAGCCAGTCGGCGCTGCGCCGCACGTCGGGCGCGTGGTCGGGCTGGGCCGACACGGAGGGGATGCGCAGCCATGCCGCGAGGTCGTCGAGGAACGCGGTGCGGTGCTGCTCGATGTACGTGCGGACGGCGCTGTCCGGGGTCTGGCTCATGCTCACGAGCCTATCGGCCCGCACTGACATCCTCGGCGGGCGGTTCGTCACACTCAGGTTGTCGGATGTGCCACTCCGGCGTCTTCCGTGAGGAGCCGTTCCAGGGCGGCCCGGTCCGGCAGGTCGTGCGGACGTACGACCTCGCCGCTGCGGACGTACAGGAAGGCGGCCGTGACCGCCTCGGGCGGTACGCCCTGCTGCTCGGCCCAAGCCAGCCGGTACACGGCGAGCTGGAGCGGGTCGGCGGTGCGGGTGCGGCTGGTTTTCCAGTCGACGATCTCGTATGTCACCTCGTCGCCGTCGCCGTGCTTGTAGACGGCGTCGATCCGGCCCCGTACGACGCGGCCGGCGAGGGTGAGCTGGAAGGGGGCCTCGACCCGGTAGGGGGTGCGCCGGGCGTATTCGCTGCGTTCGAAGGCCTCCTTCAGGGCTTCCAGGTCGTGTTCGTCGGTGATCTCGGCATCGGTGCCGGGCAGCTCGTCGGGTTCCAGCAGGGGCAGCGTCAGTTCCTCGAAGCGGGCTTCGACCCAGGCGTGGAAGCGGGTGCCCCGGCGCGCGGCCGGTTGCGGGGGGCGCGGCATGGGGCGTGCGAGTTCCTGTGCGAGCCCGTCCGGGTCCTCGGCCAGGCTCAGCAGCTGGGATGCGGTGAGCGTGGCGGGCAGCGGGACGTCGGTGACGGCCTGCCGGGCGCGCAGCAGCTCTCCGGTGAGCGCGTCCAGGTCCCGGTCCCAGGAGGCGATGGTGCGGGCCTCCTCGGGGGTGAGGGCGGTGTCGTACTGCGCCTCGGCGGGGCGGTGCCGGGGGGCGGGCACCTGGTGCGGGACCGTGGGCCGGCCGGCGCTGGAGGCGTCCCGGTGGGCGGGGGCGTCCGGGGCGGGGGCATCCCTGTCGTACGGCGGTTCCTCGTCGCCGAACGGGTCCTCGTCGCCGAACGGGTCCTCGTCGTAGGGGAAGTCCGCGTCATGCTCGTCGTACGGCTCCTCGCCGTAGGGGTCGTCGTCCGGGGGCGGGGGCCAGTCCGGGTCGTCGGGGGCGGCGGGGTCCTGGGCGGCCGGCGGGTGGCCGGGGTCCTGGGCGGCGAGGGCGTCCAGGTGGGTGAGGACGGTCTCGGCGGCCGCGCGGCGGCGGGCCAGGGCGGCGGCGTCCAGCGGGAGCGGCCACACCTGGTCGCCGCCGGCTGTGTGCAGGGCGGGATTCTCCTCGTCCTCGGCGGGCTCCTCGGCCCACGCCTCTATCTCGCCGTGTCCGGCGGCGCAGTGGTCGTGGAGGGCCTGGAGGAAGTCGGAGGGGCCGCGCGGCTTCTTCTGGCTGGGGCCCCACCAGTGGCCGGAACCGAGGAGGAGGGAGCGGGGGCGGGTGAAGGTGACGTAGCCGAGGCGGAGCTCCTCGGTGTGCTGGTGGTCCTTCATGGCCTCGTGGAAGGCCTTCATGCCGCGCGCGTCCCAGCTGTCGACGTCGGGCAGGGTGTCGGTGTCGCCGCGCAGGGCGTGCGGCACCACCTTGGCCTGCGCCGTCCACTTCTCGCGGCCCTGTGCGCTGGGGAACGTGCCTTTGACCAGTCCGGGTACGGCCACGACGTCCCACTCCAGGCCCTTGGACTTGTGGGCGGTGAGCACCTTGACGGTGTTCTCGCCGCCGGGCAGGGCGTTGTCGAGGCCTTTCTCGTACTGCGCGGCGGTGCGCAGGAAGCCGAGGAAGGCGAGCAGGGTGGCCTCCGCGTCGCTCGCCGCGAAGGACGCGGCGATGTCCAGGAAGTTGGACAGGGTCTCGCGGCGGCGGGCGGCCAGGGCGTGCGGGGACGCCGACAGCTCCACCTCCAGGCCGGTGACGGCGAGCACGCGGTGCAGGACGTCCATCAGCGGGTCGGACAGCGAACGGCGCAGGTCGCGCAGCTCGGCGGCAAGGCGCGCGAAGCGCACGCGCGCGTCCGGCGAGAACGGCAGCCCGTCGTCGTCCCCCTCGCTGTCCATCGGGGCTTCGAGGAAGGTGTCGAGGGCGTCCGCGAGCGATATCACCTCGGCCGGGTCGACGCCCTCGACGGCCGCGGCGAGCCGGCGGTCCGGGTCGTCGGTGTCGTCCACGCGCGCGTGGGCGACCAGCAGGCGGGCGCGGCGGCCCAGCAGGGCGAGGTCGCGGGGGCCGATGCGCCAGCGCGGTCCGGTCAGCAGGCGCACCAGGGAGGCGTTGGCGCCGGGGTCCTGCAGGACCTCGCAGACGGCGACGAGGTCGGCGACCTCGGGCAGGTGCAGCAGCCCGGACAGGCCGACCACCTCGACGGGGATGTCCCGGGCCACGAGGGCGCCCTGGATCTCGGCGAAGTCGGTCGCCGTGCGGCACAGCACGGCGATCTCGCCGGGGGCCGTGCCGGTGTGCACGAGGTGGGCGATGGAGCCGGCAATCCAGTCGATCTCCTCGGCATGGGTGGGCAGCAGGGCGCAGCGGACCGTGCCGTCGTACTCGGCGCCGGGGGCCGGGCGCAGGGCCTCCACGCCCGCGTGCATGGCGCGCAGGGGCCCGGCGAGGCCGTTGGCGAGGTCGAGGAGGCGGCCGCCGCTGCGGCGGTTCTCGCTGAGCGCCTGACGGGTGGCGGGGCTGCCGTCGGCGTGCGCGAAGTGCGCGGGGAAGTCGTCCAGGTTGGCGACGGAGGCGCCGCGCCAGCCGTAGATGGCCTGGCAGGGGTCGCCGACCGCGGTCACCGGATGGCCCGTACCGCCGCCGAACAGGCCCGCCAGCAGGACGCGTTGGGCCACGGAGGTGTCCTGGTACTCGTCCAGGAGCACCACGCGGAACTCCTCGCGCAGCAGCCGGCCCACCTCGGGGATGCGGGCGAGGCGGGCGGACAGGGCGATCTGGTCGCCGAAGTCGAGCAGGTCGCGCTCGCGCTTGGCGACCCGGTAGCGCCGGACGAGGTCGGCCAGCTCACGGCGGGCTGCGGCCGTCTCGGGGACCTTGCGCAGGTCGGCGTTGGTGAGCTTGGCGCCCTCCAGGGCGTGCAGCAGGTCGGCGTCCCAGGCGCGCAGCTCCTCGGGGCCGACGAGGTGTTCGGCGAGTTCGGAGTCGAGGGCGAGGAGGTCGCTGACGAGGTCGGCGAAGGAGCGGGTCAGCGCGGGGTAGGGGCCGGGGGCCTCGCGCAGTACGCGCGCGGCGAGCTGGTAGCGGGTGGCGTCGGCGAGCAGCCGGGAGGTGGGCTCCAGGCCGAGGCGCAGGCCGTGGTCGGTCAGGAGGCGGCCGGCGAAGGCGTGGTACGTCGAGATGACCGGCTCGCCGGGCGGGTTGTCCGGGTCGATGACATCGGGGTCGGTGACGCCGGCCTTGATCAGTGCCTTGCGGACGCGTTCGGCCAGTTCACCAGCGGCCTTGTTGGTGAAGGTCAGGCCGAGGACCTGTTCGGGTGCGACCTGGCCGGTGCCGACCAGCCAGACCACGCGGGCGGCCATCACGGTGGTCTTGCCCGACCCGGCTCCGGCCACGATCACCTGCGGGGCTGGCGGCGCGGTGATGCAGGCCGTCTGCTCCGGGGTGAACGGGATGCCGAGGAGCTCTTTGAGCTGCTCGGGGTCGGTGATACGGGCGGACATGTCGAAAGAGGCTAGCGGCGAGGACTGACAGCCGGGCGCGGACCGGCCGTCCGGGGAGGAAGAGACGCAGGTCAGCGCGTGGGGTGCCGTGCGTCACTCCGGTAGCTTCCCGGTGGCTCAGTCCACCACGTGCCGCCCCTCGGGGCGGGCGCTGCACGAGGCGCGGAACGCACAGTGCGTGCAGTGCTGGCCGGTGCTCGGCGCGAACCGCTCGTCGAGGACCTTGCCCGCGGCGGTGGCCAGCAGTTCGCCGACCCACTCCCCCGACAGCGGCTCCTGGGGCTGCACCTTGGGCAGGCCGTCGCCTCCGTCGCGCTTGGCGGCGCCCTGTCTGAGGTGCACCAGTTCGGCACCGCCGGGTTCGGGGCGCACGCCGTCGAAGGCCTCGTCGACGGCGCCCTCGTGGACGGCGAGCTGGTAGACGGCGAGCTGGGGATGGCGGGCCACGTCGGCGGCGCTGGGTGCCTGCTTGCCGGTCTTGAAGTCCACCACGTAGGCGCGGCCCTCGCCGTCCGCCTCCACACGGTCCATCTGGCCGCGGATGCGGACCTGGTAGTCACCCACGTCGAGGGTGACATCGAAGTCCTGCTCGCTCGCCACCGGAGTGCGCCCGGCGCGGTCCAGCACGTGCCAGTTCAGCAGGCGTTCGAGCGCCACGCGCGCGTTGTCCTTCTCCTGCTGCGACTTCCAGGGCGCGTCGAAGGCGAGCGCGTTCCACACCGAGTCCAGGCGTTCCATCAGGACGTCGAGGTCGGCCGGGGTGCGGCCGGAGGCGACCTCGTCGGCGAGGACGTGCACGACGTTGCCGAAGCCCTGTGCGGTGGTGGCCGGGGCGTCGGCCTTGACCTCGCGGCCCAGGAACCACTGGAGCGCGCAGGTGTTGGCGAGCTGGTCGAGGGCGCTGCCGGAGAGCACCACCGGCCGGTCCCGGTGGCGCAGCGGCACCTTGCTCTCGGTCGGGTCGTACATGCCCCACCAGCGGTAGGGGTGCGCGGACGGCACCAGCGGCCGGCCGTCCTCGTCGGCCAGTGCGGCCAGCCGGGCCAGCCGGCGGGCGGCGGCCTCCCGCAGGGCGGCGGACGCGCGCGGGTCGACCGTGGTGGCGCGCAGTTCGGCGACGAGCGCGGCCACGGACAGCGGGCGGCGGGGGCGGCCGGTGACGTCCCGGGGCTCGACGCCGAGTTCGGTCAGGAAGCGGGACGGCTGGTCGCCGTCGTCGGCCGGTGCCTTCACGGCGGTGACGACCAGGCGTTCACGCGCGCGCGTGGCGGCGACGTAGAACAGCCGGCGTTCCTCGGCGAGCAGCGCGCCCGGGGGGAGCGGTTCGGCGAGTCCGTCCCGGCCGATGCGGTCGGCCTCCAGGAGGGAGCCGCGGCGGCGCAGGTCGGGCCACAGGCCCTCCTGGACACCGGCGACGACGACCAGCCGCCATTCCAGGCCCTTGGCGCGGTGCGCGGTCATCAGGCGGACGGCGTCGGGGCGTACCGCGCGGCGGGCGAGTGTGTCGGCGGCGATGTCCTCGGCCTCGACCTCCTCCAGGAAGTTCAGGGCGCCGCGACCTCCGGTGCGCTCCTCCGCGCGCGCGGCGGTGGCGAACAGCGCACACACGGCGTCCAGGTCCCGGTCGGCGTTGCGGCCGGCCGCGCCACCGCGCCGGGCGGCCCGCTCCAGGCGCGCGGGCCAGGGCGTGCCCTCCCACAGGTCCCACAGCGCCTCCTCGGCCGTACCGCCGCCCGCGAGGCGTTCGCGGGCCTTGCGGAGCAGCGCGCCGAGGCGCTGCGCCCCGCGCGCGTACGCCGGGTCGTGCACGGCGAGGCGCTCGGGTTCGGCGAGCGCCCGTGCGAGCAGTACGTCGGAGGGGGGCGGCAGCGGATTGCCGGCAGCCCGCTCCTCGTCGCGCAGGGCACGTCCGAGGCGGCGCAGGTCGGCCGGGTCCATGCCGGCGAGGGGGGAGGCGAGGAGGGTGAGCGCGGTCTCGGTGTCGAGCCAGGAGACGGCGTCCGCCGTCTGCCGCACGGCGTCTTCGGCGCCGGTGTCGGCTGCTTCGGCCCCGGCTTCCTGGGCCTTCGTCGCTTCCGCGTCGGCGGGTGGCTCGCCCTCCCCCGCCGCGTTCTCCCCGTGGTTCCGGGTCTCCGCCGTGGCCACCGCGCGCAGGGCCGTCAGCAGGGGGGCCACTGCCGGCTCGTGGCGCAGGGGCAGGTCGTCGCCGTCGATGTCCAGCGGGACGCCCGCCGTGGTGAGGGCGCGGCGGATGGTCGGCAGGGTGCGGGATCCGGCCCGGACCAGGACGGCCATGTCGCTCCACGCGACGCCGTCCTCCAGGTGCGCGCGGCGCAGGATGTCCGCGATGTTGTCCAGTTCTGTACCTGGTGTCGGGTACGTGTAGACCTCGACACGGCCCCCGTCCCGTACGGCGGCGGGCTCGCGGTGGGCGCGGACCTTGGCGGCGGGCAGCCGGGGCAGCGGCATGCGCTGGGTGATCAGGCGCGTGGCGGCCAGCAGGGCGGCGCCCGAGCGGCGGGAGGTGCGCAGCACCTCGACGGGGGCGGGGCGGCCGTCCACGCGCGGGAAGGCCGCCGGGAAGTCGAGGATGCCGTTCACGTCGGCGCCCCGGAAGGCGTAGATCGACTGGTCGGGGTCGCCGAAGGCGACCAGGGTTCGTCCGCCGCCGGCCAGCGCGTGCAGGAGCCGTACCTGGGCGGGGTCGGTGTCCTGGTACTCGTCGACGTACACGGCGTCGTACTGGGCGGCGAGCCGTGCGGCGGTCTCGGGGCGGCGGGCGAGCAGGACCGCGCGGTGGACCAGTTCCGCGTAGTCGATCACGCCCTGCAGATCGAGCACGTCCAGGTACTCGGCGAGGAACGCGGCGGCGGCGCGCCAGTCGGGGCGGCCGATACGGCGGGCGAAGGCGTCCAGCGCGCCGGGAGCAAGGCCCAGCTCGCGGGTGCGGGCGAGGACCGCGCGGACCTCGTCGGCGAAGCCGCGCGTGGTCAGGCAGGCGCGCAGTTCGTCGGGCCAGCGCACATGGGTGAGCCCGAGGCGTTCCAGCTCGGGCTGCCCGGCGAGCAGCTCGCGGACGGTGACGTCCTGCTCGGGTCCGGAGAGCAGGCGCAGCGGCTCGGTGAACCGGCCGCTGTCCTGGTGGGCGCGCACCAGCGCGTAGCAGTACGAGTGGAACGTGGTCGCTTGGGGCGCGCGGGCGGCGCCGATACGCCGGGCCATGCGGTCGCGCAGGTCGACGGCGGCCTTGCGGCTGAACGTGAGCACCAGGATGCGCTCGGGGTCGGCGCCCCGGGCGATCCGAGCGGCCACGGACTCGACGAGGGTGGTGGTCTTGCCGGTGCCGGGACCGGCAAGGACGAGGAGGGGTCCGCTCCGGTGGTCAACCACGGCGCGCTGTGCCGCGTCCAGACGAGGGGGGTCCACGGTGGCCGGCGGGGTACGGACCAGTCGGTAAGCGCCACGGCCCCCCTGCCGCACCTGGTGGTGCGGCAGACGCCTGGTGGAGGAAGAGGAGCTCACGTGATCGGCCGGTCCTGGTGGTTGTGCTGGCGGGCGGGCGGTCACGCGTGCGAGGCGGTGGCCGCGGGGTGAGGGGGACGCGTGCAGCCGACGCTACGCCGCCGCACCGGACAGAAGCAGGGCTTCCGCTTCTTCCCTCGTGGCGCTCACGCCACGTGCGTCCCACATCCCACGAACGTACGTCATGCCACGGATGTCCCCCACGTCACCCAAACGGGCCACGGGCTCTCGCCGACGCCATCCGATGGCGGAAGCTGTCAGGTGTGACCCCCTGCGCCCGCCCCGCCGTCCCATCGGGCCCGCCGCATGTCGAGCCGCGGCAGATGGCCCTCGGCGCTCCTGGCCGCCTCCTTCAGCGGCGTGCCCTCAGTGCGGTAGTGGGCGAGCGCACGCAGTTCATGGCCGGGCAGGAGCACCCCGTCGGCCCGTACGACACGCCACCACGGGACGGCGCCGCCGTAGAGGGACATCACCCGGCCGACCTGGCGCGGTCCCCCGTCCTCGAGCCACTCGGCGACATCCCCGTACGTCATGACGCGCCCCGGCGGAATCCGCTCGGCCACGTCGAGAACCCGCTCGGCGTACTCCGGCAGGGCGTCCCCGTACTCCTCGCGGGTGTCCTCGGCAGGGCTCTGCTCGCTCATTCGTCCCATCCTGCCGCACCCCACCGACAAAGCCGCGCGGAGCACGAGGAACGGCCCTCTCGCCCCCGGACGGCGCTTCCGGCAGACTGTGCGCCCGCGCATCCGCACCCTGATGCCCGCGTGTGTCGGTGGGGCATGCCACCATCGTGCGGGCGGTGACTGGTGATACGAGACCAAGAAGAGACCATGAATCAGCAGGGCGTGCACCCCGAAGGCGCGGCGGGCACCCCTGACGCCGCCGCACGCCCCGACGCCACCGGCGGCGCGGGCAGGGCCGGCGGCGCGCAGCAGAAGAGCACCGGTCCGCCCACGGACGACGGCACGCGTGCGCGGGACAACGAAGCCGGCGCTCCCACCGACGACGGCACGCGCGCGCGTGGGGGCGACAACGACGACACCGAGGGGGCGCACGTCCCGGAGAACACGCCCCCCGACCACGGTCCGGGCGCAGACGACGATCCGCACGCCGAGGCCGTGGAGGGCGACGAACCGCTGCTCCCCGCGCGCGTACACCGACCCTCCGACCTCATGCGGCTCCTGGTGGGCGTGCTCGCCATCGTGGTGCTGCTCGCGATCGCCGCGTTCGCGCACGGCACCACCTCGGGCCTCGAACAGGACATCAACAAGGGCACCGGGCAGGCCCCCGACCTGCTCATCAAGATCGCGGGGCTGGTGTCCAGCATCGCGATCCTGCTGGTGCCGGTCGCCTTCGCGATCGAACGGCTGATCAAACGCGACGGGCTGCGCATCGCCGACGGCGTCCTCGCGGCCGTCCTGGCCCACGGAGTGACCCTCGCGACCGACCTGTGGGTCGCGCGGGCCGCCCCCGGCTCGATCCAGGAGGCGCTCACCCAGCCCTCGCCGGGCGACATCCACGCACTGACCGACCCCGTGCACGGCTATCTGGCACCCGTCATCGCCTATATGACGGCCGTGGGCATGTCCCGCAGACCCCGATGGCGTGCGGTGCTGTGGATGGTGCTGCTGCTGGACGCGTTCTCGATGCTGGTCACCGGCTACACGACCCCGTTCTCGATCATCCTGACGGTGCTGATCGGCTGGACGATCGCCTACGGCACGCTGTACGCGGTCGGCTCCCCCAACGTCCGCCCCACCGGGCAGACCCTGATGGCGGGCCTGCGGCACGTCGGCTTCCACCCCGTCAGCGCGGGCCGCGAGGAGGCCGTGGAGACGGAGAACGGCGACCGCGGCCGGCGCTACTTCGTCACCCTGGAGGACGGCCCGCCGCTGGACGTCACGGTCGTGGACCGGGAACAGCAGGCCCAGGGCTTCTTCTACCGGGCGTGGCGCAATCTCACCCTGCGCGGCTTCGCCACCCGCTCCAGCCTCCAGTCGCTGCGCCAGGCGCTGGAACAGGAGGCACTGCTGGCGTACGCGGCGATCGCGGCCGGCGCCAACGCGCCCAAGCTGATCGCCACCTCCGAACTGGGCCCGGACGCCGTGATGCTCGTCTACGAGCACACCGGCGGACGCACGCTGGACTCGCTGGCCGACGAGGAGATCACCGACGAGCTGCTGCGCAACACCTGGCACCAGGTGCAGGCGCTGCAGTCGCGGCGCATCGCACACCGCAGACTGGCAGGTGACGCGATTCTGGTGGATCGTTCCGGCAGGGTGATCCTCACCGAGCTGCGCGGCGGCGAGATCGCGGCCGGCGAGCTGCTGCTGCGCATGGACGTGGCCCAGCTGGTCACAACGCTCGGCCTGCGGGTGGGCGCCGAACGGGCGGTGGCCTCAGCGGTCGGCGTGCTCGGCCCCGACGCGGTCGCCGACTGCCTGCCGATGCTGCAGCCGATCGCGCTGACGCGCTCCACGCGCGCGACGCTGCGCCGACTGGCCCGGGAGCGCGCCCAGCGCGAACGGGAGGCGGTCCTGGAGGCGTCCCGGCAGGCCAAGGCGGCCCGCCTGGACGAGGCGTCCGAGACGAGCCGCCCCGCCCTGGAGAAGCCCGACAAGAAGACCGTCCGGGCCGAGGAGCGCGCGGAGCGGCGGGCCATCGACGAAGCCCTCGAAGAGGCCCGCGAGGAGGATCTGCTCACCCAGATCCGGCACCAGGTGCTACGGATCAGGCCGCAGGCCCCCGTGGAGCCGGCCCGGCTGGAGCGGGTCCGGCCGCGCACGCTGATCAGCTTCATCGCGGGCGCGATCGGCGCGTACTACCTGCTGACGCAGCTCACCCACATCGAGTTCGGCACGCTGTTCGCGCAGGCCCAGTGGGGCTGGGTGGCCGCCGCGGTGCTGTTCTCCGCACTCAGCTACGTCGCCGCGTCGATGGCGCTGCTGGGGTTCGTGCCCGAGCGAGTGTCGTTCCCGAGGGCGGTGGCCGCGCAGGTCGCCGGGTCGTTCGTGAAGATCGTGGCGCCGGCCGCGGTCGGCGGTGTCGCCCTCAACACGCGCTTCCTCCAGCGCGCCGGCGTGCGCCCGGGGCTCGCGGTGGCGAGCGTCGGCGCCTCGCAGCTGTTCGGGCTCGGCGCCCACATCCTGATGCTGCTGTCCTTCGGCTATCTCACCGGCACCGAGAAGACACCGTCGCTGTCGCCGTCCCGGACGGTCATCGCGGGTCTGCTGACCGTGGCCGTGCTGGTGCTCGTGGTGACCTCGGTGCCATTCCTGCGGAAATTCGTCGTCACGCGCGTGAGGTCACTGTTCGCCGGTGTCGTCCCGCGCATGCTCGATGTGCTCCAGCGGCCGCAGAAACTCATCACCGGTATCGGCGGCATGCTGCTGCTGACGGCCTGCTTCGTGATGTGCCTGGACGCTTCGGTCCGGGCGTTCGGCGACGGCTCGGTCTCGCTCAGCCTCGCCAGCGTCGCCGTCGTCTTCCTCGCCGGCAACGCGCTCGGGTCCGCGGCGCCCACCCCGGGCGGCGTGGGCGCGGTGGAGGCGAGCCTCACGCTCGGTCTGATCGCCTTCGGTCTGCCCAAGGAGGTCGCTGCCCCGGCCGTCCTGCTGTACCGCCTGCTGACGCTGTGGCTGCCGGTGCTGCCGGGCTGGCTCGCGTTCAACCACCTCACCCGCAAGGGAGCCTTGTAAGGGCACGGGGGTGCGCGTACCTCGTACGGCCCGTGCCCCGCGCGCACCGGCGTGCGCGCCCCCAGGATGGGGAACATGGCGAATCCCTCCCGGCTGCGCGCTACCGCTCTGACCACCACCGCCGTGCTGCTGTCCGCCGTGCTGGCCGGATGCGGTGACGGCGCCAAGGACGGCGACCTCGCGGCGCAGAACCTGGACTGGAAGGACTGCCCCGCTCCGTCCCAGGCGGAGGGCGGTGGCAGCGCACCCTCGCCGCTGCCGGGCGGCGGCACCTGGCAGTGCGCCACCATGAAGGCGCCCATGGACTGGGGCAACCCGAAGGGCGACACCATCGGCATCGCCCTGATCCGCGCCAGGGCCAGCGGCCCCGCGAGCAAGCGGATCGGCTCGCTCGTGTTCAACTTCGGCGGCCCCGGCGGCAGCGGCGTCAGCACGCTGCCCGCGTTCGCCGAGGACTACGCCGCCCTGCGCACCCGCTACGACCTGGTCAGCTTCGACCCACGCGGGGTCGGCCGCAGCGCACCGGTGAAGTGCGAGAGCGACTCCCAGCTGGACGTGTACTTCCAGCAGGACGCGACCCCCGACGACAGCACCGAGCGCACCCAACTCCTGAACCGGACCAAGCAGTTCAACGCGGCCTGCGAGAAGAACTCCAAGAAGATCCTGCCGCACGTGGCCACCACGGACGCGGCCCGCGACATGGACCTGATCCGCCAGGTCCTCGGCGACGAAAAGCTGCACTACTTCGGCATCTCCTACGGCACCCAACTCGGCGGCGTGTACGCCCATCTGTTCCCGGGGAACGTCGGCCGGGCCGTGCTCGACGCCGTCGTGGACCCCACGCAGGACCCCGAACAGAGCGCGCTGGGACAGGCCAAGGGCTTCCAGCTCGCGCTGGACAACTTCGCCGAGGACTGCGCCTCGAAGACCTCGGAATGCCCCGTCGGCAGCACCCCGCAGGACGTCAAGAACCGCATCGCGAAACTGCTGAACGACCTGGAGAAGAAGCCGATCCCCGGCATCGCGCCGCGTGAGCTCACCCAGACCGCCGCGATCAACGGCATCGCACAGTCCCTGTACTCGAAGGATTTCTGGGAGTACCTGACCGAGGGTCTTGAGCAGGCGTACGCGGGCGACGGCAAGATCCTCATGCTGCTGTCCGACTCGATGAACGGCCGCAGCGAGAACGGCGAGTACAGCAACATCACGGCGGCGAACATCGCCATCAACTGCGCCGACGAGAAGCCGCGGTACACCGTCGACTACGTCCAGCGGAAACTGCCCGAATTCCGAGCCGTCTCGCCGCTGTTCGGGGACTACCTGGCCTGGGGCATGCTCAGCTGTACCGACTGGCCCGTGGCGGGCGCCGCCGATCATCCCGACGTCAGCGCGCCCGGCTCGGCGCCCATCCTCGTCGTCGGCAACACCGGCGATCCGGCCACGCCGTACGAGGGCGCGAAGAAGATGGTGGACGCGCTCGGCAAGGGCGTCGCCGTCGAGCTGACGTACAAGGGCCAGGGACACGGTGCGTACGACAGCAAGAACCGGTGCGTGCAGAGCGCGGTGAACGGCTATCTGCTGGACGGGGCGGAACCGAAGGCCGGCGCGGTCTGCTCCTGAAACACCCCGAAGCCGCGAAGAAACCGCTGGTCAGAGCGTTATCCACAGGCCATCACGGGCTGGACCGGGAGTGCCTACCATGGCCTGAACGCCCGGCGCGGCACGACGCGAAGGGCCTGTGAGGGGGTGCGTATGAGGCGATTCCTGCGCTGGACGGCCGCTGTGGCCGCGGCGCTTGTGGTGGCCGGCTGCGGCGGCTCGTCGGGCGGGGACGACAACGGCAAGGGAAAAGGGCACGAGGGCAACGAGAGCAAGGGGACGAGCACGGCTCCCGCACCGGCTCCGGCGACGGACCTGCCCGCCTCCCTCACCTCCCAGCACCTCGACTGGCACCGCTGCAAGGCCACGGGGGACTCCCCCGCGCCGAGCGGCGACTGGCGGTGCGCAACGCTCACGGTCCCGCTGAACTGGTCCGAACCCGAAGGTGCGACGATCGGTCTCGCGCTGATCCGCTCACCGGCGACCGGCGGGCACCGCATCGGCTCGCTGCTGTTCAACTTCGGCGGCCCCGGCGGCTCGGGCGTGTCGATGATGCCGTACTACGCGGACACCGTCTCGACACTCCATGATCGCTACGACCTGGTGAGCTGGGACCCGCGCGGGGTCGGTGCCAGCGAGGGCGTCCGCTGCCGCGGCGACCGGCAGATCGAGGCCGCCGAGGACGTGGACGCCACACCGGACACCCCACAGGAGGAGAAGGCGTACCTCCAGGACGCCGCCGACTTCGGCAAGGGCTGCCAGAAGGCCGCAGGCACACTGCTGTCCCATGTGTCCACCACCGACAGCGCGCGCGACATGGACCTGATGCGCCAGGTCCTCGGCGACACGCGGATGCACTACTTCGGCATCTCCTACGGCACCGAACTCGGCGGTGTGTACGCCCACTTGTTCCCGAAGCGGGTGGGCCGGATGATCCTCGACGCGGTGGTCGACCCGACCGCGGACACGGTGGGCCATGCCGAGAACCAGACCCGCGGCTTCCAGCGGGCGCTGGACGACTATCTGAGGTCCACCGGCCAGGACCCCGCACAGGGAACCCGGAAGATCGCGGCCCTGCTGAAGCGGATCGACACCCGGCCGCTGCCGGCCGAGTCCGGGCGGAAGCTGACCGAGACCCTCGCGGTCACCGGGATCGTCCTGCCGCTGTACAGCGAGTCGAGCTGGCCACGGCTGACCAGCGCGCTCAACTCGGCGGAGCAGGGCGACGGTTCACCGCTGCTGGCCCTCGCGGACGACTACAACGAGCGGGACTCCTCGGGGCACTACGGCACGACGTCCCACGCCCAGCGGGTCATATCGTGTCTGGACGAGAAGGAGCGGCCGACGCTCGCCGAGACGAAGAGGCGGCTGGCGGAGTTCGAGCGGATCTCGCCGGTGTTCGGGGACTTCCTGGGCTGGGACACGGCCGGCTGGTGCCACGACTGGCCGGTGCCGGGCCAGTTCGACACCCCGCAGGTCAGCGCGCCGGGAGCGGCACCGATCCTGCTCGTCGGCAACACCGGCGACCCGGCGACGCCGTACGAGGGCGCGCGCAGAATGGCCGACGGGCTGGGCAAGGGGGTCGGCGTCGAACTCACCTGGAAGGGCGAGGGACATGGGGCGTACGGCAACGGCAGCGACTGCGTCGACTCGACGGTGAACGCCTACCTGGTGAACGGGACGGTGCCGAAGGACGGCAAGGTCTGCTCCTGACATGTCATCCGCGTCCAGGCCGTCCTCGAGGGCTCGATCCACCGCCCCGAGGGTGAGAGTCGCCAGGGCCTGCTTCTGGCGCGACGCCCCAGCCCCTCTCCTAAACCGGTGATCACCTGTCGGGTGTGCCGGTAGCGAGTCGGGGGTTCTCCAGGCGTAGCACGAGTGCACGTAGGGCACGGAGTTCGGCGTCCAGGGCCTGCGCACCTTCGCGGGTGAGGGCAACCCATGTTCGGGGGCGTCGACCGGCGTAGCCCTTTTCCACGGTGATCATTCCGGACTCCTCCAGCACCTTCAGGTGCCGGGAGAGATTTCCGTCGGTGACGGCCAGTTGCTTCTTCAGGAAGCCGAACTCGACCCGGTCGGCTTCGCGGGCAACTGTGAGGACGCCGAGCCGCACACGCTGGTGGACGGTGTCATCCAGCGCCTGGGTCGGATGCAGTCCCTCTTGGTTGCCCGGCGCAGCGGTCGAGCCTTCGACGCTCATGAGAGGACCGTACCCTCACCTGCGGCATCGGGCGCGGCCCGGCGGCGGACCGCCGTCCACTCGCACAGACCGGCGAGGAGCAGGATGGCGGCGAGCAGAAAGGCCTTGGTTTGCGGTCCGTCGGCCCAGCCGGGGTGGGCGGGGTGTTGCCAGGGGAGCCATCCGCTGCCCCAGGAGGCTCCCAGGTACCCCGTGAGCAGAAGGGCGTGAGCGGTGCCGGCTGCTGCGGCGATCCAACTGCGTTCGGCCAAGCCGAGGGCGAGGAGTCCGATGCCGACCAGGTACCACGGGGAGGCATAACTGTTCTCCAGCAGTACGGCCTCCCATGGCTGGTCCTTGCCGAACAGCAGCGCCAACAGGGCTGCCGTGATCGCTGTGGTGGCTGCGATGGTCACGCGGACCCACATGCCACGTCGGGGGACGATGCCCCGGACCTCGCCACGCAGCCGGTACCAGCGGGCGAAGACGAACCATGCGAGGGGGAGGAGCGCGAACCACACGCCCCAGGCCGTGAAACGCAGTACGGCGCCGTCGAACTCGCCCTTCAGGCAGGGGGTTCCCGGTTCGTGGACGACGCACAGGCCGCTCAGCTCGGCGTAGGCGAAGGCTGGATAGGACGCGATGTCGCGCCCGTGGGCTCCGAAGTTGAAGGCGTACCGGGCGATCGGGACAGCCGCCAGTGCGAGGAGTCCGAAGCCAAGGAGAGGAGTCCAAGCGCCGTTCGTCTGCGTGCGGGTCCTGGTCCGGAGGCCTTCCGTCGCGGCCAACAAGGCGGCCGCGGTCGCCCTCGGCTCCGATTCCGCGCCGCTCGGTGCGGATGTTCCCATCTATCCCCCTTGTGATTGGCGCTTCAGTAGCGCTCGTGAGCAGACCGCCGGGCGGTCGCCCACCGGGGTAACTTTGCACTACAAAGTACATGGCAATCAAGAGCAACGACAGAAGCCCACGGCGTCTGAGCTGGTCAGAGCCGTGGGCTTCTTATCGCTCGCTGGTCAGCGAGGCCGCTGTCAGTAGACGGGCTTGTGCGGTTCGACCTGGTTGACCCAGCCGATGACGCCGCCGCCGACGTGGACGGCGTCTGCGAAGCCCGCGGACTTCAGGACGGCGAGGACTTCCGCACTGCGGACACCCGTCTTGCAATGCAGGACGATCTTCTTGTCCTGCGGGAGGGTTTCCAGGGCGGCGCCCATGAGGAACTCGTTCTTCGGGATCAGCCTGGCGCCCGGGATGGAGACGATCTCGTACTCGTTCGGCTCGCGGACGTCGATGATCTCGATGTTCTCGCCCTCGTCGATCCACTCCTTGAGCTGCTTCGGAGTGATCGTGGAGTCGGCGGCCGCCGCCTGGGCCTCCTCGGACACGACGCCGCAGAAGGCCTCGTAGTCGATGAGCTCGGTGACGGTCGGGTTCTCGCCGCAGACCGCGCAGTTCGGGTCCTTGCGGACCTTGACCTGGCGGTACTGCATCTCCAGGGCGTCGTAGATCATCAGGCGGCCGACCAGCGGCTCGCCGATGCCCGCGAGGAGCTTGATGGCCTCGTTGACCTGGATGGAGCCGATGGACGCGCACAGCACGCCCAGGACGCCGCCCTCGGCGCAGGAGGGGACCATGCCGGGGGGCGGGGGCTCCGGGTAGAGGCAGCGGTAGCAGGGGCCGTGCTCGGACCAGAAGACGGATGCCTGGCCGTCGAAGCGGTAGATCGAACCCCAGACGTACGGCTTGTTCAGCAGCACGCAGGCGTCGTTGACCAGGTACCGGGTGGCGAAGTTGTCCGTGCCGTCGACGATCAGGTCGTACTGGCTGAAGATGTCCATCACGTTCTCGGCCTCGAGCCGCTCTTCGTGAAGGACCACGTCCACGTACGGGTTGATGCCCTTGACGGTGTCACGGGCGGACTCGGCCTTGGAGCGGCCGATGTCGGACTGGCTGTGGATGATCTGGCGCTGCAGGTTCGACTCGTCGACCTCGTCGAACTCCACGATGCCGAGGGTGCCCACACCGGCGGCGGCCAGGTACATCAGCGCCGGCGAGCCCAGTCCGCCGGCGCCCACGCAGAGCACCTTGGCGTTCTTCAGCCGCTTCTGCCCGTCCATCCCGACGTCGGGGATGATCAGGTGGCGGGAGTACCTGCGGACCTCGTCTACGGTGAGCTCAGGAGCTGGCTCGACCAGGGGTGGCAGCGACACGGGGACTCCGTTGGTCGGTCAATCACTACAATTGTTCTCCCCGTAACACTGCCACGGCCTTCTTCATTCCGAGACACCTGTTCCGATACGCGAGACGATTTCGTCCCAGTAGCCGGGCATCGTCTCCCAGGGGTCGGCGCGGCCGCGGCGGTCCGTGTGGTCGGTGAAGTAGATCGTCGCGGCCCCCTGCCAGCGGGCGATGCGCAGCGCCTCCTCCAGGTGGCCGCGGGGCACGCTGTGCACGAAGTGGCAGAAGCGGTCGGGCGGATAGTCCGCGGTCCACTCGGCGACCTGCGACCAGCGGTAGTCGGACCAGGCGCCGGCGAAGGTCACCAGCTGGTCGGCGTGCTCCGCGTACCCGGGGTGCGGGTGGCTGCCGTGGCCGAGGACGATGTGGGCGGTGTCACTGATCGCCCGGAGTGTGGTGACCGCACGGCGGACCTCGGGGAGCTCGGTGCGGTCGGTGGGGCAGCGGTCCAGCAGGAAGCCGTCGACCCGGTACCAGTCGAGGTGGCGGTGGGCGTCGGAGAGCAGATCGCCGAAGGGGCGGGCGCCGTGGGTGAGGTCCAGATGGCCGAGGACCGGGACGCCGGCGCCGCGCAGCCTCCCCGCGGCCTCCAGACAGTGCGGGTCCGGACGGGTACCGGGGCCCGCGGCCACGTTCAGGACCACCCAGTCCAGTGGGGTGCCCGGGCGGGCGAGTTCGGCCCACTGGGCGGGGGCGACGAGCGGGTGGGCGTAGCCGGGTACGCCGAGGGCGGTGCGCAGGCCGGTGCTCGTGGCGCCTGCGGTCGTGCTGGTCAGATGCGGCATGCCGCCTCCATCCAGATGTCGGCCAGGGATTCTTCGAGGTTGATGCGGGGCCGCCAGCCGAGCCGGTCGCGCGCGGTGCGCACGTCGGCCTGCTGCCAGCTGCCGCAGCCGTCCGGGTACGGGTACGCCACCGGGGCCATGTGGTCGGAGTCGGCGCGGGGATGGCCGATGGCGCTGCGCAGCGGGCCGGGCGGGGCGTCGAGTTCGTGCAGGGCACCGCCGTATCCGGCCACGCGCGCGAGGACGGCGGCGGCGTCGCGGAGCCGGACGGCGCGGCCGGAGCCGATGTTGATGACGCCCTGCGCGGCGGAGAGGGAGGCGGCGTGCACGGCGCGGGCGACGTCGCGTACGTCGACGAAGTCGCGCTGCACGCCGAGGCCGCCGAGCTTGAGCTCGCCGTCGCCGGACTGCATCGCGCGCCGCATCGCCTCGGCGAGCCGGCCCAGCGGGGAGCCGGCCGGGGTGCCGGGGCCGGCCGGTGAGAAGACGCGCAGCACGACGGCGTCCAGGCCGGAGCCGAGAACCAGTTCGGTCGCGGCGAGCTTGCTCACTCCGTACGGACCGCCGGGGCGGGGTACGGCGTCCTCGGCGGTGGAGGAGCCGGGCTGGCTCGGCCCGTACTCGGAGCTGCACCCGATCTGCACCAGACGGGCACCGCAGCCGCTGCGGCGCAGGGCTTCGCAGACGGTGGCGACGGCCACGGTGTTGTGCCGGGTGAGTTCGCGGGCGCCGCCCCGGATGGCTCCGGCGCAGTTGACGACGACCCCGGGGTGCACCGCGTCGAGGAAGCGGGTGAGGGCGCCGGGACTGCCGCTGGCGAGGTCGAAACGGACGTCGGCGTCGTCGCCGCGGCCGAGCGCGGTGAGCTGGACGGCCGGGTCGGCGAGCAGGCGGTCGGCGACGAAACGGCCGATGTATCCGTTGGCTCCGATCAGCAGGACCCTCATCGGGCGGCTCCCGGGGTGTGCGCGACGGCGTGACCGGCGGGGCCGGTGGGACAGGAGGGCGCATGGGGCCAAGAGGGCGCATCGGGCCAGGAGGGCGTGCCGGGGCCGCCCGCTCTTTCGGTGCCGGCGGATCCGGTGATTCCCTGGACCCCGGCTCCGGCGGTCCCGGCGGCTCCTGGGCCTGCCGCTGCGGCAGCTACGGACGCGCCGGCGGTTCCGGGGGCTCCGGACGCTCCGAGTCGGGAGGTGGTCATCTGGCTTCTCCTTCAAACAAAAGGGGTGGTGCGGCCGCCTTCGGCGGTGGTTCGGGCCGGTGGCGGAAGGTTCACTCGGGGACTCCCGTGGGCGCGTGCGCCGAGGCCCGGGTGAGGGTGCGGCCGGCGTGGAGCAGCAGGGCCAGCGCAGCGGTGCCGCAGGCGAGGGCCGGGACGGCGGCCTCCCCCCAGGCGTTCACGAGGGTGCGGACGGGGACCGCCAGGACGGCGCAGCCGGGCAGTCTCGCGGCCAGCGGCAGGGCGAGGGCCACCGTCTCCGTGGCCGCCGCGGCACCGAGCGCCACGGCGGGGGCGTGCCGGTGGTGGTGCACGGTGAGCAGGCGGGCGAGCAGCAGCAGGGCGCCCAGGGCGAGGGTCTGCGGGTAGGCCGCGGGTGCGTGCAGGACGGTGCCGCACACCAGGAGCAGTGCGGTCAGCGCGCCCAGGAACAGGGCGAACGTGCCGAGCAGCAACGGCCTGGCGGCGGCCGTGAAGTCCTCCAGGCCCCGGCTGCCGGCAAGCCTGCGGCGGGCGCCCGCGCCGAGCAGGTGGGCGCACCAGGCCGCCGGGGCGCAGGCCAGGGCGAGGGCCAGGGCGGGCGCGGTGGCGGTGGGCCAGGGGCCGTCCGGGGCGCCGGTCGGCAGGGCGCCGGGGCCGCCCGTCACGACGGCACTGAGGAGACCGTCGCCGAGGAGGGCGTACCCGAGCAGCCAGAGCGTCCACGCGCGCGTGCCGTTTCCGGTGCGCCAGGCGTGTGTGCCGGGCGGGCCGGCGAGGGGGCTGCGGCGCAGTGCGGCACGCGTGGCGAGCGCGACGGCCAGGATGCCGGCGACGGCAACCAGGAGGCGGGGGTTTCCGTGGATGAGGCGCAGCCCGGCGGCGGTGGCCGCGCCGAGGGCACCGGGCAGCAGGGTGAGCAGGACCCACTCCGCGCGGACGCGGGGTACGGGCAGGGGCTGGGTCTTCGGGCCTTGCTCACCATCGCGCGGCACGCGCGCGTACAGCTCCTCGGCGAGCGAGAAGACGTCGCGGTGGCGGAAGCGGGCGGCGGTCCGGTCGGTGACACCGTGCGCCTCCAGCCCGGCGGCGATCTCCAACGGGTCCACGGCCCGCTCGCACAGCTCACGGTGCCGGTGCAGCAGGGCCTTGACGGGGTCGGCGGCTCCCCGCCGGGGTACGGCGCCGCGCCGCTTCCCCGGCTCCTGGCTGCCCGACTTCCCGTTGCCGGACCGCGAGTTGGCCATCGGCACGGACGAGCCCGCGCGACCCGCGCGATCCCCGCGCCCTGCACGATCCGACGAGGTCCCGTCGGCCCAGGCCGCCTCACCGCTCCCGTCTCCCCCGAGCCAGGCTCCCGACCGCGAGTCCCACGGCTCGGCACCGCTGGGCCTCCCGGGCCGGTCCAGCCCGCCCAACGCACTCGCCAACCGACCCCCGTCACCGGAAGCCCCTGACACACCATCAGCCGACCGCGCCCCCTCCGGCTCGTCCGCCGCCCCGCCACCGGGTGCGCCAAGGTCTCCCCATGCGCGCAGCGCACCCAGCGCACCCAGTGCGCCCCCTTCGCTCAACTCGCCCACCCCACCTTCGGTGTCTCCGTCAAGGCGGTCGTCGTCCTGTACGGCCATCACGCCCCCTCGGCAGCGGCCAGCGGCGTGGCACGTACCGGTGTGCCCGTGGCCCAGCCGGGGACGCCCAGGGGGAGCACACGGGCCGTGGGGCCGGTCCAGCGACCGGGGACGTGGGACTCGGCGGGGGTGGCGAACGGCAGGGGCTCGCCGGCCGCGTCGAGGACGACCCTGCGGACGGGACAGTGCGAAACGATCTGCAGGTAAATGCCGTGAAATGCCGCGATGTTCTGCTCGACGGTGAACAGTTCGAGCGCCCGGGCGCGCGCGGCGGCGCCGAGGCGCTCCCGGCGCTCGGGGTCGCGCAGCAGCGCCACGCACGCCTCGGCGAGCGCCCGCGGATTGCGCGGCGGCACGACGAGCCCCGTGCCGCCGATGACCTCCACCACCGCGCCCACGTCGGTGGACACCGTGGCCCGGCCGCAGAACATGGCCTCGACGAGGCCGATGGGGAGGCCCTCGACGACGCTGGAGAGGACGACGACGGCGCCTGCGGCATACGCCTCGGGGAGCGTCGGGGCCTCCGGGCTGCCGATCTCCTCGAAGGAGACCGGGTTGTCGCCGACGGCGTGCGCGCCCTCCGCCTCGTCGGGGAAGAGCTGCGCGGCGAGCGCCCGGCAGTGGCCGAGGTAGGCCGCGCCCTCGGGTCCGCAGGGCGCGCCGACGATCCTGAGGCGCGCCTTGGGCTGCTCCTTGCGCACCTCGGCGAAGGCGTGCAGCAGCGAGATCAGGTCCTTGGCGGGTTCGACGCGGCCGACCCAGACCAGCGTGTCCGGGTCGGCGCGGTCCGAGGCCTCGCCGACCTCCGCGAAGCGGGTGGCGTCCATGCCCGGGTGGACCGTGCGGATCCTGGCCCGGTCGGCGCCGCACCGTTCCTGCCAGCGGCGGGCGTGGGCGTTGCCGGGGGTGAGGATCTCGGCGCGCCGGTAGACCTCGGCGGCGAGCCGGCTGTGGAAGGCGCCGAGCAGCGCGCGTACGGCGGGGGCGGCGGTGTCGGGGCCGAGGGTCAGGTAGTGGGCGCGGAGCTGCACGCCGTACTCGGTGACGAGCAGCGGTACGCCGCAGAAGTGCCGGGCGAGCAGCCCGGGGAGGGCGGCGGAGCCTCCGGCGGCGGCATGGCAGAGGTCGGCCGCGCCGAGGCCGTCGTCGCCGTACCAGTCGAGGGAGAGGGGGCGCAGGCCGCGTTCGAGGTGCGCGGCGACGGTGAGCAGATCGGGTACGCGCGCCTCGCGCGCCGTGCGCAGCGCGCCGGGGGCGCGGCAGGCGCGCTCCAGGGTGCGTACGGCGGCGTCCGAGCGCAGGGCGCCGGCCAGTGGGCCCTTGTCGCGGGCGAGTTCGGCGAGTCCGTACAGGGCACTGCCGAAACGGTCCGGCAGATCGGCGGCCCCGCCCTCGGAGGGGGCGTCGGCGGCGGTCCCGGCGCACAACGCCCCGACCAGTTCGCCGTAGTGCTCGGTGAAGCGCCGGCGCGTGCGCCGTCCGAGGGCGGCCCCGTCGTCCTCGGGCGTCCACAGCGGCGCCGTACGCACCCGGCCGACGTGCGGCGGGAGCGCGACCCAGCCGTCGTCCTCCTGGTGTCGGCTGCGGCTGAGCGCGTAGATGTCGAACTCGTGCTGCTCGAGCCCGCGCACGAGCCGGTCGCACCAGAGTCCGGCGTCACCGCTCACATACGGGTAGCCACCCTCCGTAAGCAGTCCGATGCGCACGTGTGCACCCCCGATCTCCCGTCCGGTGAGCCGCCGTTGTCCCGGCGGTTCGCAGCGGGACGAACGTAAGCGGACAAGGCGGTGGCGCGACGGACGGTTGTCCATCGCGCCACCAAAAGGGGTGAACGGTCGTAACTTTCGCGTGCGGGTCGCGTTCCGTCGCGGTATGGGTTCAGAGCGTCATCACTCAAGCGCGAAACGTTACGCCACGGCGGGTTCACGCCGGGCCGCACGCCGCCGGGCCGCAAGCTCCGGGTCGAGCGCGGGTACGGCGGCCAGGAGCTGCTCGGTGTACGGCTCGCGGGGGCTGTCGTACACCTCGTCGGCCGGCCCGTACTCGACGATCCGGCCCCGGCGCATCACCGCCACCCGGTCGCTGACCTGCCGTACGACGGCGAGGTCGTGCGCGATGAAGACCAGCGCGAGGCCGAGTTCCCGCTGGAGTTCGCCCAGCAGCTCGATCACCTGGGCCTGCGTGGTGACGTCGAGCGCGGAGACCGGCTCGTCGCAGACGATGACGCGCGGTTCGGCGGCGAGCGCGCGGGCGATGCCGATGCGCTGGCGCTGGCCGCCGCTGAACTCGTGCGGGTAGCGGTCGTAGTGCGCCCTGTCGAGCCCCACGCGCTCCAGCAGTTCCACCACGCGCCCCCGGATGCGTTCCTCGTCGCTCCCCCGCTCTCGGCTGCGCTCGCGCGGGGCGATCCCCATGCCACGCGCGCGTAGCGGGTCGGCGACGGACTCGCCCACGCTGCGGCGGGGGTTGAGGGAGGAGACGGGGTCCTGGAAGACCATCTGGACGGCCGGGTTCACCGTGGTGTGCGGGCAGCCCTCGTAACGGATCGCGCCGGCGGTCGGCTCCAGCAGCCCTACCAGCATCCGGCCGAGCGTGGTCTTGCCGCTGCCGCTCTCGCCGACGACGCCGAGGGTCTCGCCGCGGCGGACGGTCAGCGAGACGTCGTCCACGGCCGCGAACGTCCGTCGGCCGCGCCCGAACTCGCGCCGCACCCCGGTGGCCTCCAGCACGACCTCGTCGGAGGCCTGGGAGCCGGTGCGGCGGGCGTCCACGCGCGGGACGGCGTCGAGGAGTTCGCGGGTGTACGCCTCGGCGGGCGCCGCGAGGACCGTGCCGACCGGGCCGCGCTCGACGGCCCTGCCGTGCCGCATGACGAGGATGTCGTCCACGCTCTCGGCGGCGACGCCCACGTCATGGGTGACGAGCAGCAGACCCATGCCGGTCTCCTCGCGCAGCGTGTGCAGCAGGTCGAGGATCTGGGCCTGGACGGTGACGTCGAGGGCGGTGGTCGGCTCGTCGGCGATCAGCAGGTCGGGCTCGCAGGCGAGGGCCATGGCGACGAGGGCGCGCTGGCGCATGCCGCCGCTGAACTCGTGCGGGCGGGACCGGGACCGTCGCAGTGCGTCCGGAATTCCAACCCGCTCAAGCACCTGCAGGGCACGCGCGCGTGCGGTACGACGCGACACGCGCGTGTGCACGCGGTAGACCTCGGCGATCTGGTCGCCGATCGCGTAGTACGGGTCCAGTGAGGACAGCGGGTCCTGGAAGACCATGGCGGCCTTGGCGCCGCGCAGCCGCCGCAACTCCTCGTCCGTGGCCTCCTGTACGTCCGTGCCGGCCACCCGGACCGAGCCGGTGACCCGGGCTCCCGTGCCCCGGTGCAGGCCCAGCAGGGCGCCCGCGACCGTGGACTTGCCGGAGCCGGACTCGCCGACGAGGGCCAGCGCGGCGCCCTTCGCCAGGCTGAAGGAGAGTCCGTCGACGGCCCGCAGCGAGCCGAACTCGACGCTCAGGTCCGTGACTTCCACCAGGCTCATGCGAGCACCACCCGTCGGTCGGCCACCGCGTACAGGACGTCCGCGACGGCATTGGCGAGGACCACGAAGAAGCCGATGACCAGGACCATGCCGACGACCACCGGAAGGTCGACGACCTTCACCGCGTGCACCAGTTCCTGGCCGATGCCGGGCAGGCCGAACAGGGTCTCGGTGAGGACGGCGCCGCCGACGGCCGAGCCGAAGGTGACCGCGTTCAGCGCGATCACGGAGGCCGTCGCACCGCGCAGCGCGTGCCGTGCGATCACCGCGCGCTCGCCGACACCGTAGGCGCGGAACGTACGGATGTGGTCCTCGGCCAGCGTCTCCAGCATCGACGCCCGGGTCAGCCGTGCGAAGTTGGCCGATTCGACGAGGGCGAGGGAGAGCCAGGGAAGCAGGAGGTTCCAGGCCCACTGTTCGGGGTCGTCGGTGAAGTTCACGTACTGCGGGAAGGGCAGCAGCTGGAGTTCGCCGCAGACGACGACCATCAGCACCAGGCCGATGACGAAGACGGGGGTGGCGACGCCCGCGAGGGTGACCGCGGTCAGGACACGCTCGCTGAACCGGCCGCGCCGCCAGGCGGACAGCACGCCGGTGCCGACGCCCAGCAGCAGCCAGATCACCATGGCACCGAGCACCAGCGAGAAGCTCACCGGCAGCTTGGTCAGGATGATGTCGGTGACCTGCTGGTCGGTCTGGTACGACTGGCCGAGGCAGGGCGCCGAGCAGTGCTCGACGGACGTTCCGGTGGAGAAGTCCTGGCCGACGAAGAGACCCTGCAGGAAGTGCCAGTAGCGCACGTACAGCGGGTCGCCGAGGTGCAGTTGCCGGGCCACCTGGTGGACCTGTTCCGGCGAGCAGCGCGGGCCGCAGGTGATCTGGGCGACGTTGCCGGGGGTGACGTAGAAGACGACGTAGATGATCACCGAGAGGATGAACAGGGTGACCACGGCGCCGATGACGCGGCGCAGGACGAAGCCGCTGAGGCCCCTCATGCCCGGTCCTCCTTCTTCGGTACGGCCGTCTCCGCGCGGGCCTCACGCTTGCGGCCGGTGCCGATGCGCAGGCGGGAGGCCGCGCGCGGGTCGAGGGCGACGCGGACTCCGTCGCCGAGGACCGTCATCGCGAACACGGTCACGAACAGGGCGCCGGCGGGCAGCAGCAGGTACTGCGGGGCCGCCTGGTACCAGACGTCGGCGGAGGTCAGCATCTGTCCCCAGGAAGGCGTCGGCGGCTTCACGCCGACACCGAGGAAGGACAGGGCCGCCTCGCCGCTGATGTTCGTCGGGACCAGCAGGGCCGCGTACGTGATGACCGGAGCGGCGAGCCCCGGGAGCAGTTCGCGTACGGCGATCCGCCAGGTGCCCCAGCCGCTGAGCCGGGCCGCGGCGACATAGTCGAGGTTCTTGAGGGTGAGGGTCTGGGCGCGCACCATCTTCGCGGTCGTGCTCCAGCCGGAGACCAGGGCGATGACGAGGGCGACGAGCACGGGGCGGGGGAAGCTGTTCGGGACGACGGCGAGCAGCGCGAGCGCCATGATCATCAGCGGCATCGAGACGAAGATGTCGGTGATGCGGCTCAGGATCAGATCGACCCAGCGGTTGCCCAGACCGGCGGCCACGCCCATGACGAGGCCAAGGAGCACCTGTACCACCGTCGCCGCCAGCGCGACCCCCAGCGACACCCGCGCCCCGTAGACCAGCCGGGCGAACAGGTCGCGTCCGGTCTGCGGTTCGACGCCCAGCCAGTGGTCGGCACCGATGCCGCCGAAGGAGCCGATGGGCACGCCCCCGCGCGCGGAGTCGATCAGGGACGGGTGGTACGTGCTGGGGTCCTGGCCCTCCAGCGCGGTGAGCAGCGGCGCGGCGAGCGCGATCAGGACGAGCAGCGCGACGACGGCCGCGGCGACCAGGGCGGCGCGCTGCGTGCGCAGCCGCCGCCAGAACTGACGTGCCCCCGATGCCGCCGGGACGGACGACTCCGTCCCGGCGGCCTCGACGGCGACAAGTGCCTCGCTCACGGCGCTACTTCACCGCGACCTGGGAGATGTCGAGGACGCCGGTCCAGTCGCTGATGACGACGTTCTTGACGTCCTTGCCGTACAGGCGCTTGTAGACCGGGTGGAACAGCGGCACGACGAGGGCCTTCTCGCCGATCTTCTTGTCCAGTGCACCCCAGCGCTTGGCGGCGGCGTCAAGGTCGGTCAACTTGTTGATCGCGTCAATCTCGTCATTGACCGACTTGTCATTGAGCAGGCCCGTGTTGAAGTTCGCGCCGTCCTTGACGATCTGCCGGCCGTCGAAGATCGGGGCGAGGAAGGGGCCGCCGGAGGGCCAGTCGGCACCCCAGTGCGCGAGGAAGAAACCGGGCTCGGTCTTCACGCCGTGGATCTTGTCCCGGTAGTCGTTGTCCTCCAGGCCCTGCAGCTTGACCGTGATGCCGGCCTTCTTGAGGGCGTCCTGGAGGGCGGTCGCGATCTCCGGGCTGGTCTCGAAGTTCTTGGCGTTGGAGTGGGTCAGTGTCACCGTGAGACCGCTCTTGTAACCGGCCTGGGCGAGCAGCTCCTCGGCCTTGGCCGGGTTGCCGGAGGCACCGGCCGGGAACGGGTCGTACGGCGTGTAGCCGAAGGACTTCTGGTTGGGCAGGAAGGTGGTCGCGGACTCGGCCAGCGCACTGCCGCCGGCCGCGTTGACCACCGAGGACCGGTCGACGGCGTAGGCGATCGCCTGCCGCACCTTCGGGTTGTCGAAGGGCTTCACGGTCGGGTTGAACGCGATGTAGTTGGTGTAGCCGAAGTGGCCGGTGCCCACGCGCGCGGCCAGCTCCTTGTCGCCGCTGACCTTGGCGAGTTCGGCCGGGCCGAGGTTGGTGTCCGTGGTGACCGCCGCCGCGTCCGCGCCCTGGGACGCGGACAGCCGCTGGTTGATCACGGAGGAGTCCAGACCGGAGCGGACGTCGATCGTGTCGGGGTAGGCTTTGCGCTCGTCGTCCGTGGCCGCCGACCAGTACGTGTTGCGCGTCAGGAGCACGTGCTCGCCGTCGTTCTCGTTCTTGACGACCTTGTAGGGGCCGGACGAGACCGGGTGCTCCTCGTACTTGGTGCCGTTGTCCTTGCCCTTGGGCACCGGGGTGAACTGCGTCTGCGTGGCGAGGTACGGGAACTCGCCCTCGGGCTTGTCGAGATGGAAGACGATGGTCCGCGCGTCCGGCGTCTCGATCGCCGAGAGCCCCTTCTTGTCCTTGTACGGGCCCTGGTAGTCGGCGGCGCCGACCAGCCAGTCCCTCAAGTAGGGCGCGCCGCCGGAGAGTTCGGGGGCGAAGGAGCGCTCGATGCCGTACTTGATGTCGGCCGAGGCGATCGGCGTACCGTCCTCGTACTTGAGGCCCTTCTTCAAGGTGTACGTCCACACGGTCGCGTTCTTGCTGGGGCGCCCGGTGTCGGTGGCGAGGTCCGGGACGACCTTGGCGCCGGCCGCGCCGTTCTCGCGGTTGCGGGTGGTGAGGGTGCGGAAGACGAGGGAGGGCACGTTTCCGCCGCCGGAGGTGTAGAGGCGGGCGGGGTCGAAGTCGGTCTGCTGCTCGGAGTTCAGCACCGTGAGGGTGCCGCCCTTGTGGGGCGTGGAGTCGCCACCTGAGCCCTTGGCATCGTTGTCCTCAGGGCCGCAGGCGGCGGCGCCCGCTGCCACGACCAGGCTGACGGATGCCGCTGCCACACGGCGCGCTATGACGGACGTTTGACGCATCGGAATGACGACCTCTCGGGTGAGCGGGTTTCTCGAAAGATGAGACATGTGGACGAGGGGTGAGACGGCTGCGGACAGACGTCGGCCTCGGCGTCGGGTCGTCGAAAAACGCCGTGACACGGTCACGGACGAAGGAAAAGAGAAAAGTCGCGACGCGAACGCCAGGGCGGCGGCGTCAGCGACAGTGGATGTCGGCCACGCAGAGTGCGGTCACGCCGATGAGCGCCAGCTCGATGGCTGCGCTCTCCTGGGCGGCGTGACGGGACCACATGGGCAGAAATATGAACGACCTTGCGACTCATGTCAATGTGACATGAGCGGCGTCCGTCAACTCCTGGGATAGGGCCAGGGGTTGGGCAGACAGTGGATTCCGTCATGGTCCAGGAACTTGGTCTGCTGCTGCATGACGGGGGCGAGTTCGCCGTTCTTCTGGCACGTCACATGGCCGTGGCCGAGCCGGTGACCGACCTCATGATTGATCAACATCTGCCGATAGGCGTGGATTTTGTCCCCATATGTCGTGCTGCCCTGGGCCCACCTGTATGCATTGATCATCACTCGTTCGGTGGCTGCCGAGTCGCAGGAGACGTTGTCCTCCGTGGTGTCCAGCCCGGACTTGGCGCACCACGTGGCGGTCGTACCGGGGCTGGCCAGCGTGATCACGAAGTCGGGCTTGCCGGAGGAGATCCGCTCGAAGGTGCGGGCGCCGCCGTGGGCCCAGCTGCGGTCGTCGTTCAGGGTCTTCTGCACGGCCTCGGCGAACAGCTCGCCGTCCAGACCGAGACCCTGCTCGATGTCCACGCGGTAGGTGTACTTCTGTCCCTTGCCGGGCGCCTTGGCGAACCCGGGCACGGCGTCGAACTTCCCCGAGGCCTTCAGCGTGGCGCCGAGCGGGTACGTGCGGTCCATCTTCTGCTCGTACGACAGCGTGACCGTGCCGGGCGAGGCGGACGGGCTCTCCCCTCCCTGGGCGCCCGCGTCGGGGGCCTGGTCGGTGGCGGACCGTGACTGTACGGCGTCGTCGTCGTGTTTCGCGGCCACCTGCCCGGCGACGACCACCGCGAGCACGGTGGTGACAGCGGCCGCGGCGATGCCGGTGAAGGCCCGCCCCTTGCCGCCGGAGCGCTGTGCGGGAAGGTCGACGGTGCGCTGTTCGGGCAGGCCGGCGGGGCTCGTGGGCAGGCCGGCCGGGCTCTGCGTGGGCAGGCCGACGGCGGGGGCGTCGCCGCCGTCCGCCTCCGGCGCGTCGGCCGGGTGCGGCTCGGCGGGGCGGGGCTGGTGCGGACGGGGCGCGAAGACGTCGACGTCGCCCTCGCCCCCTACAGCGCCGTCCCGTCCGTCGGCGAAGGCGTCGAGGTAGTCCTGCCGAGGTCCGGCACCGGGCCCGCGCCCCGTCGGCCGCTGCCGGGGAAGTACGACACCGGGACCGGCCGCCCCCGCGAACTCGCCCCATCCACCGCCGGGTTCCCGCTGCTCGGGGTGACCACCGCGAAGGGGAGCACCCTGGTGGAGGTGAGGGACACCGTGCGCGGGGGTGCCGTCGGGAAGCCTCGGCGTGCCGTGTGCGGGGGTGCCGTCAGGGAACCGGGGCACGCCATGCGCGGGGGTGCCGTCGGGGAAACGCGGAACGCCGTGCGCAGGGGTCCCGTCAGGGAACCTCGGAACACCGTGTGCCGGCGTGCCGTCGGGGTAGCGGGGCACCCCACGCCCAGGCGTGCCGTCGCCGAAACGCGGCACCCCCTGAGCGGGCGTACCGTCCGGGAATGCCGACGGCCACTGCGGGCCCCGCGGCGGATGACCGGCTGTACCGGTGCCGGCCGGCGGTGCCTGACGCTGCCCTGGCACGTGTGCGGCGGCGGTACCGGACGGGCCGGACACAGGCCTCGCACCGGGAAGACCCGCGAAACCCTGACTACCGGAAGCTCCGGAAGCGCCGGGGAAACCACCAGGCCCCTGGGGTCCCCGCGCGCCCTCCCCGTACGACCTCCGGTAGGGCGCCGCCGGTCCGGTCCCCTCCCCCGGAGTGTCCGCATCCCCCTGTGCCGTGCGCCTGGCTGCTATGTCCGCGGAGTCGTCCTTCGGGGCCGGGCCGCGGCGGCTGTGGCGTCCCACGCGGGCCTCAGCTCCCCGTGCCCGAGTCGGCGACGTCGTGCTCGCAGTCCGCGAGGAGTTCCCTGAACGCCGTGGCCACCACGTCCGGGTACTCCATCATCGCCACGTGTCCGGCGTCCGGCAGGGACAGCAGGCGGGAGTCGCGGAAGGCGCGGGCGGCCCGGTGGGCCATGCGGAAGCCGACGAGCTGGTCACGGCCGCCGTAGACCAGCAGGGTCGGCGCGAGCACGCGCTCGGCCTGGCGCCACAGCCCGTGCTGTCCGCCGAGCGTGTAGGCGTTGACGATCCCGCGCGCGGAGCGGGCCATCGCGTCCCAGAAGTACGGCAGCTGCAGCCGCCGCTCCAGCTCCTCCACGGCGTCCTGGAACGCCTCGGGCGACACCCGCGTCGGGTCGCCGTAGCAGAGGGTCATCACCCCGCGCACCCGCTGCTCGGCCGTCCACTCCCTGGTGA
Source organism: Streptomyces sp. NPDC001709 (assembly GCF_053596375.1). NCBI lineage: Bacteria > Bacillati > Actinomycetota > Actinomycetes > Kitasatosporales > Streptomycetaceae > Streptomyces > Streptomyces sp. NPDC001709. Next base: position 166,995 of record NZ_JBSFGB010000006.1, on the reverse strand, counting down.
GCCGGTTGAACAGGGCGGCGACACCGGGCACGCCGAGCAGTGCGGTCGGCGCCGCGGTGCGCTGGATGCGCAGCTCCGGCAGGGCGGGCGAGACGAGCGTGAGCGTACGGACGAGGTCGGGTCGTACGGCGGCCACGCGCGTGGTGACCGCTCCGCCGAGCGAGTTGCCGAAGAGGTGGACCGGGCCGCGGCCGGCCGCGTCGAGATGGCGGATCACCGCGCGCGCGTGCCCGGTGACGGAGTAGTCCCCGTCGTCCGGGGGCGGGGAGTCACCGAAGCCCGGCAGGTCGACCGCCTCGCTGTCGACGACGCCGTCCAGCTCGGCCATCAGCGACGACCAGTTCTGCGAGGAACCGCCGAGCCCGTGGACGTACAGCGCGGGCGGCAGCTCCGCGCGCGCGGTACGGCGGGAACGGACCGACAGGGTGACTCCGGGCAGCCCCACGGACCGCATCCGCTCGCCTTCTCCGACCCGGACGGGCGCCACCTTGGGGAGCACGCTGGCGGCCGGCACGGAGGGCGACTCGGTCGAAGACATGCGGCAATGTTACGAGGTGATCACGCCGAGGCTCATGTGTTCGCCGTCACAGAGTGAGCCGCGGGTGACGGGGGAATCGGACTGCGCGCGGTCCGGGAGCGACCGGTTCCGTGCGATCGCCGACCGCTTTCACCCGAGCGGTGAACACCGGTGAACACCGATAAACAGGGGCTACGAACGGGCGAGACGGCATGGCGTCCGGATCAGCAGTCTCCTAGGCTCATACAGAGGGCACCCGCTGTAGCCCCTGCTGCTTCCGGGGACGTTCGTAGGAAGGGAGCCCACCATGGCCTATGACCCCACCGAGCCCGACACGACCGAGGACCTGGAGACCGAGACGGCTGCGGAGGTCGACGTCGAGGCACCCGAGGTGGACGCCGCCGAGCAGCACGCCGACATCGCGCCGGACCGCGACGACCCCCTGACGGAAGTGGACCCGGACCGGGCGGCGAACGTCGCCGACCAGGTCGAACAGACGCGCGTGGTCGCGCTCGACGAGGACGACTACCGCTGACCCCCACCGGCTCCTACAGCCGCGCGAGAGGCTGTTCACAGGATGATCGCGGCTTTCGCCGCCGTCCGGTACGTGAAATTCTGCGCTCGCACCGCGCACACCACGGTTACCGAAAAGTACGATGGCCGCGCGGCTGACACCGCGATATGGACGACTTTGGGAGGCGGCGTGACAGCCATCGAGCAAACTGAGGCGGTACGCCCACGTGGCACCCGTCTGCCGCGCCGAGCCCGACGGAACCAGCTCCTGGGCGCCGCCCAGGAGGTTTTCGTCGCTCAGGGGTATCACGCGGCGGCGATGGACGACATCGCCGAGCGCGCAGGTGTGAGCAAGCCGGTGCTCTACCAGCACTTCCCCGGCAAGCTCGACCTCTACCTCGCCCTGCTCGACCAGCACTGCGAGTCGCTGATCCAGGCCGTGCGCGGCGCGCTGGCGTCGACGACCGACAACAAGCAGCGCGTCCGGGCGACCATGGACGCCTATTTCGCGTATGTCGAGGACGACGGCGGCGCGTTCCGGCTGGTCTTCGAGTCGGACCTGACGAACGAACCCGCGGTGCGCGAGCGCGTCGACAAGGTCACCAACGACTGCGCCGAGGCGATCTGCGACGTCATCGCCGAGGACACCGGCCTGTCGCGCGCGGAGTCGATGCTGCTCGCCTCCGGCCTCGGTGGTCTCGCCCAGGTGGTGGCCAGATCCTGGCTGCACAGCGACCGCAGCGTGCCGCGCGACCAGGCGGTGCAGCTGCTGACCTCGCTGGCCTGGCGGGGCATCGCCGGCTTCCCGCTGCACGGCAGCGAGCACCACTGACGGCTGCTCGTTCCCGGGCGCCACACCGTTGACGGTCGTTTGTTCCCGTGCGCTGTTCGCTGTCGGCGTTCCGGCCGACAGCGTGTAGGTCCCCGAGCCGGACTAATGTGTGCTGGGTACGGCGCGGAAGATCGCGCACATCACTGACCGTCGGAGGGACAAAGCCGTGGAGGTCAAGATCGGCGTGCAGCACGCGCCCCGCGAGATCGTTCTGGAGAGCGGTCAGAGCGTCGACGAGGTCGAGCGCCTGGTGTCCGAGGCCCTGGCCGGAAAGACGCAGCTCCTCAGCCTCGAGGACGAGAAGGGCCGCAAGGTCCTGGTGCCGACGGACCGCCTGGCATACGTGGAGATCGGCGCGCCGACCGTGCGCAAGGTGGGATTCGGCGCGCTGTAGGCCGAGGTCATGAGGAAGGGCCCGGCGGCCGTGAGCCGCCGGGCCCTTCTTCATGGGCCGTGCACACAGTTGGAGCACAAGTCCTCCACAGCGGAGGATTGCACTCCGCAGGTCACGGGTATGACGGGCTACGACGTATCTGGGCAGACCGGCCGTGGGAGGGACCCCGAAATGATCCTGGAAGCACTCGGTTCCGCAGTGCTCGGTCTGATCCTCGCCTGGGCCGCCTCACACCGCCTGTCCCACCGCCTGCCGGCCCGCCCGCTCGTGTACTCGACGGGCATCGCGGGCGCCCTTTTCGGCGACTTCGTCACCCACACCGCCCTCGGTCCCGGCGTGGCCTGGCTGAGCCTCCTGGGCGCCGCGATCATCTCGGCAGCGTCCCTGTCCCTGCTGCTGCGCCCGTCAGGCAGGCTGCGCCGACGATCCCTGACGGCGTAGCGACGGCGTCTTTTCAAGGGACGCGGGCAACAACCCCCTAGGGGCGCGGGGCTGCGTTCACTATGCGGCTCCGCCGCGTGGGCGCGACCAGCCCCAACGGACCCGCAGCCGCGCAACCCACCGCACCCACGCCCACAGAGCGCTACGCAGCCAAGCCCAGCGCGGCCATCCGCTTCGTGTGCGCCTCGGTGATCCGCGAGAACATCCTCCCGACCTCCGCGAGATCGAACCCGTCGGCCACGCCGCCCACGAGCATCGTCGACAGCGCATCCCGGTCCGCGACCACCCGCTGGGACTGCGACAGCGCCTCGCCCATCAGCCGCCGCGCCCACAGCGCCAGCCGACCGCCCACGCGCGGGTCGGCGTCGATGGCGGCCCGGACCTTCTCCACCGCGAACCCGGCGTGCCCGGTGTCGTCGAGGACGGCGAGGACCAGTTCACGCGTGTCGGAGTCGAGGCGCGCCGCGACCTCCCGGTAGAAGTCGCTCGCGATCGAGTCGCCGACGTACGCCTTGACCAGGCCCTCCAGCCAGTCCGAGGGCGCGGTCTGCCTGTGGAAACCGTCCAGCGCGGCGACGAAGGGGTCCATGGCCGCCGTAGGCTCCTCGCCGATCTCGGTCAGCCGGTCCCGCAGCCGCTCGAAGTGGTGGAACTCGGCCGAGGCCATCTTCGCCAGCTCCGCCTTGTCCGCGAGGGTCGGCGCCAGCTTCGCGTCCTCCGCGAGTCGCTCGAACGCCGCCAGCTCGCCGTACGCGAGCGCGCCGAGCAGATCCACGACGGCGGCGCGGTACTGCGGCTCGGCGGAGGCCTGCGCCCAGTCCTGGGCGGCGACGCCCGTGGGCGCTGCGGAGTCGTTCTCAGGCTTGTCAGAGCTAGTCATGAGGCGCACAATAGCCCGCTCAGCGCCCCTCTCAAGCCCCCGGCCAACCACTGTGACCACGACTACGTGACGAAATCGGCCATCGCATGTGCGCGAATCCGGGGTATGGTGGTAATGCGCCTGCCAGAGTGCGCCGACGATGTTCGACGTCTCCCGACAGGCCGCACGCATGAGGATGCCCGGTCGGTGGCCCGATCGGCTCCGACCCGACAGCCCTCCCTGGCCGTACGGCGGAAGTACGTACGACGACCGGAGGGACACCCTCAGCGGTACGAGCGCTAGAGCGTCGGCAGAGGTCCCGTGTCATACGGCTTGCCCAAGTGGTTCGCCCGTACGGCAGCCGACGTCCCCGGCACGGTCGCACATGACCCCCGCGCTCGCCTCGCGCCGCGCCACACAGAAGAGGCAGCACCCTGACTACGACGTTTCGTGAACTCGGAATCCTTCCCGAGACCGCCGAGGCCCTTGAAGCCGTCGGCATCATCACCCCCTTCCCCATCCAGGAGATGACGCTCCCCGTCGCCCTTTCCGGCACGGACGTCATCGGCCAGGCCAAGACCGGCACCGGCAAGACGCTGGGCTTCGGTCTCCCGCTCCTCGAGCGCGTCACCGTCCCCGCCGACGTCGAGGCCGGACGCGCCGCCCCCGAGGCCCTCACCGACGCCCCGCAGGCGCTCGTCGTCGTCCCCACGCGCGAGCTGTGCACCCAGGTCACCAACGACCTGCTGACGGCCGGCAAGGTCCGTAACGTGCGCGTGGCGGCGATCTACGGCGGCCGGGCCTACGAGCCCCAGGTCGAGGCCCTGAAGAAGGGCGTCGACGTGGTCGTCGGCACCCCGGGCCGACTGCTCGACCTCGCGGGCCAGAAGAAGCTGAACCTGAAGCACGTCAAGTGCCTGGTCCTCGACGAGGCCGACGAGATGCTCGACCTGGGCTTCCTGCCCGACGTCGAGAAGATCATCGACATGCTGCCGGTCAAGCGCCAGACCATGCTGTTCTCGGCGACCATGCCGGGCGCGGTCATCGGCCTCGCGCGCCGCTACATGTCCCGGCCCACGCACATCCGCGCCACCGCGCCGGACGACGAGGGCGCGACGGTCGCGAACATCAAGCAGTTCGTCTACCGCGCCCACAACATGGACAAGCCGGAGATGGTCGCCCGCATCCTGCAGGCCGACGGCCGCGGACTGGCGATGATCTTCTGCCGTACGAAGCGTACGGCCGCCGACATCGCCGAGCAGCTGCAGCGCCGCGGCTTCGCCTCCGGCGCGGTCCACGGCGACCTCGGCCAGGGCGCCCGCGAGCAGGCGCTGCGCGCCTTCCGCAACGGCAAGGTGGACGTCCTGGTCTGCACCGACGTCGCCGCGCGCGGCATCGACGTCGAGGGCGTGACCCACGTCATCAACTACCAGTCCCCCGAGGACGAGAAGACGTACCTGCACCGGGTCGGCCGTACGGGCCGCGCGGGCGCCAAGGGTACGGCGATCACGTTCGTCGACTGGGACGACATCCCGCGCTGGCAGCTGATCAACAAGGCGCTGGAGCTGGACTTCAACGACCCGGTGGAGACGTACTCCTCGTCCCCGCACCTGTTCTCCGACCTTGGCATCCCCGAGGGCACCAAGGGCACCCTGCCGCGCTCGGAGCGGACCCGTGCCGGTCTGGACGCGGAGGAGCTGGAGGACCTCGGCGAGACCGGTGGGCGTGGCGCTCGCGGCCGTGGCCGTGGTGGCCGCCCCGAGTCCGGCACCGCCGAGCGCGAGCGTACGGCCCGTACCCCGCGCCGTCGCCGCCGCACCCGCAACGGAGCACCGGTCGACGCCACTACGACCCCTGCGGCGCCGGCCACCGAGTCCGCCGCCGAGGCCACCGGCGTGGAGGAGCCCGGGGCTCCCCGCACCCTGCGCCGCCGTCGGCGTACGCGCGGCGGAGCGCCGGCGCAGCCGGTGACGGCCAACGAGGCTGCCACCGAGGCCGCCGTCGAGACGGTGGACACGGCCGAGGGCCCGGCCCAGCTGGAGACCCCGGACAAGCCGCGCCGCCGTCGTACCCGCAAGTCGGCGGAGCCGGCGGTGACCGAGACGGCACCTGAGACGACCGCTGCCGAGGCGGCGCCGGCTCCGGTGACCGCGGAGCCCGAGGCCGTGGCCGTGGAGGCTCCGGAGGCCAAGCCGCGCCGTCGTACCCGCAAGACGGCCGAGCCCGCCGCCGAGACGGCGGTCGCCACGGCCGAGGGCACGGAAACCAAGCCCCGCCGCACCCGCAAGACCGCCGCCGCGGTCACCGAGGCGGCCCCGGCGGACACGGAGCCCGAGGCCAAGCCGCGCCGGACCCGGAAGACGGCCGCTGCCGCCGCCGAGGCCGCCGTGGAGACGGCCGAAGGCACGGAGGCCAAGCCGCGCCGCACGCGGAAGACGGCAGCCGCCACGCCGGAAGCGACCGAGGCCCCCGAGGCCGAGGCCAAGCCCCGCCGCACCCGCAAGACAGCCGCCGCGGTCGACACCGCCGAAGGCACGGAGGCCAAGCCGCGCCGCACGCGCAAGACGGCCACCGCCACGCCGGAAGCGACCGAGGCCCCCGAGGCCGAGGCCAAGCCCCGCCGCACCCGCAAGACGGCCGCCGCCGCGGTCGACACCGCCGAAGGCACGGAAGCCAAGCCGCGCCGCACGCGCAAGACGGCCGCCGCCACGCCGGAAGCGACCGAGGCCCCCGAGGCCGAGGCCAAGCCCCGCCGGACCCGGAAGACGGCCGCTGCCGCCGCCGAGGCCGCCGTGGAGACGGCCGAAGGCACGGAGGCCAAGCCCCGCCGGACCCGCAAGAAGGCAGCTGCCGCACCGGAGACGACCGACGCCCCCGAGGCCGAGGCCAAGCCCCGCCGCACCCGGAAGACAGCCGCCGCCGCGGTCGACACCGCCGAAGGCACGGAAGCCAAGCCGCGCCGCACGCGCAAGACGGCCACCGCGGAGATTCCGGCGCAGGCCACGGACGAGCCGGAGGCCAAGCCGCGTCGCCGTACGCGCAAGGCCGCGGCGGCCGTCGAGGTCACCGAAGGCTGATCCGGCACCCGTTCACCGACGGCCAGGTCCTCCAGCGGAGAGGACCTGGCCGTCGCGTTTGGGCGGGAGTGGGGGTCGTTTGCCGGCACCGGAAGGGTGCGACAGGGTGCGACACAGGGCCCCCATTCGCCACCGGCCCCGGCCCGATAGCCTCTCCCCATGAGCAGGCCCGCCACCTTCGTCCCGCCGCCCGGTGCCCGTGCGTACTTCCTACAGACCGCGCGCGGTGAGTTCGCCGTCGTCGACGCCCCCGTGGCCGACGGGGTCGAGCCGCGCGGGATCGCGCTGTTGCTGCCGGGGTTCACCGGGAGCAAGGAGGACTTCAATCCGCTGCATGTGCCGCTCGCGCGGCGCGGATACCGGACCGTGGCCGTGGATGGGCGCGGGCAGTACGAGTCGGACGGGCCCGAGGCCGACGAATCCGCTTATGCGCAGCAGGAGTTGGCGCGGGACGTGCTGGCGCAGGCCGAGGCGCTCGGGCAGCCGGTGCATCTGCTGGGCCATTCCCTGGGCGGGCAGATCTCAAGGGCCGCCGTGCTGCTCGACCACGCGCCCTTCCGGTCGCTGACCCTCATGGCCTCCGGGCCCGCCCAGATCTCCGAGTCCCAGCAGCAGCGCGTGAAGCTGCTGCGGGACGCACTCGCGGTGATGAGCATGGCGGAGGTATGGGAGGCCATCCAGCTGATGGAGCCGCCCGAGGAGACCGAGACGGCCGCGCTCGACGGCGATTTCGACGACCGGGACGACCTGCGGCGCCGCTGGCTGGGCACCAAGTCCGCGCAACTCCTCGCCACCGGGCGCCAGTTGTGCACGGAACCGGACCGTGTCGCGGAACTGGCCGCCGTACCGCTGCCGTTCCACATCCTGTCCGGCGCGCGGGACGACACCTGGCCGCTGCCCCTGCTGGACGAGATGGCGGTACGGCTGCGGGCACGGCGGACGGTGATCGAGGACGCCGAGCACTCCCCCAACACCGACCAGCCACTCGCCACGGCCCGCGCGCTCGCCGACTTCTGGGACGGCACCGTCGAGCAGGCCTAGTCGAGAAGGGCTAGTACTGCGCCTGCAGATGGTCCCAGAAACCGTCCCTGAGGGCGCGGCGCAGGTCCGCCTGGCCGCGCAGGGAGTACTGCAGCAGCCCCTCGGCCTCGACCAGTAGGTCCTGGTCGACGGAGCCGGGCAGGTAGGGGTGGCCGGGGAGCAGCTCGACCAGGGCCTCGCGGCCCCGGGAGGCCAGCCACTTCGCGGCGATCTGGGCGCCGACGAAGCGGACGTCGTCGCGGGTGGGGCGGGCCGTGGTCGTGGGGTCGTAGGCGGCGGCCGTGCGCCGGGACACGTACGGCTTGAAGAAGTCGAGGTCGAGTGTGCGCTGGCTGTCGACCTCCCAGAGCAGCGGCTCGGCCTGGTTACGGCCCTCGGGTGCCTCGATGCCCCACAGATGGACCCGGGCGCCGTACCCCTGCGCCGCCTCGACCGCCGAGACCAGGTCCTCGTCGCCGCCGAGGAGCGCCGCGTCGCTGATGGCGCGGTGGCGGGCCAGTGACTCCAGATCCGAGCGGATCAGGGAATCCACGCCCTTCTGCTGGTTGTTGGCGTTGAGGTTGCCCAGGCGGACCTTGACGTCGGGAAGTTCGGCGATGGTCTGCTGCTCGGCGGTGTGGATGCGGCGGCGGGCGCCGTCGTACCAGTAGACACGCAGCAGGCGGCTGTCCGCGAAGACCGAGCGGGCGCGGTCGATGAGGGCCTCGATCAGGCCTTCGGCGTCCAGGTCGAAGGCCCGGCGGTCCTCGGTCCCGGCGACCAGCCGGCCCGCGGCCGCGTACAGATAGCCCGCGTCGACGAAGATCGCGTGGGTGGAGGGCGTCTTCGCCACCTCGGCGAGCATGCGTTCCAGCAGCTCGTTCGTGCGGTCGATACGGGCGCCCAGGGCCGCCAGGTCGTCGTTCATCGTCTCCATTGTCCCGGTGGTCACGCTGCGAACACAACCGGTCCCGTCCGGTTCCGCACTCCCCACTTACCGGTCAGTAATTAGCTGTTCGAAAAATTTCTTTAGCGTAGGGAATGTTTGTAACAAGCACCGCGTTGACTACTCATGACGGCGGATGCACCGCCTGTCACCATCAGTAGTTCTCCGCAGGAGGATGACCAGACGAAGGGAGAAGCCATGCGCTTCGAAATCATGCGACTCGACGAGGTCGACGGCACCACCGTGGACAGCACCGTCGTGGACGCCGCCTCCGTCAACCGGATCGTTCAGCAGGCCGCCGCCATCGGGCAGCGGCTGTGGATCCGCCCGGCCGAGACCCAGGCCTCGTAACGCTCAGGCGTACAGCGCCGCTCAAGCTTTCCGGGGGAGCCGGGCCGACGAGGGCCTGCCCCAGGGGCTCAGCTCCCCCGGATCACCTGAGTGACGCCGTTGATGATCTGCTGCACGGCGATGGCGGAGAGCATCATGCCCGCGAGCCGCGTCACCAGCACGACGCCGCCGTCCTTGATGACCCGGATGATCAGCAGCGAGTAACGCATCACCAGCCACAGCACGACATGGATCGCGAGGATCGCGGACCACACCGAGATCTGCGTGGCGACACTGCCGGCCTTCTGCACGGCGAGGATCACGGACACGATCGCGCCGGGCCCGGCCAGCAGCGGCATGCCCAGCGGCACGAGGGCCACGTTCACGTCCTTGGTCTGCTTCGGCTCGTCGGTCTTGCCGGTGAGCAGGTCCAGCGCGATCAGCAGAAGCAGCAGACCGCCCGCGATCATCAGCGCGGGGACGGAGACGTGCAGGTAGTTCAGGATCTGGTGGCCCAGGACGCCGAACGTGGCGATGACCCCGCCCGCCACGCACACGGCCTGGAAGGCCATGCGCTTTTGCACCTTGGCCGGACGGCCGGCGGTCAGGGCGAGGAAGATCGGAGTGATCCCGGGGGGATCCATGATGACAAAAAGGGTCAGGAACAGAGAGCCGAAGACGGCGATGTCGAACATGGGGAGGTACTGGCCTTGCTGGAAGAGGGTGAACTAGGGGCGCGCGAGAGCCGCTGACGGCCTCAGAATCCGCCGGTCCCGGGCACGGGAAACGCTCCCGTGGCCCGCCGTGTGATCTCCCCGTACACCTCGGGGTCGGTCGTGTACGCGCCCAGCGCCACCGTCTTGCGGCTGCCGTGGTAGTCCGAGGAGCCCGTGACCAGCAGGTCCAGCTCCTTCGCCAGGCCCCGCAGCCGCTCACGCGCGTCGGCGTCGTGGTCCATGTGATCGACCTCGATGCCGTCCAGGCCGGCCTCGGCCAGCTCCGCGATCCGGAACTCCGGGACCGTACGACCACGCTTGGCGGCGGCCGGATGCGCGAAGACGCAGACCCCGCCCGCGCCCTTGACCAGCCGTATCGCCTCGAACGGGTCGGTCTCGTGCTTCTCCACGAAGGCCCGGCCGCCGTCGGCCAGCCACTCCTCGGTGAACGCGTCGCTCACCGTCGGTACGACGCCCAGCTCGACCAGCGCCGTCGCGACATGCGGGCGCCCGACGGAACCGCCGGCCGCGATCCGCTCGACCTGCTCCCAGGTGACCGGCACGCCCAGCGCGTCCAGCTTGGCGATCATGCCCTTGGCCCGCGGCACCCGGTCGTCCCGCACCAGCTCACGCTCGGCGAGCAGCGCGGGCTCCTCGGGGTCGAAGAGGTAGGCCAGCATGTGCATCGAGACGCCGTCGATACGGCAGGACAGCTCGGCGCCGGTGACCAGGGTGAGCCCCTCGGGCAGCGCGGCGATCGCCTCGGCGTAGCCACGGGTGGTGTCGTGATCGGTCAGCGCGACGACGTCCAGCCCGGCAGCGGCGGCATTGCGCACCAGCTCGGCCGGGGTATCCGTACCGTCGGAGGCCGTGGAGTGACAGTGCAGATCGATGCGCACGGTGACTCCAGACGGGAACGGCTACGGAAGGGGACACCTAAGGATAGCGGGGTTTTCAAGTACTCCTGTCACACCCGCAACCCTGCAGTGCCCCCTACTGCACCCACCTCAAAGGGGCGCGGGGAACGGCGCGAGCAACCACAACGCACCCGCACCCGCCCACGGCGAGAACCCGGCACCTCAGTGGGCTACGGCCGAAGCAAGCGCGGCGACAACGCTCCGCAGGGCACCAGGTCCACCTCCGCCCCCACGTCCCGCAGATCGGTCAGCACCAGCTCGTCGTACATGAGCAGGCCGGACTGCTCGGGCCACATCACCGCCCAGAGCCACATCCCGAGCGCCTCGCCGGCGAAGACCGCGCGGTCGTCGGGGGTGCGGTAGACGTGCCAGAGCGGGGTCGGTCGGCCCGCGGCCAGGACCTTGGTCTGCGGCGGCTTCTCGATGTTCATGTACGACCCCGGGTCCGGGCCGTCTATGCCCGCGTACCGCGCGCCGAGGCCGACGCCCAGTTCCTCGGCGACCAGGATGAGTTCACCGGGGCCGCCGAGCGGGCCGGGTCCGGAGCAGGCGACGGCGGTCGCGCGGCCGCCGCTACGGTCGTCACCGGCGTAGGCCACGCCCGTGAAGAGCCAGCCGACCGGCAGCGGCCAGGGCATCCACAACGGGACGTGCGTGCGGTGCACAACGGCACCGAGGGCTTCGACACTGGGCGGTATCACGGGCTGCAGCGGATACACCGTGCCGTGCACATCGCACTGCCACGAATCGGCGAAGAGACCGGGCGCCCTGACCCGGCCACCGCACCTCGGGCAACTGGGTTCGCCCCTCATAGGGCTCCACGGTCCTACCCCTGCCCGCCCACGTCAAGGACGATCACCCGTCCGGACGGCAGAGCGACGGAGCGCCACTGACCGGGCAGAACTAGATGCACATTGAATTAATTAGGTGCGTCAACCTACACACCAACTGCCCGACTCCAGCCTCGCGTTGGTGAGTTCGGTCACTGCCGGATCAGTCGAGCGGGACGGATCCACGGGAGGGATCCCTCAGGTCCGTTCCGTTCGCGAGCCAGCGTTCCTGGAGGGCCTGGGCGCCGTGCACCCGTTTCCAGGCGGCCTCGTTCGCAGTCATCGGCAGCAGCGGCAGAAACCGTACGGGATCCATCGGGTCGCCCAGCTCCAGATCCTCCACCAGGCCGCCGGGCTCACCCACCAGGACCGAGGTGAAGCGGGCGCCGGGCCACAGCGGGTCACCGACGTCCAGGGAGGCGCCCGGGGTCACGATCAGACCCTCCACCTGCGGGGACGCGGCCAGTACGGCGAGCGGACGGAGCACCTTGTCGGTGTCGGCGAGGCCCGCGCGGACGGAGAGGACCAGCTCGGCGCGGGGGCCCTTGACCGGGTCGGCGAGCATCGCGGTGGGGTCGGCCATGGGGTGCGCGGACATGCCGAGGGTGGCGTACCGCACGACGTCCCCCTCCTGGAACCGGAGCACCTCGATGCGGTCCGTGCCGAGAAAGGTGATGGCGGCGCGCGCGTCCGGTTCGCCCAGCGCGGTGGTCAACCGAGCCTCGACCAGAGGAAGAACATCAACCATGCGGCGAGCATAGAACTCGTCAGCAGCGGGCAAAGCGGCGCCTTGACACATAGGGCGGCTGCTACGCTGAGCCGGTGGTTCGGGGCAGCACGCAGAGCGTGTCGTCAAGTCCCGACACTGGGACTCCCTTACGAGGGACCGGCCGGAGGAGGTGGGGCTGTCATGGATCGAAGTCGACCGTGCAGTACCACTCGCTCTTCCGCCCGCTGATGTAGTCACTGGCTGGTTTCTGGCTCTCTGCTGCCACCTTCCCGTGCGCGTTGCCCATCGGAAGAGCACGTCTTTTCGCTTTGCCTGATCTGAATCAGTTCTGCATCAGTAGCGAAGTCGCCACCGCAACGGTGCGGTGCTCCCCGCTTTGTGGACGTGCCAAACATCTCCAGCAGGACGTCCCCATTCCGGGTAGTTCCACCCGTCGCCGGCGGCCTTTCGTTGCCTGTCGCGAAGGAGCCTGCCCATGTCGATGATCCGCGACCTGCGCGCCGTGGTCCGTCCGTCCCGCGTCTCGCTGCGCAAGCCCACGAGCGTGTCGAACGCCTCGTACGACACCACCCGCGACCCGGCCACCCCGTCGGCCGTCGTGGACTGCGCCGTCTACCGCGACGGCACCCGCGTCGCCAGCGCCAAGCCGCTCAGCCCGCACGAGGCGATGCGGCTGGTGCGCCGGGACGGCGGCTTCGTGTGGATCGGGCTGCACGAGCCGACCGAGGCCGAATTCGCCGGTATCGCGAGCGAGTTCGGGCTGCACCCGCTGGCCGTCGAGGACGCGGTGCAGGCCCACCAGCGGCCCAAGCTGGAGCGGTACGACGACTCGCTCTTCACCGTCTTCAAGACCATCCACTACGTCGAGCACGACCGGCTGACCGACAGCAGCGAGGTCGTCGAGACCGGCGAGGTCATGTGCTTCACCGGCCGGGACTTCTTCATCACCGTCCGGCACGGCGGCCAGGGCTCGCTGCGGGCGCTCAGGCACCGGCTGCAGGACGACCCCGAGCTGCTGGCCAAGGGCCCCTCGGCGGTGCTGCACGCGATCGCGGACCACGTGGTGGACGGCTACATCGCGGTCGCCGACGCCGTGCAGGACGACATCGACGACGTGGAGACCGAGGTGTTCTCGCCGGGCCGCAAGGGCGGGGTCTCCCGTGGTGTGGACTCGGCGCGGATCTACCAGCTCAAGCGTGAGGTGCTGGAGTTCAAGCGGGCGGTGGCCCCCCTGCTGCGCCCGATGCAGCTGCTGAGCGAGCGGCCGATGCGGCTGATCGACCCGGACATCCAGAAGTACTTCCGAGACGTCGCCGACCACCTCGCCCGGGTCCAGGAGCAGGTGCTGGGCTTCGACGAGCTCCTCAACTCCATCCTCCAGGCCAACCTCGCGCAGGCATCCGTCGCGCAGAACGAGGACATGCGCAAGATCACCGCCTGGGCCGCGATCATCGCCGTACCGACGATGGTGACCGGCGTGTACGGCATGAACTTCGACCACATGCCCGAGCTGCACTGGAAGTACGGCTACCCGCTCGTCCTGAGCCTCACCATCGCCATGTGCGTGGGCATCCACCGGGTGCTCAAGCGCAACGGCTGGCTCTGAGCGGGCGCTGGATAGGCTGGGCACATGACAAGCGAGCTGCTCGACCAGGCCCTCATCGAGGAGGCCGCGAAGAAGTCCGGCCTCATCTGGGTCAGGGGCGCCGGTGCCTCCGCCGCGCGTGCGCTGTGGCACGTGTGGCACGAGGGCGCGGTGTGCCTGGTCGGCGACGGCCCCGGCGAGCAGCCGCTGGAGGCGCTGGTCGACGGGGGCACCGCCGAGGTGACCGTGCGCAGCAAGGACAAGGGCGGCCGGCTGGTGATGTTCCCGGCGACCGTGACCGAGCTGCGCTCCGGCTCCGAGGAGTGGGAGGCGGCCGTCGCCGAGCTGAAGGGCAAACGCCTGAACGCCCCGGACGGCGAGGAGATGCCCGCCCGCTGGGCGCGTGAGTGCCGGGTGCTGCGCTTGGCCTGGGCCGGGTCCGTGGTGCCGTTGCCTGCCGGCAGCCTGGCCGAGGCTCCGGTACCGACGCCGGCGACTACGCGGAAGCCGATTCCGGCGGGCCTGCCGAAGCTGCTCGCGAAACGGCGGAAACGAAAGTAACGCCAAGGGTCGAGCAGGGTTCGGACAACGACGGCTCTACGACGTCGGCAGCTGCTTCCCGTAATCCACCGTCTCACCCTTCGCGGGCTCGGCTACGGCGAAGTCCTTACCCCAGTCGGAGAAGCTGAGTGTCCCCGCCCCGCCGGCGCGGACCAGGCGGAGCGGGTACGGCGTGCCCTGAAGGGAGACGTCGAGGCTGCCGCCGGAGCCCTTGTCGCCGGTGATGCGGATGGTGCGGGTACCCGCGTCGTCATGGTGGCCGTCCGTCGCCAGCGAGCCGTGCAGAGTGAGCAGTCCGTCGAGGAGGACGTCCTTGTCCGTGAAGCCACTGAACTTCTTGTACGCGGGGTCGCCCTGCGGCACCTTCACGTACTTGCCGTTCAGCTTGCCGGCCGCGTCGCCACTGCCGTCCTTGCCGTCTGCCTGGTTCCAGAAGTCCGCGTCGGCCTTCAGATACAGCTGCTTGCCGACCCGCAGCAGTTTGAAGGTCGCCCCCTTCGAGGTGACCGACCCGGTACCGCCGTCGGCCTTCAGGCGCATGTCCAGCCGGTACGTCCGGCCGCTGGTGACCACGGTGCCGGACAGCCGTACCGCCGGGGCGCCCTGGGCGGCCGCCCGGGTCTTGGCCTGGATCCGGTCGGCGGGCAGCTTGCCCACACCGTTCGTCCCCGCGTCCGGATCCTCGCCGCCGCACCCGGTCAGCACCGCCGTCCCCGTCACGGCACAGGCGCAGATCGCGGTGACCAGCGCGGCCCGGCGGGTACGGCCCTGGGGAATCGCAGTCACAGGTGGGGTCGCCTTTCTGACGGATCCTGAGCGGTGGACGGCAGCGTACCCGTGCCCCGGCCGCCCGGCGGAGCGAGTCCGTCCGGACCCCCCACCAGGGCGTATCCGACCGGTACGGGCTAGCCTGAAGCGCACCCGAGCGGGCAAATCCGAGCAATTCATCGATCAATTCACAAAGAGAGCGGAACACCCGAGCACAGGGCGATTCCCAGGCCACGTCAGCAGAGGAAGCAGAGCCATGGCAGCCGGCGCCCCCCGGATCTTCGTCTCGCACCTCGCCGGGGTCCCCGTCTTCGACCCGAACGGCGACCAGGTCGGCCGCGTGCGCGACCTGGTCGTGATGCTGCGCGTGCGCCGCCGGCCCCCGCGCGTCCTCGGACTGGTCGTCGAACTGTCCACCCGGCGCCGTATCTTCCTGCCCATGACCCGGGTCACCGGCGTCGAGTCCGGGCAGGTCATCACCACCGGCGTGATGAACGTCCGGCGCTTCGAGCAGCGGCCCACCGAGCGGCTGGTCTTCGGCGAACTGCTGGACCGGCGGGTGACGCTGGTGGAGACCGGCGAGGAGGTCACCGTCCTCGACGTGTCCGTGCAGCAGCTGCCGGCCCGCCGCGACTGGGAGGTCGACCGGGTTTTCGTGCGCAAGGGGAAGAAGAGCGGCGCCTTCCGGCGGGCCAAGGGGGAGACGCTGACCGCCGAGTGGTCGGCCGTCACCGGCTTCTCCCTGGAGGAGCACGGGCAGGGCGCCGAGAGCCTGCTCGCCACCTTCGAGCAGCTGCGCGCCGCCGACCTCGCCAACGTCCTGCACCACCTCTCCCCCAAGCGGCGCGCCGAGGTCGCCGCCGCCCTGGACGACGACCGCCTGGCCGACGTACTCGAAGAACTCCCGGAGGACGACCAGATCGAGATCCTCGGCAAGCTGAAGGAGGAGCGCGCGGCGGACGTCCTGGAGGCCATGGACCCCGACGACGCGGCCGACCTGCTCGGCGAGCTGCCCGAGGACGACAAGGAGCGGCTGCTGAGCCTGATGCAGCCGGCCGACGCGGCCGACATGCGCCGCCTGATGTCGTACGAGGAGCACACGGCCGGCGGTCTGATGACCACCGAGCCGATCGTGCTGCGCCCGGACGCCACGGTCGCCGACGCGCTCGCCCGGGTCCGCAACGCGGACCTCTCCCCCGCGCTCGCCGCCCAGGTCTACGTCTGCCGCGCGCCCGACGAGACCCCGACCGGCAAGTACCTGGGCACGGTCCACTTCCAGCGGCTGCTACGCGAGCCGCCCTACTCCCTGGTCAGCTCCATGGTCGACACCGACCTGCAGCCGCTCGACCCGGACGCGGCGCTGCGCGTCATCGCCGGGTTCTTCGCCACGTACGACATGGTCGCCGCGCCCGTGGTGGACGAGTCCGGTTCGCTGCTCGGCGCGGTCACCGTGGACGACGTACTGGACCACATGCTGCCCGAGGACTGGCGGGAGACCGAGTTCCACCTGAACGACGAGAACGAGGGGGTGGGCAGCTATGGCTCCTGAGCGTGACACCGCGACCCGCGAGCGCAGCCCGGCGGGTGCCACGGCCGCCACCCGGCACCGGACACCCCGCCTGGACCAGCCGCGCCCGCCGCGCCGCAGGGTCCTGCCCGAGTGGGACCCGGAAGCCTTCGGCCGGCTGTCGGAGCGGATCGCCCGCTTCCTGGGCACGGGGCGCTTCATCGTCTGGATGACGGTCGTCATCATCCTGTGGGTGCTGTGGAACATCGCCGCGCCCGCCGGCCTGCGCTTCGACAACTACCCGTTCATCTTCCTGACCCTGGCACTGTCCCTTCAGGCCTCCTACGCGGCCCCGCTGATCCTGCTCGCGCAGAACAGGCAGGACGACCGCGACCGGGTCAACCTGGAGCAGGACCGCAAGCAGAACGAGCGGTCCATCGCCGACACCGAGTACCTGACCCGGGAGATCGCCGCGCTGCGCATGGGGCTGGGCGAGGTCGCGACCCGCGACTGGATCCGCTCGGAGCTGCAGGACATGGTCAAGGAGCTGGAGGAGAGGCGACGGCACGACGGGCACCCCGGGCATGTCGTATTCCCGGCGGAACGGTCGGATCGGTCTCCGGGACGTGACACAGACGACCACTGAGGGGCATCCCGGAGGCCCCTCGGCGCGCCGTACCATCGTCCTTATGGCTACGGAAGACGCGGTGCGCGAGGCACTGGCGACGGTGAACGACCCCGAGATCAACCGACCCATCACCGAACTGGGGATGGTCAAATCGGTGGAGATCGGGGAGGACGGCACGGTCGCGGTCACCGTGTATCTGACGGTCTCCGGCTGCCCCATGCGCGAGACGATCACCCAGCGCGTCACCGAGGCGGTCTCCCGGGTCGAGGGCGTCACCCGCGTCGACGTCACGCTGGACGTGATGAGCGACGAGCAGCGCAAGGAGCTGGCGGCGGCCCTGCGCGGCGGCCAGGCCGAGCGCGAGGTCCCCTTCGCCAAGCCGGGCAACCTGACCCGCGTCTATGCGGTCGCCTCCGGCAAGGGCGGCGTCGGCAAGTCCTCGGTGACGGTCAACCTCGCGGCGGCGATGGCGGCCGACGGCCTGAAGGTGGGCGTGGTCGACGCCGACATCTACGGCCACAGCGTGCCGCGCATGCTGGGCGCGGACGGCCGCCCGACCCAGGTCGAGAACATGATCATGCCACCGTCGGCGAACGGCGTGAAGGTCATCTCCATCGGCATGTTCACCCCGGGCAACGCCCCGGTCGTCTGGCGCGGCCCGATGCTGCACAGGGCACTCCAGCAGTTCCTGGCGGACGTGTACTGGGGCGACCTGGACGTCCTGCTGCTGGACCTCCCGCCCGGCACGGGTGACATCGCGATCTCCGTCGCCCAGCTGGTCCCGAACGCCGAGATCCTGGTCGTGACGACCCCCCAGCAGGCTGCGGCCGAGGTCGCCGAGCGCGCCGGCTCCATCGCCGTACAGACCCACCAGAAGATCGTCGGCGTGGTCGAGAACATGTCCGGCCTGCCCTGCCCGCACTGCGGCGAGATGGTCGACGTCTTCGGCACGGGCGGCGGCCAGCTGGTCGCCGACGGCCTGACCCGCACCACCGGTACGACGGTCCCCGTCCTCGGCAACATCCCCATCGACGTCCGCCTCCGCGAGGGCGGCGACGAGGGCAAGCCGGTGGTCCTGACCGACCCGGACTCCCCGGCGGGTTCCGCCCTGCGGGCGATCGCGGGCAAGCTGGGCGGCCGCCAGCGGGGGCTGTCGGGCCTGTCGCTGGGGATCACGCCGAAGAACAAGTTCTGAGGATTCTTCGCAGGGCTTGATGACGCGGACCTCGACGACGAAGGGGCACCGAGATCGATCGGTGCCCCTTCGTTCATGTGTGAGCGGCTGTCACGCGTAGGCGGAGACGTCCTTCACCACGGCGAACCCAAGACCGTACGCGCTCATCCCCCGCCCGTACGCACCCAAGTGCACCCCCGCCTCGGTGGTACCGGCGAGCACCCAACCGAACTCCGACTCCCGGTAATAGAAAGAGGCCGCAACCCCGTCCACCGGCAGCGAGAGCCTGCTCCACTCCGGCCCCTCGAGATCGTCGGCCAGCGCCCAGGCGGTCTCCGTCTGCTGGTCCAGCCAGTCGTCCCGCAGGCTGTGGTCCATCTGCCCGGGCCAGGTGAACGACAGCAGCCCCACCCCGGCCAGCCACGCCGCCGAGGACACCGACGTCGCCTCCAGCAGCCCCGTACCGTCGGCGCTCCTCCGGGACGGCTGCGCGGCGACCGTGACGACCACCGCGAACTTCTCCCGCGGCTCACCGACG
Source organism: Streptomyces sp. NPDC001709 (assembly GCF_053596375.1). Lineage (NCBI taxonomy): Bacteria > Bacillati > Actinomycetota > Actinomycetes > Kitasatosporales > Streptomycetaceae > Streptomyces > Streptomyces sp. NPDC001709. The sequence continues at coordinate 148,112 of NZ_JBSFGB010000006.1, read as the reverse complement.
GAGCCGGTCTCGCTGCGTACGGAGGGCTCGTCACCGTGCCCGATAGAACCGTGCTCGACGGCGCCGTCGGCCGCCGTCCCCACCTGCATCAGCCAGCGCGCTCCGGTGAACGCCTCGTCGAGGCCGTACCACGGGAAGGGCGCCTGCAGGTAACCGTCGACCGTACGCCGGGCGGAGGGGAGCTGCTGTCCGCCCTCCGCGGCCGGCGCCTGCGCGCCCACCCGACTCGTCGTCTCCATCTGCCCGGACGCCTCCTCGCTCTCGTCGGACCGGGGCGGCCCGCCCCCCTTCGGGCGTACTCGTCCGGTCCGCACAACAACTTGGCAGCATAACCACACCGGTGAGAGCAGCAGCACAGGCGCTGGATGCGTGGGTCGTGTGAACGACCTGTTCAGGCCGTATGCGACGGGTGCGTGCTATGAAACGCGTCACGTGCGCGGTGTACGCCCCCGTGCGCGTGTCGGCGCCGGGGATGCGCCTAGGTGGCGTCCGCGTCGAACGGCGGCAGGTCGTCCTTGCCGGGCTCCTCGGGCTTCTTGGTCATGTCGACGCGCCCCGAGGAGGCGGAACCCGAGGACGACGCAGATGACGAGGCCGACGAGGACAACGCGGACGCTTCGCTCTCGCGCCCGTGTACGGCGTCCGTGACCTCGGCCATCTCCTTCTTCAGGTCGAACCCGTTGCGGATCTCCTTCAGCCCCAGCTCGTCGTTGTCCAGCTGCTTGCGGATGAACGTCTTGGGGTTGAGGTCCTCGAACTCGAAGTCCTTGAATTCCGGGCCGAGTTCGCTACGGATGTCCTGCTTGGCGCTCTCCGAGAACTCGCGGATCTTCCGGATCGTGCGCGTCACGTCCTGGATCACTTTCGGGAGCTTGTCCGGACCGAAAACGAGCACGGCGAGCACAATGATCGTCACCAGCTCCAGTGGTCCTATGTCATTGAACACCTGACGCTCCTTGCGATGTCCTCGGTCGCTCAACGGTACCCGGCGTTCCTGTCCGACCGGTACCGTCCCGAGGTGAGACTTGTGTCAGTTCTGCTCCGCCGCGCCCAGCCGGAGCAGAACCTCCCGGTCCGTGCCGCCGCGCCGGACCGTCAGCCGCAGCCGGTCGCCCGGCCGGTGGGCGCGGATCTTGACGATCAGCTCCTCGGCCGTGTGCACCCGCTGACCGTCGACCTCGGTGATGACGTCGCCCGCCTGGAGACCTGCCTGCTCACCCGGGCCGCCCTTGCTCACGGCGGGCCCGCCGGACGCGCTCTTGCCGTCGATGCGGGCGCCGTCGCCGGTGTACGCCATGTCGAGCGTGACGCCGATCACGGGGTGGGTCGCATGGCCGTCGTTGATCAGTTCCTCGGCGACGCGCTTGGCCTGGTTCACGGGGATGGCGAAGCCGAGGCCGATGGAGCCGGCCTGGCCGCTCTCCGAGTCGGAGCCGCCGTCGGCGGAACGGATGGCGGAGTTGATGCCGATGACCCGGGCCCGGGAGTCGAGCAGGGGTCCGCCTGAGTTGCCCGGGTTGATGGGCGCGTCGGTCTGCAGCGCGTCGACGTAGCTGACGTCGCTCCCGTCGCCCTTCTCACCGCCGGCCGTGATGGGCCGCTCCTTGGCGCTGATGATGCCGGAGGTGACGGTGTTGGCGAGGTCGAAGGGGGCGCCGATGGCGACGACGGGGTCGCCGACCCGGACGTCGTCGGAGTTGCCGAGGGGCAGCGGGGTGAGCCCGTGCACACCGTGCACCTGGACGACGGCGAGGTCGTAGCCGCTGTCGTGTCCGATGACCTCGGCCTTCACGGTCTCGCCGCTGCTGAACGTCACGGTTATGGCGCCGTCCGATCCGGCGGGCGCGACGACGTGGTTGTTGGTGAGGATGTGGCCCTGGGTGTCGAGTACGAAGCCGGTGCCGGTGTCGGCCTGGTCGGTCCCGGTGACGTGCAGGGTGACGACGCTGGGCAGCGCACGGGCGGCTATCCCGGCCACACTGTTCGGCGCCCGCCCGGCGGGCACGCGCCCGGCCTGCGGCAGATGTACGCCACCGCCGAGGCCCTCGCGTTCGACATAGGCGCCGGCGACCCCGCCGATACCGGCGGAGACGAGGGCGACCACAAGGCTCCACACCACCAGCAGTCGCTTCCCCCGCCGCCGCCGCTGCTCCTCCGTCAGCACACCGGCACCGGTCTGCTGCAGAGCCCCCTGCGCGACCACCTGCTCCGCGGGGGAACCGGCGGCCCAGGGGTCATAACGCGGCCCCGACCGAGCCTCCGCACCGGGTGACGCAACGGGGCCCGCCGGGGGGCCTACGGGGGCGGAGGCGCCGGGGGCGGGGGCTCCGGGCGCCGGAACGCCTGCGGCCGGAGTACCGGGGGCGGGCATTCCCGCGGCCGGAGCGCCGGGGGCCGGAACACTGGGGCCGGCGGCGACGGGGGTGGGCAGGGGCGTGGTGCCGGGCGCCGGTGCGTCGGCCACGGGCGTGTGCGGTCCCGGTGCGGGTGCGGGTGTGCTCGCCATCTGTGTGGGCGGGCCGGGTACCGGCGCGGGGGCCGAGGCCAGGGGTGGCGTGGGTGTGCCCTGGGCCGGGGTGGCCGTCGGGTGCTGTACGGGCGGTGCGGGCGCCCAGGGGCCCGGCTCGCCGTACGGCGGGGTGCCGTAGGGGTCGGGGTCGTGCAACGGCTTGGGCCGCTCGGTGGGAGCCGCCCAGGCCATATCCCCGGCACCGGGCGCTACGGCCGCCGTAGCGCCCCCGTCCGCCTCGGCACCGTCCGCCTCGGCACCGCCCGCCGGTCCCGGGGCCGGCTTGGCCAGCTCGAAGTCCCCGTCACCTGTGGCTCCACCGACGCCACCGCTGGCCTCGGTTCGGGCGGCCGGTGTCACCTCCGCCGCTCCCTCCGGGGCCTCCTTCGGTGGGACACGGTTCCCCTCGTTCATGCTCTCCCCACGGCTGGCCGCGGCCGCGCGCTTCGGCGGCGGCAGCGGAACGTCGACTACGCCCCCGGGTCAACACCACGGGAACGGCCCTCACAGGATTCAACCAGGTTCGCGGGCCGTGGCGCAGTGGCCGGTCAGGGAGTTTGCTGGGGTGCGGCGGGGGACGACGAGGGAGCGGGGGTGGTGTCGGGGACGGGGGCGGACAGCAGACCGGAGCCGGTCACTCCGGGGACCGTGGACCAGGCGTTGAGCGGGTAGACCACGGTGTCGTCGAGCGGACGTATCAGCGGCGAGAAGGCGGCCGCCCCGGCCATCACCGGCGCGGTCAGACTGTGCATCGCGTCGCCCTGGGCCTGATTGATGCCGGAGGACGGCAGTCCGGGCACCAGCGGTGCGGAGATCGAGGTCGGGACGGCCGTCGACTGCCCGAGCTGTGAGCCGCCCTGGGCGAGCAGCGGTCCCACCGCGCGACGGCGCTGGGTGTCGGGCGTGGCCGCGCCGGTGCCGGCGCCCGTGCCGGCCGAGCGGGCCGGGACCACGTTGCTGCCGGTGCCGGAGCCGCCGCGGGCCTCCGCGGTGGTGTCACCGGGGACGCCGGCGGTCACGCCGCCGAGGGCGACCGCGGCCAGCGACACCGCGCCGGCGGCGGCGACGGCGAACCGCAGACCCCGCGAGGCGGAGCGGCCGTCGTCCGGGCGGCCGACGGGATGGATGCGGAAGCCGCGCTCCTCCGGCGCGGGGAGGGCATGCCGCGAGTCGGCGGGGACGTACCCGAACGTGAAGCGCTCGCCGCGCCTCACTCCGAAGACGCCGAAGACGCCGAAGACTCCGGAGGCCGCGGTGGTTCCGGCCGCTCCGGCGGTTCTGGCGGTCTCGTCGTCGCAGTCGCGGCCGAAGAGGCCTCCCCCGGGCGGCGGCATGCCATCGCCGTCCAGGTCACCCCCTCCGGGAAGGCCCTGGAGGCGGGCCAGCAGGCTCGCCGAGGGCGGCGGCGGGGCCGCCTCCGCGAACACGTTCTTCAGTCGGCGCTGGGCGTCCGCCTCCGCCTTGCACCGGGCACAGGTGGCCAGGTGCGCGAGGACCCGCTCACGCGTCTCATGACCGAGTTCCCCGTCCACCAGGGCGGAGAGCCGGTCTCCCAGGTGCTGCTCTGCGAGGTGTGCCTCCGCAGGTTTGGGTCGAGATCCACTCACGCGGTCGCGCCCCCTCCCCCCAGAGCGGGGACACGGGCCAGGAACGAGCGCCGCTCGGCCGCGCGGGCCTCCGGGGAGCGGTGCGCGAGGGCCTTGCGGAGCTGGGAGCGGCCACGGTGGATACGGGAGCGGACCGTGCCGAGCTTCACGCCCAGGGTCGCGGCGATCTCCTCGTACGACAGGCCCTCGATGTCGCACAGGACGACGGCGGCGCGGAACTCGGGCGCGAGGGTGTCCAGGGCCTGCTGGACGTCGGCGTCGAAGTGCGCGTCGTTGAAGAGCTGCTGCGGGGTGGGCTCGCGGCTGGCCAGGCGCTCTGCCGCGTCCTCGCCGAGGGCGTCGAAGCGGATGCGCTGCTTGCGCCGGACCATGTCCAGGAAGAGGTTGGTCGTGATGCGGTGCAGCCAGCCCTCGAAGGTGCCGGGCGAGTACGTCGACAGGGAACGGAAGACTCGGACGAAGACCTCCTGGGTGAGGTCCTCGGCGTCGTGCTGATTGCCCGTCAGGCGGTAGGCCAGTCGGTAGACCCGGCCGCTGTGGGTGCTGACGATCTCCTCCCAGGTGGGCGGAGTCCACGCCTGCCCGTCCGCGTCGGTGGAGAAGGTCGCGGTCTGGGCCTCGCCTGCGGCGGGACCGGCGTGGTGGTCAGCAGCGGTGTCGGTCACGGATTTCGGCCTGCCCGCCGATCCGAGGAAGCGCCGCAGCACTCCGCCCCGATCTCCAGGCGCAGCCGCACCTCCCCTGTCAGCTCTGGTGGTGTCCAGTGGAGCCCCTACCATAGCCACCTCGCCCGTTAGCTCCCCATAAGCGGTTTTACGAGAATTTGATCTGGGCTGATACGGCTCATACGGCTGCGTCAGCAGTTGCTCGGCGTACTGATCCACCCCTTGCACCCCGTCTTACCCCCGTCGCGTCCCGGGCCACCGTCTCAACCCTTTAAACGCCCGGTCCCATCTGCGGGTTCCCGACGCCAACGGATACAGTCACGCCCAGGCAACCACGGGGACAGGAGAGCGTCATTACCGGCAACCGGCAGACGAGCTGGGCGTTCGCCGACGCCTTTGTCGCCGAGGACGAAGCGCTGCGGTGGGCCCGCGACCGGGCCCGCCAGGCAGGGCTGCGCTCGGTGTCGCCCAGCACGGGCGCCGCGCTGCGTCTGCTCGCCGCCTCCGTGGACGCGAAGGCGGTCGCGGAGATCGGCACCGGCTGCGGGGTGTCCGGAATCCATCTGCTGCACGGGATGCGCCCGGACGGGGTGCTCACCACGGTCGACCCGGAGCCGGAGCACCAGCAGTTCGCCCGGCAGGCCTTCCGCGCCTGCGGATTCGCCAGCAACCGGGCCCGCTTCATCCCCGGCCGCGCCCTCGACGTACTCCCCCGGCTCGCGGACGCCGGCTACGACCTCGTCTTCTGCGACGGGGACCGGCTGGAGTACCCGGACTATCTCGCTGAATCGTTGCGCCTGCTGCGGCCGGGCGGACTGGTGGTCTTCGAGGGGGTCTTCGCCAACGGCCGTACGGTGGACTCGGGACCGCAGCCGACGGAGGTGCTGCGGCTGCGGGAGCTGTTGCGCACGGTGCGCGAGAGCCAGGAGCTGGTGCCGTCGCTGCTGCCGGTGGGCGACGGCCTGCTGTGCGCCGTCAAGCGCTGACCGGCCGGCCTCGGAGGCGGATACGCGGCTGCCCCGGCACCGCGTACGATGCCGGGGCAGCCGGAAGGCAGGATCGCTGGGGCGTCAGCCGGCAACGTCCTGGAGGGCGTCGCCGAGCGCCTTGGCCTCGTCAGGGGTTAGCTCGACGACGAGTCGACCGCCGCCTTCGAGCGGAACGCGCATGACAATGCCCCGCCCCTCCTTGGTCACCTCGAGCGGGCCATCACCCGTCCGCGGCTTCATGGCCGCCATGCTCGTTCCCCTTCCTGAAACCAGCTCATCGTCTGCCGAGAGCCCCCGGAGGGCTTCCGCGGTTCCGGAACGGACACGCGACACCGGCATCGAACACATTGCTTCCCAGCCATTATCCCGCATCGCAGGACCCGATGACCAACATCAGTCGGCATCGCTTGGGCAACGCGCGCGAGCAAAACCACCCAATTCGGGGATGTGGCTGCGATACTGCACCGCCGCACGGAGATCCGCCGACCGACTCCACCGCGGTTTTCTTTGACGCAGGTCACACGTCCGGTCCGGCTCTTGGACGGCGATCTCCGCCATGCTGTCCTTCATACAGGGACGTACTGAGCGGTACGTCATCCGTGACACCGGAGGGGATGCGCCATGGCCGACACCGTGCTCTACGAGGTGAGCGACGGACTCGCGACGATCACGCTGAACCGCCCCGAGGCGATGAACGCGCTGAACATCGCGACCAAGGTCGCCCTCCGGGAGGCGGCGGAATCCGCGGCCGGGGACACGGCCGTACGGGCGATCCTGCTGACCGCCGCCGGGGACCGGGCGTTCTGTGTCGGCCAGGACCTCAAGGAGCACATCGGGCTGCTCGTGTCCGACCGGGAGACCGGGACCGGGCAGACGATGAGCACGGTCAAGGAGCACTACAACCCGATCGTGAAGGCCCTCGCCGGGGCGCCCAAGCCGGTCGTCGCCGCGGTGAACGGGGTCGCGGCCGGGGCCGGGTTCGGCTTCGCGCTCGCCGCGGACTACCGGCTGGTCGCCGACACCGCCTCCTTCAACACGTCCTTCGCGGGCGTGGCCCTGACCGCCGACTCCGGGATCTCCTGGACCCTGCCCCGGGTGATCGGCCCGAGCCGTGCCGCCGACCTGCTCCTCTTCCCGCGCAGCATCAGCGCCCAGGACGCGCTGGACCTGGGCATCGCCAACCGCCTCGTACCCGCCGCCGAACTCCGCGCCGAGGCCGAGAAGACGGCACGAGCCCTGGCCGAGGGCCCGACGGTGGCGTACGCGGCGATCAAGGAGGCGGTGTCCTACGGCCTCACGCACTCCCTCGCCGAGACCCTGGAGAAGGAGGACGAGCTGCAGACCCGCGCCGGCCGGTCCGAGGACCACGCGATCGCCGTACAGGCGTTCGTCAACAAGGAGAAGCCGAAGTACCTGGGCCGGTGAGGGCGGAGGGACCCGGGGGAGGCCGGCCCGCCGGACCTCGCGGTCAGGCAGCACCCCGAAGGGGCGCGGGGAACTGCGCGACCAGCCACGACGGCGCCGCAGACGAACGACATCGCGGCAATTCCAGCGGAGCGCTCAGCGTGCGATGAGCAGGGCCTCCGCGCCCACCGGGCGGAAGCCGGCTGCCTGGAAGGCGCGGACGCTGCGGGCGTTGCCGGCGGCCTGTTGGGACCAGATCCATTCGCCCGGGGGGACGAGGTGGCGGGCGGCCGTGGCCAGGGTCCGGCCCAGGCCCCGGTGCCGGGCGGCCTCGTCCACCTCGATCGCCGTCTCCCAGCGGCCCGCCACGCCCCGGCCGAGGACGAGCACTCCGCCGTCCGTCGCCCAGACGCGGACGTCGTCGCGGCGCTTGCGGGCGCTGTGCACGCGCGGATGGTCGGGGTCGGCGAGTTCGCGCAGCTCCAGCGGGGGGTCGCCGGGCAGGGAACTCGCCACGGTGAGCAGGTCTATGGTGTCGGTCGACCGGCCCGTGCGGGCCAGGAACGCGGCCAGGAAGCGGGCGTTCATCGCGGCCGCCAGCTCGTCGCAGTCGAGGGAGGCGAGCGTGCCGCGCACCCAGTCCGGGTCCTCGTCGGTGAACACCACGGAGTGCGCGGTGAAGGCGATCACTCCGGCGTCGCGGTGGCTGGGCTGCGGCACCACGGTCGTACCGCCGTCGGGCGGCGGGAAGTGCCCGTGGGCCGCCGCGTCCAGGATGTCGGCCAGGGTCCGGGACATGCGCGTCAGGCACCCGTGCTTCTGGCCGCGCAGGCCGCCAGGTGGTCGTTGACCAGGCCGCACGCCTGCATCAGGGCGTACGCGGTCGTCGGGCCGACGAATCTGAGGCCCCGTTTCTTCAGGGCCTTGGACAGAGCCGTGGACTCCGGTGTCACGGCCGGGACGTCGGAGAGGGTCTTCGGGACGGGGCGGCCGGCCGGGTCGGGGGCGTGGGACCAGATCAGCTCGTCCAGCTCGCCCTCGGACCAGTCGGCCAGCACGCGCGCGTTGGCGAGCGTGGCGTCGATCTTGGCGCGGTTGCGGATGATGCCGGGATCCGCCAGCAGGCGCTCGCGGTCCTCGTCGGTGAACGCGGCGATCTTCTCGATGCGGAAGCCGGCGAAGGCCTCGCGGAAACCCTCGCGGCGGCGCAGGATCGTGATCCAGGACAGGCCCGACTGGAAGGCCTCCAGGCTGATCCGCTCGAAGAGGGCGTCGTCGCCGTGGACCGGGCGGCCCCACTCCTCGTCGTGGTACGACACGTAGTCCTCGGTGGACAGGGCCCACGGGCAGCGCAGGGCGCCGTCGGGTCCGGCGAGGGCGGCTCCGTCGCTCATCGCTGGTCCTCCGGGTGCTCGGGCTTCTCCATGCGGACGTGTGCCGCCGCGGCTCTCGCGCCGGCCAGCGCGGACTCCAGGTCGGCGATGCGGGCGTCCCGCTCGGCGAGTTCGGCGGCGAGCCGGCCGAGGGCGTCGTCGACATCCGCCATGCGGTACCCGCGCGGGGCCACCGGGAAGCGCAGGGTCTCCACGTCCGCGCGGCCCACCGGGCGGTCCGGGGGCAGCGGGTCCTGCAACCGCTCCGGTGCCACCTCGGGCAGCGGGCCGCTCCCGCCGCCGCCCACCACGGCGAGTGTCACCGCGGCGACCACGACGGCCAGCGCGACGACCAGGAACAAGAACATCACCATCGCCAGGGGTCCCCACGCTCCGTGCCGGACGTTGTGCCGGACGCTGAATCTGTCTGCGTCCGATCGTGCCATGCGAGTCTGACAGTTAGGGTCACAGGCGGCTGTACTGCGGGACGTACGAGGAGAGGGCACAGCGGATGCTCAGGCTGGGCAGGCGGGAATTCGGGCCCCACGAGCCGGTGATCATGGCGATCGTGAACCGGACTCCGGACTCCTTCTACGACCAGGGGTCCACCTTCCGCGACGAGCCGGCCCTCGCGCGTGTGGAGCAGGCGGTCGCCGAGGGCGCCGCGATCATCGACGTCGGCGGGGTGAAGGCCGGGCCGGGCGAGGAGGTCACCGCCGAGGAGGAGGCGCGGCGGACGGTCGGCTTCGTGGCGGAGGTACGGCGCCGCTTCCCGGACGTGATCATCAGCGTGGACACCTGGCGGGCCGAGGTCGGCGAGGCGGTGTGCGAGGCGGGGGCGGATCTGCTGAACGACGCCTGGGGCGGGGTCGATCCGGGGCTCGCGGAGGTCGCCGCGCGGTACGGGGTGGGGCTGGTGTGCACGCATGCGGGGGGCGTGCGGCCGCGGACCCGTCCGCACCGGGTGACGTACGACGATGTCGTGGCCGACATTCTCGAGGTGACCCTCGGGCTGGCGGAGCGGGCGGTGTCGCTCGGGGTGCCGCGTGAGTCGGTGCTGATCGATCCCGGACACGACTTCGGGAAGAACACGCGGCACAGTCTCGAGGCGACGCGGCGGCTGGACGAGATGGTGGCCACCGGGTGGCCGGTGCTGGTGTCCCTGTCCAACAAGGACTTCGTGGGCGAGACGCTGGACCGGCCGGTGAAGGAGCGGCTGATCGGTACGTTGGCGACGACCGCGGTGTCCGCGTGGCTCGGGGCGCAGGTGTACCGGGTGCACGAGGTGGCCGAGACCCGGCAGGTGCTGGAGATGGTGGCGTCCATCGCCGGGCACCGGGTCCCTGCGGTGGCTCGCCGGGGCCTGGCGTAGCCACCAGGGGGCTCCGCCCCCTGGACCCCCGTCTTGCCCACCACACCCACCTAGCCATTGCCTTCGCCGGGTGGTGGGTGGGCAAAGGCCGGGGGCCGGGGGGCGGAGCCCCCCGGGGGTGAGCTGCAACGCCGGTTGCCTGTGGACGTCGGCCGAAGCCCCGCGTCGACGGCTCGCTAGCGGGCCGCCTCCTTCGACACCAGGGCCACCGCCTCCTCCACGTCGTCCGTCACGTGGAACAGGAGGAGGTCCTTCTCGGCGGCCTTGCCCTGGGCCACCAGGGTGTTCTTCAGCCAGGAGACCAGGCCGCCCCAGTACTCGCTGCCGAAGAGGACGATCGGGAAGCGGGTGACCTTCTGGGTCTGGACGAGGGTCAGGGCCTCGAAGAGTTCGTCCAGGGTGCCCAGGCCGCCCGGCAGCACCACGAAGCCCTGCGCGTACTTCACGAACATCATCTTGCGGACGAAGAAGTAGCGGAAGTTCAGGCCGATGTCGACGTAGGGGTTGAGCCCCTGCTCGAAGGGCAGTTCGATGCCCAGGCCCACCGAGACGCCACCGGCCTCGCAGGCGCCCTTGTTGGCCGCCTCCATCGCACCCGGGCCGCCCCCCGTGATCACCGCCCAGCCGGCTTCCACCAGGCCCCGGCCGAGCCGCACCCCGGCGTCGTACTCCGGCGAGTCCTCCGGTGTGCGTGCCGAGCCGAACACGCTGATGGCAGGCGGGAGTTCGGCCAGCGTGCCGAAGCCCTCGATGAACTCCGACTGGATGCGCAGCACGCGCCAGGGGTCGGTGTGGACCCAGTCCGTGGGGGCGCGCTCGTCCAGCAGCCGCTGGTCGGTCGTGCTGGCCGTCACCTGTCCCCGCCGCCGGAGGACCGGTCCGAGCCGCTGCTCGTCCGGCGGGATCTTCTTCCCCTCGGGGTTGCCGGTAGGCATGTGTGCTCCCTCCGATCGCGGGTGGTACCACCTCAGCGTAGATCCACGCCGGTTACGGAGGGGGGACATGCGCGTGTCCGGCACGCGTGCGCCGTACGGGCGTCCTACGCGGTGAGCCAGGTCCGCAGGCGCTCCTCGCCCGCCACGATCTTGGCCGTCTCCACCCGCTCGTCGCGCTTGTGCGCCAAGTGCGGGTTGCCCGGGCCGTAGTTGACGGCGGGGACGCCGAGCGCGGAGAAGCGGGAGACGTCCGTCCAGCCGTACTTGGGCCGCGGAGTGCCGCCCACCGCCTCGATGAAGGCCACCGCGGCCGGGTGGGACAGGCCGGGCAGCGCACCGGGGCTGTGGTCGTCGATCACGAACTCCTCCACCCCGCAGTCCGCGAACACCTCGCGGACGTGCGCGATCGCCTCCTCCTCGGTGCGGTCGGGGGCGTAGCGGAAGTTGACTGTGACCACGCACTCGTCGGGGATGACGTTGCCGGCCACTCCCCCGCCGATGCGCACCGCGTTCAGGCCCTCGCGGTACTCCAGGCCGTCGATCAGCGGCCAGCGCGGCTCGTAGGACGCGAGGCGGGCCAGGATGGGGGCCGCCGCGTGGATGGCGTTGGAGCCCATCCAGCCGCGCGCCGAGTGGGCCCGTTCGCCCTTCGTCCTCAGCAGCACGCGCAGGGTGCCCTGGCAGCCGCCCTCGACCTCGCCGTCGGAGGGCTCCAGCAGGACCGCGAAGTCGCCCGCCAGCCACTCCGGGTGGGCCTCGGCGACGTGCTTGAGGCCGTTCAGCTCGGCGGCGACCTCTTCGTTGTCGTAGAAGATGAAGGTGATGTCCCGGTTGGGGGCGGGGACCGTGGCGGCGATGCGCAGCTGCACCGCGACACCCGACTTCATGTCGCAGGTGCCGCAGCCCCACAGCACGCCGTCCTCGTCCAGGCGGGAGGGCACGTTGTCCGCGATCGGGACGGTGTCGATGTGGCCGGCCAGGATCACGCGCTCGGCGCGGCCCAGGTTCGTGCGGGCGATCACGTTGTTGCCGTGGCGGTCGACCGTCAGGTGCGGCAGGGCGCGCAGGGCGGTCTCGATCGCGTCCGCGAGCGGCTTCTCGGTGCCGCTCTCGGAGGCGAAGTCCACCAGCTGCGCGGTGAGCGCGGCGGCGTCGAGCGTGAGGTCAAGCGAGGTGTCGGCCATGGCGTCGACCCTAGCGCGCCGCTCGCCGGGGCCCGGGGGTAAGCGCTGTCCCGGTAACCCCTCGTGAGGGTCCGACGGACCTCCAGTACCTTGTACGCGTGTCAGAGCCGTCCCCCACCCGTCCCAAACACCGCGGCCGCCTCTTCCGTTTCGGTGCGGCCCTTTTGGTCCTGTGCGGCGTCGCCGCGTACCTCGTGGTGCAGTACGTCACCGGAGGCGGCGGAGCACGCGGCTGCAAGGTGGTCTCGGCCGGCGGTGACGGGACGTCGTACGAGTTCACGCCGGAGCAGGCGGTGAACGCGGCGACGATCGCGGCCGTCGGGACCGGGCGCGGGATGCCCGAGCGGGCCGTGACGATCGCGCTGGCGACCGCGCTGCAGGAGTCGGGGCTGCGCAACATCGAGCACGGCGACCGGGACTCGCTGGGCCTGTTCCAGCAGCGGCCCTCGCAGGGCTGGGGCACCGAGCAGCAGATCATGGACCCCGCGTACGCGGCGGGCATCTTCTACGCGCATCTGGCCAAGGTGCCGAACTACACCGATCTGCCGCTGACCAAGGCGGCCCAGGAGGTGCAGCGCAGCGGTTACCCGGAGGCGTACGCCAAGCACGAGCCGGACGCCAAGCTGCTGGCGGCGGCGCTGACCGGCCGTGCGGCGGCCACGCTGACCTGCGACGGCCGCCCGGACGGTGCGGCGACGGCGACCGGCCCGGACGCCGTACGGGCCGCGCTGGTACGGGACTTCGGACGGGACGCGCTGCAGGAGGCCGGTGCGGAGGTGGGCGGTACGCCCGTGCCGGCTCCGTCCCCCTCGCCGAGCGTGACCGCGACCGCGCAGGGGCGGACCGTGACCGTGCCCGTGCCGCAGGGCACGAAGGTGGACGCGATCGGGCGTGGTGAGCGCCAGCGGGGCTGGCAGCTGGCCCAGTGGGCCGTGGCCAACTCCTCGACGCTGCACATCCAGCGGGTGTCGTACGCGGGGCGGGAGTGGGCCTCGGGGAGCGACGGCGGCCGGTGGAAGCCGGCCGCTTCGGGCGGGGCCGGGGTTACGGAGACGTCCGAGGGGATCGTCCGGATCGTGACCGGACAGTAGACCGGACAGTAGTACGGGGGATCGCTCCCAGGGGTTGCGCGGCGCCGGTCCGGCGCACGCTCCGGGCGAAACGAGTGCCGATTCCGGAATCCCTTGGAAATCAAGGGCTGTAAGGATTCTGCGGGATTTCGGGCAGACGTTCTTTGCCCGTTTTTATCCACACCTGATAATGCGATGCGTTATCCATTCTTTACCTGGGGCGTCCGCAACCTTCGCGGGCTTCGAGCGGTAGTCACGGCGTCCGAGCCCGGAGCCGGGCCGGACACAGACACCGTTCTCTCCCGTCGAATGGAGCATCATGTCCCTCCCTCTGACCCGCCGGATCGCCCGTGCCGCGCTGCTCGTCGCAGCGGGAGCGGCTGCCGGGGTCGGTGCGGCCGGCTCCGCCGGTGCGGCCACGAACCTGCCGGTGGCGACCCCGAACACGGGTGGTCTGACCGCCCCGGACACGGCGAACGTCGGCGGCACCGTCGAGGGCGCCGCACAGAACGCCACCTCCCTGGCGGCCGCCACGGGCGGCAAGGCCGTCGGGCAGACCCTGCCGGGCGCGGCCAAGACCGGCACCAACGCCGTGAAGAAGACGGCTCCGGTCGCGCAGAAGGCCGCGGGGCAGGCTGCCGGGGCGGCGGGAAGCGTCGTCGGGGACGCCGCGTCCTCCACCACGAAGTCCGGGCTGCCGCAGCTGCCGGTGCAGGGCGGAGCGCTGCCGCTCGGCTAAGCGGTCGGCTTTGAATGCCGCCGACGGGGCCCAGGGAGTTCCCTGGGCCCCGTCGGCTTTTGTCTGCGGCGGCGTCGTCTGCGGCGGCTGGGCAGTCGGAAACCTCTGCCCACGGCGGCTAGAGGCGGCTGACCGCCGCCTGGACTCGTTCGTCCGTCGCCGTCAGGGCCACTCGTACGAACTTCTCGCCCGCCTCGCCGTAGAAGTCGCCCGGTGCGACCAGGATGCCCAGGTCGGCCAGGTGGGCGACCGTGGTCCAGCAGGACTCGTCGCGGGTGGCCCAGAGGTAGAGGCTGGCCTCGCTGTGTTCGATGCGGAAGCCGTGGCCCAGCAGCGCGGCGCGCAGGGCCTCGCGGCGGGCGGCGTAGCGCTCGCGCTGTTCGTGGACGTGGGCGTCGTCGCCCAGGGCGGCCACCGCCGCCGCCTGCGTGGGCGCGGAGGTCATCATGCCGCCGTGCTTGCGGATCTCCAGCAGCGGGCCGAGGACGGCCGGGTCACCGGCGACGAAGGCCGCGCGGTAGCCCGCCAGGTTGGAGCGCTTGGAGAGGGAGTGGACGGCGACGATGCCGTCGTAGGAGCCGCCGTTGACGTCCGGGTGCAGGACCGAGACCGGGTCGGCCTCCCAGCCCAGCTCCAGGTAGCACTCGTCGGAGAACAGCAGGATGTCGTGGGCGCGGGCCCAGGCGATGATGTCCGTCAGGTCCTGCTGGGAGATGACCTTGCCCGTCGGGTTGGACGGGGAGTTCAGCCAGAGGAGCTTCAGGCCGGCGGGGTCGAGGTCGCGCGGGTCGTCGTAGACCTCGTAGTCGGCGCGGGCGAGGCGGGCGCCGACCTCGTAGGTGGGGTAGGCGAGGCGCGGGTAGGCCACCCTGTCGCCGGGGCCGAGGCCCAGCTGGGTCGGCAGCCAGGCGACCAGCTCCTTGGAGCCGACGACCGGCAGGACATGGCGGTGGGTGACCCCGCGGGCGCCCAGGCGGCGCTCCAGCCAGCCGGTGATCGCGTCGCGCAGCGCCGGGGTGCCCCAGACGGTCGGGTAGCCCGGGGAGTCGGCCGCGTCGATCAGGGCCTTCTGGATCAGTTCGGGCACCGGGTCGACGGGGGTGCCCACGGAGAGGTCGACGATCCCGTCGGGGTGCGCGGCGGCCGTCTTCTTGTACGGCTCCAGCTTGTCCCAGGGGAAGGTGGGGAGCCGGTCGGAGACTGCAGACAAGGGAATCAGGCTCACTTTCGTACGGTGCGGCAAACGCCTCGGTCCCGTGCGGCGGTGATCGGGGTGATCGGGCCGTACGGGACCGAGGCGGCGCGGGTGTGGACGGCCGCTTGGCGCTTAAGAGATCGTCACTCGCCCTGCGGCGGCAGCGCGGCGACGAAGGGGTGGTCGCGCTCGATCAGCCCCAGCTTGCTGGCGCCGCCGGGAGAGCCGAGCTCGTCGAAGAACTCGACGTTCGCCTTGTAGTAGTCCTTCCACTCCTCCGGGACGTCGTCCTCGTAGAAGATCGCCTCAACCGGGCAGACCGGCTCACAGGCACCACAGTCGACGCATTCGTCCGGGTGGATGTACAAGGACCGCGAGCCCTCGTAAATGCAGTCGACCGGGCACTCCTCGATGCACGCCTTGTCCTTGACGTCGACACAAGGCTGCGCGATGACGTAGGTCACGCTGTCGTTCCTCCTCGATAGGGCGCTGGCGGGCCTCCACAGGCTCCGCCGCCTGGCGCGCGGGAGCGCGGCGTCGTCGATGCCCGCCCCTAGTATCTCCGTTCCGGGGCATGATCCGAACAGGAGGGGTGAACTGACCAGTGGAAATCTCGGCGGCAGGACGTCTGGAAGTCCGTATCACCCCTGCTGACGTGGGGAAACGCGTGTCTGTACGGCGCTTGAGGGAACCTGGAGCGGCACCGGAGAAGTTCACCGACACGGTGGGTGTTCTCACATCATGGGACGAAGGCGTGCTCATGATCACACGGCGGGACGGGCAGAGTGTCCGAATCGCCGAGTCTGCCCTGGTCGCGGGCAAGGTGGTACCGGCCGCTCCGGCACGCCGCCGGGGACCCGCCGCCTCGTACGACGAACTCGCGCGGGTCTCCTCGCGGGCGTGGCGACCGCTGGAGACCGAGCGGCTCGGGGAGTGGGAGCTGCGCGCGGCCGACGGGTTCACGCGGCGGGCCAACAGTGTGCTGCCGCTCGGCGACCCCGGCCTTCCGCTCGACGCGGCCCTTGCGGCCGTACGACGCTGGTACGGCGAGCGTGGCCTGCCCGCCTACGTCCAGACGGCCACCGGAGCCGAGGGCACACAGGAGCTGCTGTGCGCGGAGCTGGAGCGGCGCGGCTGGGTGCGGGAGGTGAGCGCCGAGGTGTGGACCGGTGCGCTGGCGCCGGTCGCGGACCGGGCCGAGGGCACGGGTGTGACGCTGTCCCGGCGGGCGGACGAGGCGTGGCTCGCGCGGTACCAGCGCAAGGGGGTGAGCGAGGTGGCCCTGCGGGTGCTCGGCGGCGGTCCGTCGGTGTGGTTCGCGACGGTGCCCGGCGCCGAGGGGGAGCCCCCGGCGGCGATCGGGCGGTGCGTCGTGGACGGACGCTGGGCCGGTTTCGCGGCGGTCGAGGTGAATCCCGCACACCGCCGCCAGGGTCTCGCGACCCAGGTGATGGCCGCGCTGGCCCGCCGCGCCCTGGACGAGGGCGCGTCGGCGGCCTGGCTGCAGGTCGAAACGGACAACGAGCCCGCCCGCGAGCTCTACGCCGCCCTGGGCTTCACACCGCACCACACGTACCACCATTACCGGGCCCCGGAAGAGCACCGGGAAACGGACGAGGCCGGGGACCGGGACCGGGCAGCCGGCGGAGTCGGGGACCAGACCTCGACGGCATCCGGAGCGGGACGGGAAACGGCCGAGCCCACAGGCCCGGCCCAGGACTCGGAGGCGGACGCCGCACGTCACCAGGCCATCCGCGCGCCCGGCAGCCAGAGCCACGGCACTCGACCCACCCACCGACACCCGGCGCCCGGCGACGCCGCAGGTCCGGAACCCGCTCGGCGCCAGGCCGTGGGCTCGCCCGGCAGCCAGAGCCACACAGCTCGGCCCGTCGGGCGGCATCCGGCTACCGGTGACCTCGTAGGTCCGGAACAAGTCCCGGAAGGGAGCGCCGCGAGGCCGCAGACAAGCGGATCCGCAGGCCCGGGCCAAGAGGCGGAAGCCGACGCCGCTCGGCGCCAGGCCATGGGCGCGCCCGGCCGCCAGAGCCACGGCACTCGACCCATCCGCCGGCACCCGGCGCCCGGCGACGCCGCACGCCCGGAGCACGGGCCGGGAGGGAGCGACGCGCGGCCGGAGGTAAGCCCGGGCCAGGGGCCGGTGGTGGGCGGTGGGTGGCGCCGGGTCGTAGGCGTGCGCAGGAGTCGGGGCCGCACTGCTCGGCCCGTCACCGGTGTCCTCGTAGGTCGGGCACCGGTGTCGGGGGCGGTTGGTGTGGGGTTGTCGTAGAAACGTTGTGGGAGGGCATGAGGCTGGCATGCGTCGTCCTTATCTGCCGCCGCCGTATCCGCCCCGGCCGGAGCGGTCGGCCGAGTTGCGTCGGAGGTTTGCCGAGGAGGCGCGGGCCGAGCGGCCGGATCTGTCGGCGCTGTGTCTGCTGATCGGCGCCGAGGCGGACGGCTCGCTGGACGAGGCCGGGATCGACGCCGCGCAGCTGGAGCTGGACCGGCTCGCGGGCGAGCTGCCGTACCGGCCGGGTGGGCCGCACGCGTGGGCGGAGGCCGTACGGCGGCTGCTCGGGGCGCGCTACGACTTCCACGGGACGCCCGGCGACTACCAGCGGCTGGAGTCGTCCCTGCTGCACGAGGTGCTGCGCCGGCGGCGCGGGCTGCCGATCCTGCTGTCGGTGGTGTGGCTGGAGGTCGCGCGGCGGGCGGGAGCCCCGGCGTACGGGGTCGCGCTGCCGGGGCACTTCGTGGTGGGCTTCGGCCCGGCGGAGGAGCAGGTGCTGGCCGATCCGTTCGACGGAGGGCGTGTGCTGACGGGGACGGATGCCGAGATGCTCGTGGTGGGGGCCACGGGGGCACCTCTCGACGCCACGATGCTGGAGCCCGCGTCGCCGCTGGACGTCGTACAGCGGATCCTGAACAACATCCGCGCGTGGGCCGCCGCCCGGCCCGAGCGGTCGGATGTCGCCCTGCGAGCCGTGGAGCTGGCGCTGCTGATCCCCTCACATCCGGCCCGGCTACGGTACGAACGCGGACAACTGCTCGTGCAGCGCGGGGAGTTCAGATCGGGCGCCGAGGAACTGGACGCCTACGCCGACCTGATCGAGGTCGTCGACGAACCAACCGCCCAAAGCGCACGGAAACAGGCGCACACCGCGCGAGCGATGCTCAACTGACCCGTCACAACCACCCCTTCTCCCGCGCGATCCGCACCGCCTCCGCCCGGTTGCGTACCGCGAGCTTCTGGATCGCCGTGGAGAGGTAGTTGCGGACCGTGCCCTGGGAGAGGTGCAGGGTCTTCGCCAACTCGGCGTTGGTGGAGCCGTCGGCGGCCGCCCGGAGCACTTCGCGTTCGCGGTCGGTGAGCGGATTGGCGCCCTCGGCGAGGGCCGCCGCCGCCAGCGTGGGGTCGATGACCCGCTCGCCGGACAGCACCCTGCGGATCGCCTCGGCGAGCTGGGCGGCCGGGGCGTCCTTGACGAGGAAGGCGTCGGCGCCCGCCTCCATGGCGCTGCGCAGATAGCCGGGGCGGCCGAAGGTGGTCAGGACGACCAGCTTGACCTGCGGAAACTCCCGGTGGACCTGGGCGGCCGCCTCGATGCCGGTGCAGCCGGGCATCTCGATGTCGAGCAGCGCCACGTCCACGCCGTGCGCGCCGACGGCCGCCAGCACCTGGTCCCCGCGCGCGACCTGGGCGACGACCTCGATGTCGTCCTCCAGGCCGAGCAGCGCGGCCAGGGCCTCGCGGACCATCGACTGGTCCTCGGCGAGAAGGACCTTGATCGTGCTCGTCATGCCCCGGATCCTACGTCCCCCCGCAAGGCCGCCGGGACGCGGGCGACCAGCCGGAACCCGTGCTTGATCCGGCCCGCCTCCAGGGCGCCGCCGGTCTTCTCCAGCCGCTCGGTGAGGCCGGTCAGGCCGTTGCCGGGCCCGCTGCCGCTGCCGCCGGATCCGTTGTCCTCGACGGAGAGTTCGAGGACCGCGCCGTCCAGGGTCTGCCGGTGCGTGAGCTGGATGAGGCACTTCTCGGCGCCGCTGTGCCGGACCACGTTGGTGACCGCCTCGCGCAGCGCCCAGGCGAGCGCGGCCTCGGACTCCTCGGGAACGCCGTCGAGGTCCGGCTCGGCGGGCACCTCGGCGATGACACCGGCGGCGGTCAGGGCGACCTGGGCACCGGCGAGTTCGGCGGCCAGCCGGGGGCGCCGGTAGCCGGTGACGGCCTCCCGGACGTCGACCAGGGCCTGCCGGCTGACCTGCTCGATGTCGGCGACCTGCTGGGCCGCCTTGCCGGGGTGGTCGGGCAGCATCCGGCCGGCCAGCTCGCTCTTCAGCGTGATCAGGGAGAGCGAGTGACCGAGCAGGTCGTGCAGGTCGCGGGCGAGGCGCAGCCGCTCCTCGTTGGCGGCGAGCTGGGCGACCGTGGCCCGGGCCTTGCGCAACTCGACGGTCGTACGGACGAGCTGACCGACGCCGACCATCGAGAACCCGATCATCACGACCAGGAACAGCAGCCCGCGGGCCTCCTTCTCGCTGGAGTGCAGACCGACGAGGTACATCGCCGCGCCCGACGCCGGGACCGCCCAGTAGGCCGCCCGGACCGGCAGGGTCGCCCCGCACGCCACCGAGAGGTAGACGAACAGGCCGAGCCAGGCGCTGCCGAGGGTGTAGGCCAGCACGGGCGCGAGGATGCCGAGGACCGTGATCAGCGGGACGACGATCCTCATGGAGGAGGTGGGCCGGCCCATGTTCCGGAAGACCAGCGACAGGTAGGCCACGACGAAGGCGAGCAGACCGAGCGAGCCGGCCACCGTGGCGTTCGTGGTGTGGTGGCCGCTCGTCAGGTCGTCGATCGGTGAGCTGAGGAAGACCAGCCAGACGCCGATCCACAGCACCTTGACCGTCAGCTCGCGCCGGTTGCGGGGGCCCTGGCCGATCCGCACCTGGCGTTCCCGCCGCTTCTCGCGGGCCTGCGGGTCTTCCGTCATCGTGCTCACGCCTTCAGCGTGTCCTTCCGGTACAGCCAGGCAGCGCCGCCCGCGAACAGGACGAAGTAGCCGGCGAGGATGGCGATGTCCGTCGCGTGCGGGGCCTGGCTCTGTTCGATCGCCCGCCCCAGAGCAGCGTACGCGTGCGTGGGCAGCCACTTCGCGATGTCCTGGAGGATCTTCGGGAAGGTGGTGGACGGCATCCACAGGCCGCCGAGGATCGACAGACCGAAGTAGACGATCATCGTGATCGGGCGGACCGCGTCACCGGAGGCGAGGTAGCCGAGGGCGACACCGAGCGCGGCGAAGACGAGGCTGCCGGCCCAGATGACGCCGGTGAGGGCGAGCCACTGCCAGGGGTCCAGGTGGACGTGCTTGATCGTGGCGGCGGCGGCGAACACGACGATGATCGACGGCAGGCTCACCACGGCGGCGCTGGCGGTCTTGGCGAGGACATAGCCGCGCCCGGGCAGCGGGGTCAGCCGCAGCTGCCGTACCCAGCCGCTCTCGCGCTCCTTGGCGATGCGCTCGCTGTTGCCCATGAGGACGGCTGTCAGGGCGCCGAAGGAGGCCATGGAGACCATCAGGTAGGTGGCGACGGTCAGGCCGGTGTCGTCGACCTTCTGGTCCGAGCCGGAGCTGCTGGAGAAGATCAGGAAGAGGATCGCGGGGTAGAGCACCGAGAAGAATAGGAACTTCTTGTTGCGCAGGGCGCGGGTCAGTTCGAGCTTGATCAGGGCGTTCATGACTGCTTGGCCTCCTCGGCCTCCGTGATGGCGACGAAGGCCTGCTCCAGACCGAGTCCGGCGACTTCGAGATTGCGGGGGTAGACACCGAGGCCGTACAGCGCGTGGACGGTGGCGTCGGCGTCGGTCGACTGGATGCGGACGGTCTGTCCGGATACGTCGATGGAGGTCAGGAAGGGCAGGGCGCGCAGGGCGCTCTCGTCGATGGCCCCCTCCAGGTCGAAGGAGACGCGGCGGGCGCCGGCCTTGGCCTTGATCTCGGAGGCGGTGCCGTCCGCCAGCAGCCGCCCGCGGTGCAGGACGAGCACCCGGTCGGCGATGGCGTCGGCCTCTTCGAGGTAGTGGGTGGCGAAGAGGACGGCCCGGCCCTGGTCGGCCTGCTCGCGCATGGTGGCCCAGAAGGCCTGGCGGGCGGAGACGTCCATGCCGGTGGTCGGCTCGTCCAGGATGATCAGGTCGCTGTCGCCGGCCGTGGCGAGCGCGAAGCGGACGCGCTGGGCCTGGCCGCCGGAGAGCTTGTTGACCTTGCGGTCGGCGATCTGCGTGATCCCCGCGCGGGCCATGACATCCGCGGCCTTGTACGGCTTCGGGTGCAGCGAGCAGCCGAGCTTCACCAGCTCCTCGACGGTGACCTCGTCCATCAGGCCGCCACTCTGCAGCATCGCTCCGACCCGCCCGGCGACGATCGCGTCACGCGGGGTGCCGCCGAAGAGGCTCACCGTGCCGGCGTCGGGGTGCTTGAGGCCGAGGAGCAGATCGAGGGTGGTGGACTTGCCGGCCCCGTTCGGGCCGAGGAGGGCGACGGTCTCGCCGGGGTACAGCCGGAGCGAGAGCCCGTCGACGGCCCGCACACTCCCGTACGTCTTGGTCACCTGGTCGAAGCCGACCACCGGGGTGGTGGTGGCCGGTGCCGCAGTTGTCGTCATGCCGTCCATGCTCACGGCCAGGGCCCCGGTCCCGGCAGTGTCGGGGGTCCTGAGTGCCGGATGACAGATGTCATGCCGAACGGGTGACAGGCGCCCCGAAGGGGCGCGGGGAACTGCGCGACCGGCCACGACGGACCCGCGGGCGACCGCGGACCCGTCGTGACGCTTCCCGCGGAGCGCTCAGCTGGGGTTGGTCTCGATGACCGCCACCCGGTTGGTCCTGCTCATCAGGGCCTGGCGCAGGGCGACGTAGACGTCCTGCGGGGTGACCGGCGTCTTCTTGCCGTTGGCTCGGGTGATGAGCACGCCGTCGAACGCGCCGCCGTAGAGCTGCTGCAGGGCGTTCAGGTCGGGCTTGTCGACCAGCTTGCCGTCCGCGGTGGGCACCACCTTGAGGAACTTCCAGAGCGATTTCTCCGGGCTCATCAGCACCACGTGCCCCGCGCCGGCCGACACCGTCACCTTGGCCGACATCGCCGGCTTCGCGAACAGCTTCATCTCCTCGTCGACCGCCGCGTTCGACACCGTCGGCTGCTTGGTCGTCGTCGGGACGGTGACCGGGGTCGCCGTGTCCGATTCCACCAGCGTGCGGTAGGCCTGTTCGACCGCCTGGGTCGACTGGGCGGCGTCGATGGCCTTGCCCGCCTTGCCGTAGACGGCGACCGCCGTACCCGGCTTGAAGTCGATCCCGCCCTCGACGACCGAGCCGGAGCCGCCGCCGGCCTGCTGGAGGGCGGCCTGCAGCTTCTCCTCGTCCACCGGCATCTCGGGCTCGATCACCCGCTTCTGCCCGAAGAGGGAGCCGATGACGTGGACGGGGTTGTAGTCGCTGGTCGCGGCCTTGCTCACGGTGGCCTGGAAGTCGAACTGGAGACCGGCGTTCCCCGGGGTCAGCGTGACCGTCCTACCGCCGACGGAGAGCTTCAGCGGCTTGTTCACCCGGCCGCCGAAGGCGTCGTCGAGCTTCTTGACGGCGTCGTCACGGGTACCGCCGCCGATGTCCACACCGAGGACCGTGGTGCCCTTGGGGACGTCGGTGTGGTTCATCAGCAGTCCGGCGCAGTAGGCACCGCCCGTGACGACGACCGCGCCGACGCCCAGCAGCACCAGCTTGCTGCGGCCCTTCTTCTTCGGCTTGGCCTGCGCCTTGGGCGCGGCGGCCGGCGCCGGCTTGGACTGGGTCTGCGAGCCCGGGCCGTCGGAGGCGGCGCCGCCGAACGGGGAGCCGCCGGCGCCGGGGAGGACCGGGATGCCGCTGGTGACGGTGTGTCCGGAGACGTTGTCCGGGGAGCGGTATCCGGACGTGCCCGGTTCGGGGGCCGGCTTCTGCGGGGTGAGGATCGCGGTGTCGTCGCTGAGTCCGCCGCCCGGGCCGAGACCGGTGGGGCCACTGCCGGGACCGGCATCCGCGCGGCCGGGGCCACCGGGGGCGCCCGGGCCGGCCGGCCCTTCGAGGTCGGCGATGTCGGCGAGGGCGCTGCGGCGGGGCTGGGTGTCCTGGCCGCCGCCGGGACCGCCGTAGCCGCCCGTGCCGAACGAACCGCCCGGACCGGACAGGTCGTCGAAGGGGTCGCCGGCCGACGGAACGAGGGGGCCGTCGCCGGTGACCGGGCCGCTGGTGGGGCCGACCGGGCCCTGCGGGCCGCCGGCACCGCCGGGGCCGTTCGGTCCGCTGAAGCCGCTGGGACCACCGGGGCCGCCGAGGCCGCGGTGCCCGCTTCCCGCGTTCGGACCCGCCGTACCGGCGAAGCCGTTCTGGCCGTCTCCGCCCGGGCTGCCGGGGAAGCCGTCACCGGCCGTGCCCTTGCCGCCGAAGCCGTCCTGGCCGCCGTTCTCCGAGAAGTACGGCAGGTCGTCGCGGCGCGGTTCGCCGTCGGACGCGCCGGGCCGGGAGCCGCCGCTGCGGGGGCCCGCGTTCAGTGCCTCGGTCACGTCGAAGGAGCCGGTGCCGCCACCGTGCCCGGGGGCGACGGGGCCGCCGGTGGCGCCGGGCAGGCCCTTGCCGTTCGTGGTGCCGGAACGGGAGCCGCCCGGGACGCTCATGGAACCGACCACACCGCCGGGACGGCCGCCGGAGCGCGCGCCGGTGGTACCGGCCGCACCGGATGCTCCCGGACCACCCGAACGGGTGCCCGAAGTACCGGGGGCGGGCGCGGAACCGCCGGAGATTCCGGCCCCGTTCGTGCCGCCGCCGCCCGGACCGCCCTTGCCGGCGGAGGACTTGCGGGGCGCGAACCAGTCGCTGGTCTTCTCCTCGGCCTGGGCCGCGGGATCGGGGGCCGGTTCGGCGGCGCCGGCGGGCGTCCGGTCGGCGGCGGGCCGCGTGTCGGCGGGCTTCTCGTCCCCGGCGCCGTCGGAGTCCCCGACGGGCTTGCGCACGACGACCGGCGGAATGGGCCGGGATCCGGGGATGTTGATCCGGATCCGGGTGGTCAGCGTGGTCTCGGTCTTCTTCTCCTCCGGCCGCGTGGCCGAACGGCCCGCGTCCGTACCGTCTTCGGAAGCCATGGGGGTCCCGTACGGCGGCGTGCCGGAGGGGTATGCGGCTCCGCCGCGCCCATGCGGCCCGGAGGACGGAGTGTCAGTTTCACGACTCAAGGCAGGTTCTCCCGGTTGGCTCCACCGCCCGTATCGACCTCACACAGCGGGCGGCTCGGCGGCGCGCACCACCATACTGGCCACCTCTGGCGCTTATCCCATGACCGCTGGGGAAACCCACACCGGACTCGCACGTGCGCCGCAAGGCGAAGTGGTACGTCACTTGCCAAGTCGGGCAGCACCGCCACGAGGTTGCCCCCCGGCTCCAAGGGTGGCGCAGATCACAGCGAGAGCCATGCCGCCGAACAGGAAGAGGTACGAGCCGCCTCCCGCGCCGAACAGGAAGTCGCCTTCGGGCCGCGAGCCGATGAGCAGGATGACGGTGACGAACCAGCCCGCCACCGGCGCGACCACCCCGCCCCGGCCGCCGGTGGCGTAGGCTCCGCCGAGGAACAGCCCGGCCGCGCCCGCGAGGGCGAGCAGCAGCCCGCCGGGGAACCAGGCGGCCTGGACGAGGGTCCCGGCAACGGCGATGACGCCGCCGAGCAGGAAGAGGCCGATGTGGGCGGCGGCCCGGCCGGCCGAGGGGCGTTGCAGCGGCTGGGCGAGCAGGGACCCGGGACCGTTGTCGCTCATGCCGTCTCCTCGATGCCCGCGAACAGGTCGGTCTCCCCGGGCCGCGCCTCGCCGCGCACCAACTCGTAGTACTCGGTGGTGAACAGCGGCTGGGCCAGCTCGTTGGAGAGCGCGAAGTAGGGCTCGGCCACCTCGATCTGGGTGACGTGGGCACGCATCGCGGCGGCCTTGGCGGAGGCGAAGGCGGTGCCGTCGACGCGGGTGGTGACCTGCTCGTCGGCGACCACGCCGGGTACGTCGGCCATGGTGGCGCTCTTCTCGAACGGCAGCGCGGGCAGCTCGTCCTGGAGCCGGTCGAAGGCGGCCTCGGCGACGGAGCGCGGGACGCGGTTCCAGTACACCTTGTCGATCCGGTGCCCGCGCTCGTCCGCCAGCTCGACGGCGCGCATGGCGACGCGGTGGGCCTGGATGTGGTCCGGGTGCCCGTAGCCGCCGTGGTCGTCGTAGGTCACGAGGACCTGGGGGCGGACCTCCAGGATCACCTCGACCAGATGTCCGGCGGCCTTGTCCACGTCGGCCTGCCAGAAGCAGCCCGGGTCGTCATTGTCCGGAATGCCCATCATCCCGGAGTCGCCGTACCGCCCGGCTCCGCCGAGCAGCCGGGCATCGCGCACACCGAGCGCACGCACGGCCTCGGCCAGCTCCCCGCGCCGGTGCGCGCCCAGCGCGGGCCCGGTCAGATGCCGCAGCCCGGGCGGGATGACCTCACCCCGCTCCCCCAGGGTGCAGGTGACCAGGGTCACGTGCACGCCCTCGGCCGCGTACTTGGCCATGGTCGCGCCGTTGTTGATCGACTCGTCGTCCGGGTGCGCGTGCACCAGCAGCAGACGCCGAGCAGGCAGTTCCGTCATGGGCCCACCCTACGAGGCGGCGGTCTCGTCCTCGTAGCGCGGCAGACCCTCCGTCGAGATCGCGATGGCCTCCCGCACCCTCCACGTCCGCGACTCCAAGCACACCGCAGGCCCCGACTCGCGCTCACGCCGACTGCGTGGACCCGCTTCGTGCCGTACGCGTCCGAACGCCGACGAGCAGGCCGGCGGCCACGGCCGCGAGCAGGGTGCCGCCGACCCCGAACCAGAGGCCGCTTGGGTAGGCCATGGTGGAGAGCAGCGCCGTGCTGATCGCTCCGCCCAGGTACTGGCTCGTGGTGAGGGCCGCCGACGCCGCACCGGAGTGCTGTGGGGCGATGGCGTCGGTCGCGAGGGTGAAGAGCGGCATGGCGGCGATGCCGGTTCCGAAGCCGATCACGAGCATGCCGGACAGTATCTGGGCCGGAAAGCCCCCGTCGGTCCTCCCGCCGCTCAGGAGCGCCAGCCCGAGAGCCGTCGTCGCCAGGCCCGCCACGACCAGGACGCGGGGCGGGACGCGGTGCAGCAGGCGTCCGGAGACCTGGGTGGCGCCGATGAGGAGCACGACGAACAGGAGCAGGAAGGCCGTTCCGACCGCCATGGGGGTGTAGCCGAGGTCGCGCACCAGGTAGTCGACCAGGGCCGCGGAGAAGCCGAGTCCGCCGAGGCCGGACAGGATCAGGGTCAGGTAGCAGCCGACACGGCCACGGTCCCGCACGATGTACGGCGGAACGAGCGGGTTCGACGCCCTCGTCTGCCACCACAGGAAGATCGCGAGCACGAGGGCGCCGCCCCCGAGCGGGACCACGGCCAGGGGGCCGTTCCAGCCGTCCCACCCGCCATGGGAGAGGCCGAAGATGAGCGCCGCGACCCCGGCGAAGCCGAGCAGCGCACCGAGCACGTCGAAGCGGGCGCCGGGGCGGCGTGGGCCGTCGTGCACCAGGTTGAGCACGCCGATCAGGGCGATGACGGACAGGGGGACGGCGCCGTAGAAGCACATGCGCCAGTCCACCGCCTCCAGCAGCCATGCGGTCGGCAGCATCGCGAACGCCGCGCCGCCGGCACTGACCGAGGCATAGATACCGAAGGCCCTGCGGCGTTCCTTCGGATCGGTGAAGCCGGTGCTCACCAGGGCGAGCGCGGACGGTGTGATCAGCGCGGCGAAGACGCCCTGCAGGGCGCGGGCGAGGAACATCATGGCGGGATCGGCGGCCGTGCCGCCGAGCAGGGAGCCCAGCGCGAACCCGACCAGGCCGGTGACGAGCGTCCGTCTTCCCCCGACGCGGTCCGCGAGCTGCCCGCCGAACAGCAGCAGGCCGCCGAAGAAGCACCCGTGGACGAGGGTCAACGGGCCCCGGCTGCTCAGGTGCAAGTCGGCCTCGATGAACGGCCACATCCCCACGTCCGCTTGGAACAGCACCAACAGCTGCGCCAGCACGAGCACCGCCAGCCCCCACCAGCGCCCGCGGCGCGGACCCGAAGACGGCTCGACCACGACGTCGACTTCCGAAAAGGGCGTTGTCGGGGCGAAAGCGGGCGGTGGGGGCATGGGAACCGGCGTCTGCGGCTGAGGCGGGACCTGCGGCTGGGGCTGGGCCTGAGACCGCGCGAGCGCGACGCGCGGGTCCCGCTGTGCGGCCGCGGCAGAAGGGTCCGTGGGGGCGTCCACCGGGGGCTCCGGGCGGGGCACCGGGGCCTCCGGGCGGGGCACCGGGGCGAAGTCCAGCAGCTGGGCCGCATGGCGGCCGAGTTGGGCCAGTACGGTGCCCGGCAGCCATTCCCCGTCCCGTTCCGTCTGCGCCCGCTCGGCCACCTGCCGCGGGGTGGGCCGCTCGGCCGGGTCCTTGTGCAGGCAGGCGCGGACGAGGCCGGCCAGCGACTCGGGGACGCCGGTCAGGTCCGCCTCGTCCTCGGCGACGCGGAAGAGGTGGGCGTTCAGGCCGGTCTCCGCGGCACCGAAGAGAAGGCGCCCGGTGGCGGCGTAGACGAGGACGGCCCCGAGGCAGAACACATCGCTGGCCGGGGTGAGTTCCAGGCCTCGGACCTGTTCCGGCGACATGAAGCCGGGGGAGCCGATCAGCATGCCGGTGCGGGTGTGCAGGCTGTCGCCGGAGAGGCTGTCCATCGCCCGCGCGATGCCGAAGTCGATGACGCGGGGGCCGTCGACGGTGACGAGGACGTTGGAGGGCTTGAGGTCACGGTGGATCAGACCCGCCCCGTGGACGGTCTGCAGGGCGAGGGCGAGGCGGCTCGCGAGGAAGTGCACCGAGTGCTCGGGCAGCGGCCCGAAGTCCTTGGCGACCACGGTGCTCAGGTCGGGCCCGGGAATGTACTGGGTGGCCACCCAGGGAACGGCGGCGTCCGGGTCGGCGTCGAGGACGGCGGCCGTCCAGCTCCCGCCCACCCGCCGGGCGGCGGCCACTTCACGGGCGAAACGCCTGCGGAACTCGTGGTGCCCGGCGTACTCGGCCTGCACGACCTTCACGGCCACCGTGCGCCCGCCCTCGTCGCGGCCCAGATAGACCAGGCCCATCCCGCCCTCGCCCAGCCGGGCGATCAGACGGTACGGGCCCACACGGGTCGGGTCTTCGGAGCGCAGCTGGTCCACAGCTGGAAGATAGTGGAACTATCCAAGCGTGCGCGAGGCCATGTCAGAACTTGATGCTGCCGATCATGCTCGCCACGTTGGTCGTCAGCTGGCTGATCGTCGGAGCGATGGTCGAGGAGGCGAGGTAGAAGCCGAGCAGGATGCAGACGACCGCGTGGCCGCCCTTCAGCCCTGACTTCTTGATCAGCAGGAAGACGATGATCGCCAGCAGCACCACCGCCGAAATCGAGAGTGCCACGGCGGCTCACCTCCAAAGATCGCCAGATCTAGATCAGTTGAGCAAATCCATGCAGACGCCAGCAGGTTCATACCCACACTGCGGTAGTGATCATAACTATCCGTGCTCGCGCATCGCTCGGCGCATGGCCGCACAAGGGGGCGCATGGCCAATATGGTCGGCCTATGACGACCGAGACGACCGAGTCTGACTCCTTCCCCCGTCGGCACGCCCGGACGCAGCGGTTCACGCTCGGCGCGCCGCGTGCGTTCACCGTGGCTCCCGACGGTTCGCGTGTCGCGTTCCTGCGCTCCGGATCCGGCACCGACCGGGCCAACTCCCTTTGGGTCATGGATCTTCCGGAGGGCACCGAGCGCCCTGCGGCCGATCCGGGCGCCCTCCTCGGCGGCACCTCCGAAGAGCTCTCGGCACAGGAGCGGGCGCGCCGCGAGCGGAGCCGGGAGGGGGGTGCCGGCATCGTCGGCTATGCGACGGACGCCGCCGTGGAATTGGCCTCTTTCGCCTTGTCAGGGCGGCTGTTCACGGCCGAGCTGCGGGTCGGCACGGCGCGCGAGCTCCGCGTTCCGGGGCCGGTGATCGACCCGCGTCCGTCGCCCGACGGGCGGCACATCGCCTATGTCGCCGGCGGCGCGCTGCGGGTCGTGGGCGCCGAGGGCGAGGACGATCGGGCGCTCGCGGAACCGGAGTCGCGCCAGGTGACCTACGGCCTGGCCGAGTTCATCGCGGCCGAGGAGATGGGGCGTTCGCGGGGCTTCTGGTGGGCGCCGGACGGGAGCCGGCTGCTCGTGGCGCGCGTGGACGACACGCCGGTGCGGCGGTGGTGGATCGCGGACCCGGCCCGCCCGGAACGTGAGCCGATCGACATCGCGTACCCGGCCGCGGGCACCTCGAACGCGGACGTACGGCTGTTCGCACTCGGCCTCGACGGGGAGCGCACTGAGGTGACGTGGGACCGGTCCCGCTATCCGTACCTGGCCCGAGTGCACTGGTCAGCGGAGGGTGCGCCGCTGTTGCTGGTGCAGGCGCGGGACCAGCGCAGCCAGCTGATCCTGGCGGTGGACCCGGACACCGGGTCGACCCGGATGGTGCACGCGGACGAAGATCCAAGTTGGCTTGAATTGTTCCCTGGAGTGCCCTGCTGGAGCCCCTCCGGGCAGCTTGTCCGTATCGCGGACGAGGGCGGCGCGCGGGTGCTGGCGGTCGGCGAACGGCCTTTGACCGGCGGCCAGTTGCACATCCGGGCGGTGCTGGACGTGGGCGCCGACGACGTGCTCGTTTCCGCCTCGGCGGGCGCGGAGGCGGAGCAGCCGGAGACGGGCGAAGTCCATGTGTACCGGGTGAACGAGTTGGGCGTGGCGCGCGTGTCGCAGGAGCCCGGCGTGCACTCGGCGGTGCGCGCCGGGGGCGTGACGGTACTGGTGTCGGCGACGCCTGACAGCCCGGGGGCTCGTGTCCAGGTGCTGAGTGACGGAAAACCGGCGGCGACTGTCCGGTCGTACGCCGAAAATCCTGGTTTGTCCCCACGGGTCACCCTCACCCAGGGGGGCGCACGCCGAATTCCGTGCGCCGTACTTATGCCCCGGGACTACCCCGGGGACACTCCCCTGCCCGTGCTCATGGACCCCTACGGCGGCCCGCACGGGCAGCGAGTGCTCGCCGCGCACAACGCCCACCTGACCTCCCAGTGGTTCGCCGACCAGGGTTTCGCGGTGGTCGTCGCCGACGGCCGGGGCACCCCGGGACACTCGCCGGCCTGGGAGAAGTCGATCCGCGACGACCTGGCGGCCATCGTGCTCCAGGACCAGGTGGACGCGCTGCACGCGCTCGCCGAGGAATACCCGCTGGACCTGGGCCGGGTGGCGATCCGCGGGTGGTCGTTCGGCGGCTATCTCGCGGCGCTGGCGGTACTGCGCCGCCCGGACGTCTTCCACGCGGCGGTCGTCGGCGCCCCGGTCACCGATCTGCGGCTGTACGACACCCACTACCAGGAGCGCTACCTCGGCCACCCGGACGAACAGCCGGAGGTCTACCGCCGCAACTCGCTGATCGGCGACGAGGGTCTGGTCGACCCGGCCGAGCCGCACCGCCCGATGATGATCATCCACGGTCTCGCGGACGACAACGTCGTCGTCGCCCACTCCCTGCGGCTGTCCTCCGCCCTGCTCGCCGCGGGCCGCCCGCACGAGGTGCTGCCGCTGTCCGGGGTGACGCACATGACCCCGCAGGAGGCCGTCGCGGAGAACCTGCTGCGGCTGCAGCTGGACTTCCTCCGGCGTTCACTGCCACACCCGGACAAATGACCGCCAACTGCGTTAACACGCAGGCAACTTCACGGAAGCGGTACCGATATACGGACGCGGGAGGCTGATCAGCGTACGGCCGTGCGGGTGCCGTAAACGGGCCGGGGTGCGGCATGTCATCCCGGCCCGTTGCCATGTCCCCCTGACCCGGGCGACTCCCCCTCCGCCGGAACCACCTGCTTCTCCTCCGCGAAGTGGCACGCCGAGTCATGGGCCGCCGGGCCCGAGGTGTCACGGAAGACGTCCGGGACGGCGAGGGCGGGCACCTCACGGACACAGCGCTCCTGCGCCTTCCAGCAGCGGGTGCGGAAACGGCAGCCGGAGGGGATGTTCGTCGGCGACGGCACGTCTCCGGCGAGGATGATCCGCTCGCGGCGTTCCCGGGCGTCGGGATCCGGCACCGGCACCGCCGACAGCAGCGCCTGGGTGTACGGGTGCGTGGGGTGGTCGTAGATCTCGGCCTCCCGGCCGATCTCCACGATCCGGCCCAGGTACATGACGCCGACCCGGTCGGAGATGTGCCGCACGATCGACAGGTCGTGCGCGATGAAGACGTAGGAGAGGTCGAACTCCGACTGCAGCCGGTCCAGCAGGTTGATCACCTGGGCCTGGACCGAGACGTCCAGCGCGGAGACGGGTTCGTCGGCGACGATGATCTCCGGGCGCAGGGCCAACCCCCGTGCGATGCCGATGCGTTGGCGCTGGCCGCCGGAGAACTGGTGCGGATAGCGGTTGATGTACTCCGGGTTGAGGCCGACCACGTCCAGCAGCTCCTGGACCCTGCGGCGGCGGTCGCCCTTGGGTGCGGCCTCGGGATGGATGTCGTACGGCTCCCCGACGATGTCGCCCACCGTCATACGGGGGTTGAGGGAGGTGTACGGGTCCTGGAAGACCATCTGGATGTTGCGGCGCACGGCTTTCAGCGCTCGGCCCGACAGCTTGGTGATGTCCTCGCCCTTGAACCTGATGGACCCCGCCGTCGGCCGTTCCAGGTTGCAGAGCAGTTTGGCGAGGGTCGACTTGCCGCAGCCCGACTCGCCGACGATACCGAGGGTCTCGCCCCTGCCGAGGGTGAAGTCGACGCCGTCGACGGCCTTCACCGCGCCGACCTGCTTCTTGAACAGGATGCCCTGGGTGAGCGGGTAGTACTTGACGAGCCCGCTCACTTCGAGGATCGGCTCAGTCGTCGAGGTCGTCGAGGTCGTCGTGGTCATCGAGGCACTCCCTCCAGAAGTGGCAGGCGCTGCCGCGGGTGCGGGAGACCTCGTACAGCGGGGGTTCGTCGGTGCGGCAGACGTCCTGCGCCATCGGGCAGCGGGGGTGGAAGGAGCAGCCCGGCGGGATGTTCATCAGGTTCGGCGGCAGGCCCTTGATGGCGTACAGCTCCTGCCCCTTCTGGTCCAGGCGCGGGATGGAGTCCAGCAGGCCGCGGGTGTAGGGGTGGGCGGGCGCCTTGTAGATGTCGCGGACGGGCGCGGACTCGACGATCTTCCCGGCGTACATCACCGCGATCCGGTCGGCGACATCGGCGACGACCCCGAGATCGTGGGTGATGAGAACGAGCCCCATGCGGTACTCGCGCTGCAACTCCGCGAGCAGGTCCATGACCTGGGCCTGCACGGTGACGTCGAGGGCGGTGGTGGGCTCGTCGGCGATGATGAGCGCCGGCTCCAGGGCCAGCGCCATGGCGATCATGATCCGCTGGCGCATACCGCCGGAGAACTGGTGAGGATAGTCCCGCACCCGCTGGGCGGCGGCCGGGATGCGCACCCGCTCCATCAGCTCTACGGCCCTGCCCCGGGCGTCCTTCTTCGACATCCCGCGGTGCACGACGAACATCTCGCCGAGCTGGTCCCCCACGGAGATGACGGGATTGAGCGCCGACAGCGCGTCCTGGAAGATCATCGCCATCCCGGCGCCGCGGATCCTCCTGCGCTCCTCTTCTTTCAGGGTGAGCAGATCCCGCCCCTGGAACAGGATCCGCCCGCCCGTGACCTTTCCGGGCGGAGTGTCGAGGATCCCCATCACGGCCTGCGCGGTCACCGACTTGCCCGAACCCGACTCCCCGAGCACGGCCAGGGTCTCCCCCGCGTCCACCTCGAAACCCACCCCGTTGACGGCATGCGCGACCCCGTCGCGGGTCCCGAACTCCACGTGCAGATCCCGCACTTCGAGCAGCACGCCACCCTCACCTCACCCTCGGACCGACGACACCGCGGACCCTCGTCGCCGACATGACCGAAACGGCACGGCCATCGGCGGCACGCCCCGGGGCCACTCCGACCGGACGCGCCTCCCCCGCCTGTCCCGCCGTCGCCCGCCCCCACCGGCCCGGACCACCCCTCCCACCACCCGCGAACTCCCCGGACACGCCCCGAACTTCCCCTGGCACGACCCTCACCTCAGCTTCGGGTCGAGGGCGTCGCGGACCGCGTCGCCGAGCATGATGAAGGCCAGGACCGTGACGGCCAGGGCGCCCGAGGGCCACAGGAGGGCGTGCGGGGCGTTGCGGACGTAGGGGGAGGCGGCGGAGATGTCGATGCCCCAGGAGACGCTGGGCGGTTTCAACCCCACACCGAGGTACGACAGGGTCGCCTCCAGGGCGATGTAAGTGCCCAGCGCGATCGTCGCCACCACGATCACGGGCGCTACGGCGTTCGGGGCGATGTGGCGCAGCAGGATGCGGGAGTCGGAGGCGCCGAGGGCGCGGGCGGCCTGGACGTAGTCGTTCTGCTTGGCGGTGATGACCGAGCCGCGCGCGATGCGGGAGATCTGCGGCCAGCCGAGCAGCACCATGAACCCGATCACCGGCCAGACCGTGTTGCTCGTCACCACCGACAGCAGGACGAGGCCGCCCAGGACGACCGGGATGGCGAAGAAGATGTCGGTGATCCGGGACAGGACCGAGTCCCAGACACCGCCGAAGTAACCCGCCAGGGCCCCCAGGACCGACCCGAGGACGGCCACCCCGAGCGTCGCCAGCACGCCCACCGTGACCGACGTACGGGCGCCGTACACCGTGCGCGTGTAGACGTTGCAGCCCAGGCCGTCGTACCCGAAGGGCGCGCCCGGGCCCGCGCCGTCCTGGGCCCTGGCGAGGTCGCACTTCAGGGGGCTGCCGGAGGCGATCGCCGAGGGCCACAGGGCGATGAAGACCAGGAAGAGGATGACCAGGCCCGAGAGGACGAAGACGGGGTTGCGGCGCAGGTCCCGCCACGCGTCCGACCAGAGGGAGCGGGGTTTTCCGGCCGGCCCGGTGCCCTCCGGCCCGCCCGGCGTCCGCTCCAGGGTGGCCGCCTCGCTCGCCCCCAGGTCCATCGCCCCGCCCATGCCGGTCCCGGCGATCGCCCCCTCACGCTCGTACGACGGTTCAGGCATAGCGGATCCTCGGGTCGAGCACGGCGTACAGGAGGTCGACGAGGAGGTTGGCGACGAGGAAGACGAGGACGAGGACGGTCACGAAGCCGACGACGGTCTGGGTGTTCTGGCGCAGGATGCCCTGGTAGAGCTGGAAGCCGACGCCATGGATGTTGAAGATCCGCTCGGTGACGATCGCACCGCCCATCAGCGCCCCGATGTCGGCACCGATGAAGGTCACCACGGGGATCAGCGAGTTGCGCAGCAGATGCCGTACGACGACCCGGTGTCCGGGCAGGCCCTTGGCGATCGCCGTACGGACGTAGTCGGCCCGTTTGTTCTCCGCGATGGAGGTACGGGTCAGCCGGGTGACGTAGGCGAGGGAGACGGAGGCGAGGACCAGGCCGGGCACGATCAGCTCGTCGAAGCTTCCGTAGCGCACGGACGGGCTGGTCCACTGCCACTTGATGCCGAGCAGCAGCTGGAGCAGCAGACCGGTGACGAAGGTGGGTACGGAGATCACCACCAGGGTGCCCAGCAGCACCCCGGTGTCGATGGGCCTACCGCGCCTGAGGCCCGTCACCACACCCAGCGTCACGCCGACGACGATCTCGAAGAGGATGGCGACGATCGTGAGCCGGATGGTGACCGGGAACGCCGTCCCCATCAGCTCGGTGACCTTCTGGCCGTTGAAGGCGGTGCCGAAGTCGCCGGTGAAGACGTTGCCCATGTAGGTCGCGTACTGCTGCCAGAGCGGCTTGTCCAAGCCGAACTCCCGCTTGAGCTGGGCGGCGGTCGCCGGGTCGCAGGCCCGCTCGCCGCACAGGCCGGCGATGGGGTCGCCCATCACGTTCACCATCAGGAAGATCAGCAGCGTGGACCCGATGAACACCGGGATCATCTGGATCAGCCGTCTCGCCACATAGCGCCCCATGGGGATCAGCCGACCTTGATCTCGTTGTAGACGGGGACGCTGAAGGGGTTGAGCGTCACGTGGGACAGCCGGTCGGTGTAGCCGGCGCTGCCGTTCTGGTACCAGAGCGGGACGGCGGCCATGTTGTCCCGTACGACGCCCTCGGCCTGCTGGAAGAGCGCGATGGCCTGGGCGGGGTCGGTCTCGGCGTTGGCCCGGTCGACGAGGTGGTCGAACCGCTTGTCCGACCACTTGCCGTCGTTGGAGGAGGCGCCCGTGTAGTACAGCGGCTGCAGGAAGTCCTGGATCAATGGGTAGTCCATCTGCCAGCCGGCCCGGAAGGGTCCGGTCATCTTGTGCTGCGCGATCTGGTTGCGGAAGTCGGCGAAGGTGCCGACCGGGTTGCCGACGCAGGCCCTGTCGTTGTCCAGCGCGTTGTTGATGGAGTTGCACACCGCGTCCACCCATTGCTTGTGCGAGCCCGTGTCCGCGTTGTAGGTGATCGTCAGCCGGCCGCCGGGGATCCCGCCGCCCTCCTGGATCAGCTTCTTGGCCTGCACGGGGTCGTAGTCGCAGGCGTGTCCGCACAGCCCGGCCCGGTAGCCGCCGGCCGCGCCGAGGACCGGGGAGGTCCAGTCGGTGGCCGGGGTGCGGGTGCCCCGGAAGATGGTCTCGGTGATCTGCTTGCGGTTGATCGCCATGGACAGGCCGGTGCGGACCTTCCGTGCCCCGCCGGTGTTCCACTTCGGGTCGTAGTAGGGGAAGGCCAGGGTCTGCAGGATGCCGGCCGGGGTGTTGATGTAGCGGCCGTTCAGGTCGGTCTCGACGTTCTTGAGCTGGGCGGCGGGCACGTCGTCGACCAGGTCGAGGTTGCCGGCCAGCACGTCGGTGTAGGCGGTGTTGTTGTCGGTGTAGACCAGGAGGGTGACCCCGACGTTCCGCGCCGGGTCGGAGCCGGGGTAGGCACCCCACTTCTTCAGGTTCATCGCCGAGCCCCTGGTGTACGACTCGATCTCATAGGGCCCGTTGCCGACCGGCTTCTTCAGCCAGGCGGCGTGGTCGGTGAAGAAGGAGCGGGGCAGCGGGACGAAGGCGTTGTAGCCGAGGGTGTCGGGGAAGCTGGAGAACTTCTGGTTGAGGCGGACGGTGAAGGTGTGGTCGTCGACCACCTTCAGTCCGGACAGGGTGTCGGCGGTCTGGGCGCCGCTGTCGGGGTGGACCTTGTCGTAGCCCTCGATGTAGCCGAAGAAGTACGCGTTCTTCTGGTTGTTCTTCAGGCTCGCGCCGTAGTTCCAGGCGTCCACGAAGGAGTGGGCGGTCACCTTCTCGCCATTCGAGAAGGTCCAGCCGTCCTTCACCTTGATGGTGAAGGTCTGCGAGTCCTTGGTGTCGATGGAGGCGGCGAGCCAGTTCTGGGCCTTGCCGGTCTTCGGGTCGTACTTCTTCAGGCCCCGGAAGATCATGTCGAGGACCTTGCCGCCCTGGACCTCGTTGGTGTTGGCGGGCTCCAGCGGGTTCTGCGGGTCGCCCCAGGAGGAGGTCAGCACCCCGGCGCCGCCGAACCCCTGGCCGCCACCGCAGGCGGTGGCCAGCAGCCCCAGGGCGATCACACAGGCGGCCCATCGGGCGTGCGTGATTCCCCGCATGGCTGCCTCCTCCGCGATCACCAATCCAATACAGGCCAATATCGGCTCATATAGCGCATACGGCACGCCCGCGGCCGGATTGAGGGGCCGTTAGGGGGACAGGTCGACCGAATGCGGGCAACCGTGCGGGCAGCCGCACGGGACGCGTGGACGATCTTGAGGGAACGGCGCAACAGATCTCCGCACAACGATGCCGAAACGTTGGATTGCGACGTGCCGATGTACGCATTTCGGCACTCGAGCGTCCGCATAACGAACTCATTGCCCGCTTAGTCCGGTTGGTCCGATGAAAAGCACGGATTGATTACGGCGTGCTACCCGCGTAGCTACGGATCGATCAAGTGCGAGTAAAGAACGTAAAGACGCAACCAAGGCGGACCAGAATTTATTGACCTTGAATGAATTGCGTTGAAAAAGTCCGGCGTAGCCCGTAGGGGAGCGCCCTGCGGAGTCATCAGACCCTCCCTTGGGCCAGGAGCACCATGACCCCCCCAACTCCATCCGCGGCTGCCCCGCTTGAGGTGACCGACGAGACCGTCGAGAAGTCGACCACTTCGAGCGGTCCGAAGGGCAGCGAGAGCCGGTCCCCGGGGCGGCTCGCCTGGAAGCGCTTCAAGCGCGACAAGACGGGCGTTATATCCGCCTATGTCGTGATCTTCTTCTTCGTGATCGCGATCGCGGCGCCGCTGATTGCGAAGCTGTACGGGAAGAACCCGTACACGACGTACGCGAGCCAGGACCCGAGCCTGCTCAACGCGTTCTCGTACCCGGCGGGCCCCAACGGCGGCATGAGCTCGGACTTCTGGTTCGGGATCGAGCCACAGCTGGGCCGGGACGTCTTCACGTTCCTGCTGTACGCCATCCGCAACTCGCTGGGCCTCGCCCTCGCCGCCACCGTGCTCACGATGGTCATCGGCGTGCTGGTCGGCGTGACCGCGGGCTATCTGGGCGGCAAGACCGACTACTTCGTCGGCCGGGTCATCGACATCGTGCTGTCCATCCCGTCCACGCTGTTCACCATCGCCTTCATGCCGGTCGTCTTCGGCCTGTTCGTCGCCGCCGACGACGACATCCCGACCAGCCTGCGCGCCGTGGTCCTGATCTTCATGCTGACGGTCTTCGGCTGGGCGTCCATCGCTCGTCTGCTGCGCGGCCAGGTCATCGGTCTGCGCGAGCGGGAGTACGTCGAGGCGGCCAAGGTCACGGGCGCGTCCCCGATGCGCATCGTGTTCAAGGAGCTGCTGCCCAACCTGTGGACGCCGATCCTCATCCAGTCCACGCTGATGCTCCCCACGTACGTGACCGCAGAGGCGGGTTTCGCCTTCCTCGGCGTCGGCATGATCGACCCGACGCCGGACTGGGGCGTCATGATCCAGCGCGGCGCCCAGTTCTACACGCAGGACATCACCTTCATGCTCTTCCCGGGCCTGTCGATGGTGATCTTCGTCCTCGCCTTCAACCTCCTCGGTGACTCGGTGCGCGACGCGCTCGACCCGAAGTCCAAGCGGTAATCCACGTTCCACTCCGGCCCGGTTCGACGACGACCGGCTGGTCCCGTCTGTTCCGATCGACCCCCTAGGCAGGCTCACCATGTCCTTTTCCCGTAGAAACTTCCTGATCGCCACCGGTGTCGCGGCGGCCTCGACCTTGGTGCTGAGCGCCTGCAGCAGCAGCAGTGGCGGCGGGTCGGACAAGGTTCCCTCGGTGAGCGGCAGCAAGACCGTCAAGATCGATGTCGGCACCAAGGCCGACTCGACCGGTCCGGCGCCCGAGGTCCCCGGCGCGGTCAAGGGCGGGACGATCTGGTCCCTCGACCAGTTCGACATGGACCACCTGGACCCGGCTCAGATCTACAACTCGACCGAGGCGGCCATCACCGTCCCGGTCCTGCGTGGTCTGACCGGCTACAAGATCGACGACAAGGGCGGTGCCACCCTCGTCGGTGACGCCGCCACGGACGCCGGCACCACGAAGGACGGCGGCAAGACCTGGTCCTTCACGCTCAAGGACGGCCTCAAGTGGGAGGACGGGTCCGACATCACGATGGACGACGTCCGCCACACCTTCGAGCGCATCTTCGCCGACTTCATCACCGAGGGCCCGCGTTACGTCCAGAACTGGCTGGAGGGCTCGAAGGGCTACAAGGGCCCCTACGGCGGCAAGCACCTCGACTCCATCGAGATCTCGGGCAAGACGGTCACCTTCCACCTCAACGAGGCGCGCGGTGACTTCAACTTCACCCTCGCGATGCGCGGTTACGCCCTGGTGCCGAAGAAGCACGACACCAAGGAGAAGTACGACAAGCGTCCGTTCTCCAGCGGCCCGTACAAGATCGCGGACCGTCAGCCGGGCAAGTCGATGACCTTCGTGCGCAACGAGCACTGGGACCCGAAGACGGACTCGATCCGCAACGCCTACCCGGACAAGTTCGTCTTCCAGTTCGGCTTCCAGAACCTGGCGTCCACCGACCGCTACATCGCGGACAAGGGCAACGACCAGTACACGATGTCGATCTTCAACGAGGTCGCTCCGGAGCGCGTGCAGACGGTCCTCACCAACCCGACGCTCAAGAAGCGCGTCCTCATCGAGGTCGACACGGTCACCTACTACTGGCCGATCAACACCAAGCGGATCACGGACGTCAAGGTCCGTCAGGCCATCAACTACGCCTGGCCGCTGCAGCAGCTGCAGACCATCCGCGGCGGCGCGGCCACCAGCGAGATGGCCACCACCGTCTTCAGCCCGGTGATCCCCGGCTACCAGAAGTTCGACCTCTACGGGAAGCTGCAGAAGCCGGGCGGCGACCCGGTCAAGGCGAAGGCCCTGCTGAAGGAGGCCGGCAAGCTCGGCCAGAAGCTGGTCATCGCCTACCAGCAGTCGGACAACTCGGTGAAGCAGGCCGTCGCGATCAAGAACGCGCTGGAGGCGGCCGGCTTCCAGGTCGTCAACAAGCAGGTCGACAAGACGACCTTCTACACGCAGATCAGCAAGCTCGACAACGGCTACGACCTGTTCGCCGCCGGCTGGAGCCCCGACTGGCCCGCCGGTTACTCGGAGTTCTACCTCACCTGGCACGGCAGCCAGATCCACGAGGGCGGCCAGAACTGGGCGCAGCTGAACAACGCCGGTGTCAACAAGGCCATCGACGCCGCCTCGAAGATCACGGACCTGGACAAGGCCAACAAGGCCTGGGGCGACGTCGACCGCCAGATCATGGAGCTGGCGGGCTGTGTCCCGGACTACCACTCCATCCGCAACTGGATGTACGGCTCCAAGGTCGGCCACGTGATCTACGACAGCGCCAACACCTGCGTCGCCCTTTGCAAGCTGTACGCCAAGAAGTAAGCCCGCACGACCCCATGGGGGCGGCCGCGACCCGGCCGCCCCCTCCGGCCCACCCCCCTATCCCGGCGACGGCGCCCCGTCCGGAAAGTCACGCCCCATGTTCCGCTTCCTTGTCCGCCGAGTCTTCGGCGCGCTGGTCATCCTGTTGATCATCAGCGCCGTCACCTTCTGGCTCTTCTACGCCATCCCGCGTGACCCCGCCATGATGTCCTGCGGCAAGAACTGCACGCCCGACATGCTCAAGCAGGTCCGGCACAACCTGGGCATCGATCACCCGCTCCCGGTCCAGTACTGGGACTGGCTCAAGGGCATCTTCGTCGGGCGGGACTACGCGGGCTTCGGCCACTGCAACGCGCCCTGCCTGGGCTACTCCTTCGCCAACCGCGAGCCGGTCCTCGGCACGATCATGGACCGTCTGCCGCTCACCCTCTCGCTCGCCCTCGGCTCCGCCGCCGTCTTCCTGGTCTTCGGCGTCGGCACCGGCATGATCGCCGCCGTCAAGCAGGGCAAGTGGCAGGACAAGGTGGCCAGTTCGGCCTCGCTGGTGGCGTCCTCGCTGCAGATCTACTTCGTCGGTTACATCGCGATGTACTTCCTCGTCGCGAAGCTCGGCATCCTCGACAACCCGTCGTACACGCCGCTCACCGACGACCCCGCCGCCTGGGCCTCCGGACTGCTGCTGCCCTGGCTGGTGCTGGCCCTGATCTGGACCGCCAACTACACCCGTATGACGCGTTCGCAGTTGGTGGAGACGCTCAGCGAGGACTTCGTCCGCACGGCCCGGGCCAAGGGCCTGTCCCGCCGCAACGTCTTCTTCCGGTTCGCCTGGCGTGGCGCCATGGGACCGATCGTCACCATCTTCGGTATCGACCTCGCCACCCTCATCGGTGGCGCGATGATCACCGAGTACACGTTCAGCCTCCAGGGTGTGGGCCGCCTGGCGGTGGACTCCGTGGACAAGAGCGACCTGCCCATGCTGCTCGGCGTCACCATGCTGTCCGCCGGCGCGATCGTGCTCTTCAACATCGTCGTCGACGCCGTCTACGCCCTCATCGACCCGCGGATCCGGCTCGCCTGACCTCCGCCCCACTCCCGACCCCTCGCATCACCCCCCTCAGGAGCGTCCCCGTGACGAGCACCGATCAGCAGCCGTTCCTCTCGATCAAGGACCTGAAGGTCCACTTCTCCACCGAGGACGGCATCGTCAAGGCCGTCGACGGTCTCAGCTTCGACCTCGCCAAGGGCCAGACGCTCGGCATCGTGGGCGAGTCGGGCTCCGGCAAGTCGGTCACCAACCTGACGATCCTGGGCCTCCACGACCGCGACCGGACCGCCATCGAAGGCGAGATCGTCCTCGACGGCAAGGAGCTGCTCACCGCTTCCGAGCGGGAACTGGAGCAGCTGCGCGGCAACAAGATGGCCATGATCTTCCAGGACGCCCTGGCCTCGCTGTCGCCGTACCACACCATCGGCACGCAGATCGGTGAGACGTACCGCAAGCACACGGGCTGCTCCAAGTCCGAGGCTCGTAAGCGCGCCATCGAGATGCTGCGCCGGGTCGGGATCCCGCAGCCGGACATGCGGGTCGACGACTACCCGCACCAGTTCTCCGGCGGTATGCGCCAGCGCGCGATGATCGCGATGGCGCTGGTCTGCGACCCCGAGCTGCTGATCGCGGACGAGCCGACCACGGCCCTCGACGTGACGGTCCAGGCCCAGATCATGGACCTGCTGAAGGACCTGCAGCAGGAGTTCGGCACCGCGATCATCTTCATCACCCACGACCTCGGCGTCATCGCCGACATCGCCGACGACGTGCTGGTGATGTACGGCGGCCGGTGTGTGGAGCGCGGTACCAAGCAGGAGGTGCTCCGCACCCCGGACCACCCCTACACGGTGGGCCTGCTGAACTCGATGCCGAGCCTGCACGGCCCGGTGGACGTGCCGCTGACGCCCATCCCGGGTTCGCCGCCGTCGCTGCTCAACCCGCCGTCCGGGTGCCGCTTCCACCCGCGCTGCGCCTTCACGGAGAAGGTCGCGGGCGGGAAGTGCTCCAGTGACCGACCGCTGCTGGAGGTCGTGGAAGGCCGCGGATCGGCCTGCCACCTCACCACGGAGCAGAAGCGGGAACTCTTCGCCGACCTCGCCGGAACCCGGCACAACTGACGGACAGCAGACGGGACTTCACCACCATGAGCAACACAAACCCCCTCCTGGACGTCTCCGGACTGACCAAGCACTTCCCGATCAAGGGCGGCTTCCCGATCCGGCGTACCGTCGGTGCGGTGCAGGCCGTGGACGGGCTGGACTTCCAGGTGGCCGAGGGCGAGAGCCTGGGCCTGGTCGGCGAGTCGGGCTGCGGCAAGTCGACCACGGGCCGCCTGATCACCCGCCTCCTCGAACCGACCGGCGGCAAGATCACCTACCGCGGGCAGGACATCACGCACGCGGGCCGCAAGGACCTGGCGCCGATCCGCTCCGAGATCCAGATGATCTTCCAGGACCCGTACGCCTCGCTGAACCCGCGGCAGACGGTCGGCAAGATCATCTCCGGGCCGATGGAGATCAACGGCATCAACCCGCCCGGCGGCCGCGAGAACCGGGTCCGCGAGCTCCTGGAGATCGTGGGCCTCAACCCGGAGCACTTCAACCGCTTCCCGCACGAGTTCTCCGGCGGCCAGCGCCAGCGCATCGGCGTGGCCCGCGCGCTGGCCCTGGAGCCGAAGCTGATCGTCGCCGACGAGCCGGTCTCGGCCCTGGACGTCTCGATCCAGGCCCAGGTCGTCAACCTCCTCCAGAAGGTCCAGCAGGAACTCGGCATCGCCTTCGTCTTCATCGCCCACGACCTCGCGATCGTCCGCCACTTCTCGCAGCGCGTGGCCGTGATGTACCTCGGCAAGATCGTGGAGATCGCCGACCGCGAGGACCTGTACGGCAACCCGCGCCACCCGTACACGCGGGCGCTGCTGTCCGCCGTACCGGAGGCGACGGTGGACGAGGAGCCGCGCGAGCGCATCCGCCTGGCCGGCGACGTGCCCTCCCCGATCAACCCGCCCTCGGGCTGCCGCTTCCGCACCCGCTGCTGGAAGGCGACGGAGAAGTGCGCGACGGAGGCACCGGCGCTGGTGCAGGTGGAGGGCAACAAGCCGGGCCACCTCACGGCGTGCCACTATCCTGAGACGGCGGACGCCATCCCGGCCCCCCGCCTCGCCAAGGACCCCGAGGCCGCGGTCTGACACACCCCTTTTTCGTCAGCCGCCCCTCGCGGAACGGACTTTCAC
Source organism: Streptomyces sp. NPDC001709 (assembly GCF_053596375.1). Lineage (NCBI taxonomy): Bacteria > Bacillati > Actinomycetota > Actinomycetes > Kitasatosporales > Streptomycetaceae > Streptomyces > Streptomyces sp. NPDC001709. Next base: position 104,694 of record NZ_JBSFGB010000006.1, on the reverse strand, counting down.
CGGCCCATTGACCCGAGCCCCTGAACGTCCGCTTCCAGGGGACGAAGGCCCGCGCCTCCCCAAGGTGCGGGCCTTCGTCATACCCGAGCGCGGTCCACCCCAGGGCTCTCGCAGAAAGGGACCGATTGGCAGACATGCGCCACCGGAAGCCGGGCCCTATGGCGATTTCTCGAAGAGAAGCCTCCGCCCCGCTGACACACCTGGCTCAAATCTGCCATTTCCCTCCACCAGCGGCTCGCCGCTGAGCCGACCCGGCGTGCACGCGAGACGCGACCGCGTCCCCACCCCCACAGCGGCGACTCAGCCCGCTGAGGGCCCGACGCCGCCCAGGCCCACCGCTCTTCCGGGCCGCTCGCTCGCTTCCTCCCCGGGCTGGAGCGAGGTGTGTCAAGGGTGGCCCGGAGGGCCATCGGCGTCAGCCGACGCGGGAGTGGAGTGCAGCGGAACGGAAGCGCCCTTGACTCACCTCGCGGAGGCACGACACTGACCGAGAAGCGAGCGGCCCTACGGCCACCTGCTCACTCCGTGACGAACAACTCCGCCGCGTTGGTGGCGTGTACTGCGCGCTGAGGTGCCTTCCTCACGCACCTGCTCGGCGAGCGGGTGTCGCCAGAAGTACTGGATCGCCGTCATCAGGTCCCTCCACATCTGCTTCGCCTGGGGGTCGGCCAGGCAGGAGTCGACGAACTGCACGAAGACTGCGGCACTGTCGGGGTCGATGGTCCGCAGGGCGGCGGCCAGGGATTCCAGCATGGCCTCAGCCTGCCGTCCACGCCCGTGTGTCATCGCCGAGAGCACGGCAAGGGTTTCCCGCCCACCGCCTTCGCCCCCTTCATCCACTCCCTGAAGTACACCCGCCCCACCAAGAGTTGAGACTCGCTCAAGAACTGCACCGGATCCTGACGCACCGTTCAACATGGTGTGTCAGACTGCCGCGGTGGTGGATCACGTGTTTGCCGATCTCTCGCTCGCCGCGCTGTACGACAGCCTCAACTCCTGGGGCGCGGACAGCGACTTCTACCTCGGTCTGGTGCGGGAGGCCCGTTCGGTGCTGGACATCGGGTGCGGCACGGGGCAGTTACTGCGGCGGGCGCGGGCCGAGGGGCATCAAGGGCGGTTGATGGGGCTGGATCCGGCCGCGGCCATGCTCGTACAGGCGCGGCGGGCCCGGCCCGACATCGAGTGGGTGCTCGGGGATGTGCGGGTGCGCCGGTGGCAGGGGGAGTTCGACCTCGTCATCATGACCGGGCACGCGTTCCAGGAGCTGGTGTCGGACGAGGAGATCCGGGTGTGTCTCCGCGCCGCCCGCGCGGCCCTCGCCGACGGGGGACGGTTCGTGTTCGAGACCCGCAATCCGGGCGCCCGCGCCTGGGAGCGGTGGACTCCGGACCGGGTGCACGAGATCACCGCCGCCGACGGCACCCCCGTGCGGGTGTGGCACGAGGTCCAGGGTGACGGGCTCCGCGGGGGCCGGGTGCGCTTCACGGAGACCTACGACAGTGACCGCTGGCCCGCTCCCCGGGTCAGCCACAGCGTGCTCCGCTTTCTGGACTCCGAGGCACTGGAGCGCCACCTCGCCGACGCCGGCCTCACGGTCGTCGAGCAGTACGGGGACTGGGGGCGGGAGCCGCTGACCCCCGCCAGCCCCGAGATCATCACCGTGGCCATGGCGGCCCACTAGGGCCTGTCCGGCGGATCAAGTCGGAGGGAAGAAACGGGGCCTGATCAACGCAGGTGAGCGGGGGCTGGCGCGTCGGCGGCCGACGACAACGCCGCCGGGGGTGCCCCCACGCCCTGAAGGCAGTGGCGGAGGGCGTGCCGGCCCCCGCGTCTCCGGCATGATCCGCCGGACAGGCCCTAGTCCTCGCCGGATCCGGCGGAGTCCTCCAGCGCCGCCAGCGCCGGATCCAGCACGATGTCCTCGTCCCGGGCCTCGGTCGTCGGCTCCTCCGGGAAGTGGCAGGCCGTCAGGTGACCGTCGCGGTTGCCGGAGATCTGGACCAGCGGCGGTTCCTCCGTCGCGCACTTGTCCTGGGCCTTCCAGCAGCGGGTGCGGAAGCGGCAGCCGGAGGGCGGGGAGATCGGGGACGGGACGTCGCCGGCCAGGCGGATGCGTTCGCGCCCGGCGGTGTCGTCCTGGGTGAGGTTCACTTCAGGGACGGCGGACAGCAGGGCGTGGGTGTACGGGTGGCGCGGCCGGGTGTAGATGGAGTCGCGGTCGCCCACCTCGATGATCTTGCCGAGGTACATGACCGCGACGCGCTGCGAGAAGTGCCGGACCACCGCGAGGTCGTGGGCGATGAAGACGAACGCGATCCCCAGCTCGTCCTGGACCTTCTGGAGCAGGTTCACCACCTGGGCCTGGATCGAGACGTCCAGGGCGGAGACCGGCTCGTCCGCCACGATCAGCTTGGGCTCCAGGGCCAACGCCCTCGCCACGCCGATGCGTTGCCGCTGGCCGCCGGAGAACTCGTGCGGGAAGCGGTTGTAGTGCTCGGGGTTGAGGCCGACGATCTCCAGGAGTTCGCGGACCCGCTTCTCCCGGCCGCCCTCCGGCTCGATCCCGTTGATCTCCATCGGGCCCGAGATGATCTTGCCGACCGTCTGCCGCGGGTTCAGCGACGAGTACGGGTCCTGGAAGATCATCTGGATCTCGGAGCGGATCGGGGCCAGCTCCTTGCGCGTCGCGCGGCTGATGTCCCGGCCGCGGTAGCTGATCGTGCCGCCGGTCGGCTCCAGCAGGCGCGTGATCAGCCGGCCCGTGGTCGACTTGCCGCAACCCGACTCGCCGACCAGGCCGAAGCTCTCCCCCGCGTGCACGGTGATGTCGACGCCGTCCACGGCCTGCACCGCGCCGATGGTCCGGCGGATCGGGAAGCCGCCCTTGACGGGGAAGTGCTTGGTCAGCCCGGAGACCTCCAGCAGCGGCTCCCCGTCCGCGCCGGCGCCCTTCTCGCTCGGGGCCGGGAGGACGATGTCCTCTGTCATGACGTTGTCCTCCTAGGACGTACGACGGCTACGACGACCTAGCCCAGACGGGGCTTGATCTCTTCGATGAAGATGGTCCGCTTCTGCTCCTCCGTGAGATGGCACGCGGAGGCCCGGTCCGGCGCCAGCAGCGGGCGCTCGCCCACACAGCGGCCCGTGCCCTCGACCCGCTCCGGATAGGTGCAGCGGGGGTGGAAGCGGCAGCCGGACGGCGGGGTGAGCAGCGAGGGCGGGGTGCCAGGGATCGGGGAGAGCTGGGCGCCGAGGTCGGAGTCCAGGCGCGGCATCGAGTTCAGCAGGCCCCAGGTGTAGGGGTGCCGCGGAGACCTGAGCACCTCGTCGGTGGTGCCCCGCTCCACCGCGCCGCCCGCGTACATCACCATGATGTCGTCGGCCATGTCGGCGATCACCCCCAGGTCGTGGGTGATGAAGATGATGCCGGATCCGAACTCCTGTTGCAGGTCCTTGAGGAGATCGAGGATCTGCGCCTGGACCGTCACGTCCAGGGCCGTCGTCGGCTCGTCGGCGATCAGCAGGTCGGGGTCGCAGACCAGGGCCATGGCGATCATCGCGCGCTGGCGCATACCGCCGGAGAACTGGTGCGGGTAGTCCTTCACCCGTTCCCTGGGGTTCGGGATGCCGACCTTGCCGAGCATCTCCACCGCGCGCTCCCAGGCCACCTTCTTGGAGGCGCCGGTGTGCTTCATGTACGGCTCGGCGATCTGCCGGCCGACGGTGTAGTACGGGGAGAGCGCGGTGAGCGGGTCCTGGAAGATCATGGCGACCTTGTTGCCGCGCAGCTTCTCCAGCTCCGACTCGCGGGCCGTGGTCAACTCCCGGCCGTCCAGGAGGATTTCACCCTCGACCGTGGTGAACATGGGGTTGTGCAGGCCGAGGATGGTCAGGTTGGTCACCGACTTGCCCGAGCCGGACTCCCCCACGATGCCCAGCGTCCTGCCGCGCTCCAGATCGAAGGAGAGCCCGTCCACGGCCCGTACGACGCCGTCCTCGGTCTTGAAGCTGACGTGCAGGTCCCGGACCGAGAGGAGGGGGCCCGTGCCGGCCGGGGTCGGAGCACCGGCTGTCTTGGTCTGAGTGGTCACGGCAGTGCTCCTAGGACAGCCGCACGCGCGGGTCGATGAAGGCGTACGCGGCGTCGACGACGATGTTGAACAGCAGGATCATGCTGGCGGAGAAGAGCATCACGCCGAGCAGCAGCGGCAGGTCGCTGAAGAAGACGGACTGCACGGCGAGGTTGCCGAGCCCCGGCAGGCCGAAGGTGTACTCGGTGATGATGGCGCCGCCGAACAGCGAGCCGAGGTCGATGCCGAAGATGGTGACGATCGGGATCAGCGAACCGCGCCAGGCGTAGCGGAAGAAGACGTAGGTCCGGGACATGCCCTTGGCGCGGGCGGTGCGGACGTGTTCCTCCTGGAGCTGTTCGATCATCGAGGACCGCGCCATACGGGTGTACTGCGCGGCGAAGATCGTGGACAGGACCACCCAGGGGATGATCAGGCCGGTGAACCAGGTGAGGGGGTCGTGGGTGAACTCGTTGTAGGCGGGCTTGTCGAACCAGTGGGTCTGGTAGACGAGGATCGCCAGGGCCAGCGGGCCGAGGAAGTAGATCTGCAGCGAACTGATGACCATGGCACCCGCGGTGGCCGTCTTGTCGATCAGTGTGCCGCGCCGCCAGGCGGCGAGCAGCCCGGTGCCGAGGCCGACGAGCAGGAAGCACACGGCCGCGCCCAGGGTGAGCGAGACGGTGGTGGGCAGCCGGTCCATCAGCGTGGCCCAGACCTGCTCGTTGGTGTGGTACGAGTAGCCGAAGCAGGGGGCGGGGCACGGGCCCTGGGCGAACTGGCTGCTGCCCAGGAACAGGTTGTGCAGGAAGATCCAGTACTGCTCGGTGATGGGTTTGTCCAGGCCGAGCACATGGTGGATGTTCGCGATGCTGTCCGGGTTGCAGGTCTTGCCGCACATCATCAGCGCCGGGTCCCGGGGCACCCCGAAGAACAGCACGAACGTGACGATGCTCAGCAGGAACAGAATGACGACGGCACCGATGATCCGGCGGACGAGGAAGCGCAGCATGACAGGGCAGCTCTCAGACGTCGGCGGCCTTCGCGGCGCCCGGCGCGCCCCGGTTGAGGGAGCGCGCCGGGTACCGGGCGGGGACGGTTACTTGATGAAGAGGCGACGAGGGTCGACGCCGCCGATCACGTCGTCGTAGACGAGGCCGCCGACCTTGGAACCGGCGATCTGGGTCTGCTTGTAGTACGCGGTCGGGACGACGTTGACGCTGTCCTTCACGATGTACTGGTCGAGCTTCTCCCACTCGGCGGCGGACTTGACCGGGTCGGTGATCTTGTTGATCCGGTCGATCTCGCTGTTGATCTTCGGGTCGTTGACCTGCGAGTAGTTCTGCGCACCGTCGGCGATCACGCGGCCGTCGTACAGCGGCGGGAGCACGGTCGAGGCGGACGGCCAGTCGGCGCCCCACGCGGTGTGGAAGATGTCGTAGTTGTTGTTCAGCTTGGAGACCTGGTCGTAGTAGGTCTCGGCCGGGATCTCCTGGCGCTGGACGTTGAAGCCGGCCTTCTGCAGGCCCGCCGCCATGGCGGTGGAGTACTGCTGGCCCTCGGGGGTGTTGATGTAGCCGAAGGTCAGCTTCATGTTGAGCTTGCCGGCCTTCTTCAGCAGCTCCTTGGCCTTCTCCGGGTCACCGGCGGGCTTCTTCTTCTTGCCCCACGGGTCGAAGGAGGGGTCGTAGCCGGAGACGGTCGGGGAGATCAGGCCGCCCGCGACCTCCATGGCGTCGGTGCCGCCGTAGGCGCGCACGAACGGGGTGACCGGCAGCGCGTAGGCGATGGCCTCGCGGACCGTCTTGTCCTTCATGGCCGGGTGGCTCATGTTGATGTTCATCTGGCCGACGTACGGCTGGTAGCCGGAGACCGTGCGGGACTTCATCTTCGGGTCCTTGAGGACCTGGGACAGGTTGCCCGCGTCGACCTGGTTGTTGAAGCTGATGCCGGCCTGGTCGGCGCCGCTGTCGGCGAGCAGGGCCTTGGTGGAGGTCTCGAACTGCTGGTTGAACGAGATGTTGAACTGGTCCACGTACTGGTGGCGGATCGGGTCCGTCTTCGGGTCCCAGTTGGTGTTCTTGACCAGCACCATCGACTTGCCGGACTTGAAGGACTGGATCTTGTACGGGCCGGTCACCAGCGGTGCCTTGTCGTACTTCTGCTTGGTGTCGCCCTTCTGGGAGACCACCGAGTAGCCCGCCATCGCCAGCGCGTAGGGCAGGTCGGGGTGCGGGGTCTTGAAGTGGAAGACGACGGTTTTGTCGTCCGGGGTCTCCAGGACGGAGTCGGGCAGATGCTTGCCCTTGTACGGGCCGTCCGGCAGCAGCTTGCGGTAGGCGGCGCCGGAGGTGCCCGCGAGCCACTGCTGGATGTAGGTGGGACCCTGGTTGATGAACGGCGCGAAGAGCCGCTCGAAGGTCTGGCGGACGTCCTTGGACGTGATCGGCGTGCCGTCCTGGAACTTGATGCCGTCCTTGAGCGTGTACTTCCAGGTCTTGCCGCCGTCGGTGGTGGTGCCGGAGTCGGTGGCGAGGTCGCCGACCACCTCGTGCTTGCTGCCGTCGTCGCTCGTGGCCTTGTAGCCGGTCAGGCCTCTGTGCAGCAGCTGGGCGACCGACATCTGGTCGGAGACGTATATCTGCCCCGGGTCGAGGTGCGCGTACGAGTCCCGCTGCAGCACCTCCATGGTGCCGCCGGACTTGGCGCCGGGCACGGGCGTCGCCGGGCCGGTGGACTCGGCCGCGTCGCCGAACTTGATCGACGCCTGCTGGCGTTTGGCGTCCTGCTGGTCCTTCTTGTCGTTGCCGCCGGAGTCGCTGCCGCCCTTGCTGCAACCGGTGAGCACGAGAGCCCCGGCGGCGAGCACGGAGAGCGCGGCGTATGTGTGGCGTCCGCCCCTACTCATCACGAAATTTCCCACCCATCCTTGAAAACTGACGTTTCGTGTGGTTGACGTACTGCGGTCAGCGCGCGGTCTTGGGATCGAAGGCGTCCCTGACCGAGTCCCCGAGCAGGTTGAACGCGACGACGAAGATGATCATCGAAACGCCGGGGAAGAACATGTAGGTGATGTCGTTCTGCATCACCAGTTCGGTGGACGCCTTGGAGAACATCTGCCCCCAGTCCGGCGTCGGTTCGACGATGCCGACGCCCAGGAAGGACAGACCGGCCTCGGCCGTCACGAAACCGGGCAGCAGATACGTCGCCTGCACCAGCAGTGGCGTGACGACGTTCGGCAGGATCTCCTTGCGGATGATCCGCCACGAGGAGGCACCGCTGACCCGGGCCGCCTCGATGAACTCCCGCTCCCGCAGGGCGAGTGCGGTGCCGCGCAGGATACGGCCGAGACCCATCCAGCCCAGGAACCACTGGACGATGATCAGGGCCACCACCCGGACATAGGTGGGGGTCTCGTCGCGGGGACTGACGAACAGCGACACCACGACCGGCATGCTCGCGATGAAGAACAGCTGCGCCGGGAAGGCCAGCAGGAAGTCAATGACCCGGCCGATGAAGTAGTCGGTCCTGCCGCCGACATAGCCGGCGGTGACGCCGAGCAGAATGCCGGTCAGAACGACCGCGACGGTGACCGCGACCGAGATCATCAGCGAGGTGCGGATGCCGTAGATCAGCTTGGTGAAGACGTCGTAGCCGTTGCCGGGTTCGAGTCCGAACCAGAAATCGCCGCTGATACCGCCGTTGGGCTGCACCGGCACGCCGGCGCTGTCGAACAGCTCCGGTCGCTCGTCCGCGTACACCGTGTACGGGTTCTTGCCGTACAGCTTGGAGATCAGCGGGGCGAGCAGGCCGATCAGGAAGAAGAAGCCCACGACGTAGGCCGAGATCACGCCGGTGCGGTCGCGCTTGAAGCGCATCCACATCAGCTGGCCGGGAGACCGGCCTTCGAGCTTGACGGCTTCGCCCTTCGCCTCCGGCCCTGGTTCGCCGTCGACGACGACCGAAGTCCCGCCGCCCTCAATGTCGATAGGACTTGTCACGGTTCGTCCGTTTCAAGGTATGAGTGACTCCACGCGTTCACCAACAAGAGAGGGTTTCCGTCTTCCCTCCGACACCCCTGACGGAGGGACAGACACCCCCTGGTGCTCGTGAGTCGGCACTGTCCCCACAGTGCGAGACCCATTGACCCGAGCGCTTCGCGGCTAACTATCTGCCATGGGTCGACCACCGACCACTGCCCGTAGATCTCAATTCAGTCACGGATCGCCGCTAAAGCTTCCAATATCTGGACAAACCGTTCGACGGAAGAGGGCACGAAACGGACTTGTTACTTGGCTATCGGGCAGCGATCTCCGCATGTCGGACATAGGCCACCCGAAATTGGGTTGCAAAAAGCCCGGGTGCCCCCATCCTGGGGACAACCCGGGCTCAACTACCGGCGGATCAGCCGTGCTTGGCGCGGCTCGCGGCGCGGGCACGCTCACGCTGGTCGAGGTTCACCTTGCGGATGCGAACGGCCTCCGGGGTCACCTCGACGCACTCGTCGTCACGGCAGAACTCCAGCGACTGCTCCAGCGACAGCTTGCGCGGCGGCACGATCGACTCGGCCACATCGGCCGTCGAGGACCGCATGTTGGTGAGCTTCTTCTCCTTGGTGATGTTGACGTCCATGTCGTCGGAGCGGGAGTTCTCACCGACGATCATGCCCTCGTACACCTCGGTGCCCGGCTCCACGAAGAGCACGCCGCGCTCCTGGAGGTTCGTCATCGCGAACGCGGTGACGGCACCGGCGCGGTCGGCGACCAGCGAGCCGTTGTTACGGGTCTGCAGCGTGCCGAACCAGGGCTCGTGGCCCTCGTGGATCGAGTGGCCGATGCCCGTACCCCGGGTCTGGGTCAGGAACTCGGTCCGGAAACCGATCAGACCACGCGACGGGACGACGAACTCCATGCGGACCCAGCCGGAGCCGTGGTTGGACATGTTGTCCATCCGGCCCTTGCGGACGCCCATGAGCTGCGTGACCGCGCCCATGTGCTCCTCGGGCACGTCGATCGTCATGCGCTCGACCGGCTCGTAGACCTTGCCGTCGACGTCCTTGGTGACCACCTGCGGCTTGCCGACGGTCAGCTCGTAGCCCTCCCGGCGCATGGTCTCGACCAGGATGGCGAGCGCCAGCTCACCACGGCCCTGGACCTCCCAGGCGTCCGGACGCTCGGTCTCCAGGACCCGCAGCGAGACGTTACCGATCAGCTCGCGGTCCAGGCGGTCCTTGACCTGGCGGGCGGTGACCTTGCGGTCCTTGACGGCCGACTTGGCGTCCGCGCCCTTGCCGGTGCCGCCCCGGCCGACCAGCGGCGAGGTGTTCGTACCGATGACCATGGAGATCGCGGGCTCGTCCACCGTGATCAGCGGCAGCGGAACCGGGTTCTCGGTGTCGGCCAGGGTCTCGCCGATCATGATGTCCGGGATACCGGCCACGGCGCAGATGTCACCCGGGCCGGCCACCTCGGCGGGCTTGCGGGTGAGCGCCTCGGTCATCATCAGCTCGGAGATGCGCACGTTGCTGATGGAGCCGTCGCGCTTGATCCAGGCGACCGTCTGGCCCTTGCGCAGCTCGCCCTGCTCGACGCGGAGCAGCGCGATACGGCCGAGGAAGTTGTCGGCGTCGAGGTTGGTGACGTGGGCCTGGAGCGGCGCGCCCTCCTCGTACGTCGGGGCCGGGATGTGCTCCAGGATCGTGGAGAAGAACGGCTCCAGGCTGTCGCTGTCGGCCGGGACCGTGCCGTCGTCCGGCTTGGTCAGCGAGGCGATGCCGTCACGGCCGCAGGCGTAGACGATCGGGAACTCGATCTGCTCCTCGTCCGCGTCCAGGTCGAGGAAGAGGTCGTAGGTCTCGTTGACGACCTCGTCGATACGGGAGTCCGGACGATCCGTCTTGTTGATGCACAGGATGACGGGCAGGCGCTGCTGGAGGGCCTTGCGCAGCACGAAGCGGGTCTGCGGCAGCGGGCCCTCGGAGGCGTCCACCAGCAGCACCACACCGTCGACCATCGACAGACCGCGCTCGACCTCGCCACCGAAGTCGGCGTGGCCGGGGGTGTCGATGATGTTGATGGTGATCGGGTCCCCGCCGTCCTTCGGGTGGTACTTGACCGCCGTGTTCTTGGCGAGGATCGTGATGCCCTTCTCACGCTCCAGGTCGTTCGAGTCCATCATGCGGTCGTCGACCGAGTCGAGCTGGTGGGCGGCGAACGCGCCGGCCTGCTTCAGCATGCCGTCGACGATGGTGGTCTTGCCATGGTCGACGTGGGCGACGATGGCGACGTTGCGGATGTCGTGACGCGTAATGGACGCAGCCATAAGGTTGCCGTACTCCCGGAGTGTGAGGAAAGCCTGCGCGTACGTCTGCGTTACGCGGGCCCTGCCGGGCTTGACACGCCACGGCCTCACCCCATCGTACGTGGCCCCGAGGGAGTCGGCTTCCTCAGGGCCATGTGATGATCTCCGCGGAGATCAGTTCGTGGGACTGGCCGAGACCGGCGCCCCCTTCTTCGAGAAGCCCATGTCCTCGTAGACCGGCGTCTGGAATCCGAACGCCCCGGCGTTCACGACGTTCTTCCGCACCCCCACCAGCTGGGGCCGCTGATAAAGCGGAATCGACCCCGCCGCAGCCCAGATCCTGGCGTCCGCCTTGCGGATCAGCGACACCGCCTCGCCCTCGTCCAGGGTCGCCGCGGCCTCGTCGAAGAGCTGGTCCACCTGGTCGGTGCCGACCCGCGTGTAGTTCTGCTCGACGTTCACCGAGCCGTCGGCGGCCGGTACCGGCTTCGCGTACACCGGCCGGTCGTCCGTCGCGGGGAACGCGGAGGACGGCCACGAGTACAGCGCGAGGTCGTAGTCGCCGGAGGCGATGTGGTCCTTGAAGTAGCTCTCGTCCGACACCTTGGTGATCGTCGTCCGGATGCCGACCCGTTCCAGCATGGCCGAGATCCGCTCGGCGACCGAGTTCAGCGTGTCGGAGCCGGGGCCGGACGGCAGCACGAAGCGGAGCAGCAGCGGCTTGCCGTCCTTGGTAAGCGGTGCCGCCGCGGCGGCCGGCGCGGCCGTGCCCTTGGGGGCGTAGGCGCCCGGCGCGCCCCCGTGCCTGCCCTGCTGGGCCAGGTGCCGGTCGCCGCCGTCCCCCCGTCCGCCGCTCTTGTTGTCGCCGCTGTTGCCGCTGTCCCCGTTGCCCTGGTCACCCTCGTCGTTCTCGTTGTCCTCGCCGACGATGTACTGGCCGTCCCTGCCGCCGTCGGACTTTTCCCTCTCGTCCCCCTCATCGTCCTTGTCGCCCTTGTGACTCTTCTCGCTCTTGTCGCTCTCGGAGCCGGCCGCCTTCTCGCCCTTCTTCCGCTCCTTGACCGGGGCGCCGGGCACCCAGCCGGCGTCGGCGAGCAGCGCCTGCGCCTGCTTGGTGTCCTGGCCGCCGACCGCGCCGCTGCCGTCGGCGTAGGCGGGCTGCCCGGACAGGGCGAGGTGGCTGCCGACCGGGATGGCGGGCAGGCCCAGCGGGGTGAGCACCAGCTTGGCGAGTTCGGCCCGGTCCAGGGCGCGGGCGACGGCCCGGCGGACCCGTTCGTCGGCGAGCGGGCCCTCGGAGCCGTTGAGGGCGAGCTGGGTGTAGGCGGGCTCCAGGGACTTGCGGACGTAGAAGTCGCGGAGCGCCTGCTGCTCGTCCAGGTACCTGGTGATGGCCTTGCGCAGCTTCTTCTTGCCGGCCTTGGCCTTGTCGCGGTCGAAGCCGTGCGCGAGCGCCCAGGCCCGGAGCTTCTTCACGGAGGTCCGGCCGGCGCCCTGCAGCGGGTTCACGGTGCCGCGGGCGGCGAGCCCGATCCGCTGGGCGTCGGCGGGGTCGACGTCGGCGAGGTCCACGCTGCCGTCGGCGAGCGCCTCGGCCCGCTTGTCGCGGGGTACGGCGTGCAGCACGATCTCGGACAGCTTGGCGGGCTTGCCCCACCAGCGCGGGTTGCGGGTGAGGACGACGTCCTTGTGGGCGGTGTCGACCTTGTTCACGGTGAAGGGTCCCGCGGTGACCTTCAGCTTGCGGCGGGCGCCGTCGTTGAAGGCGTCGGGGGTGCCCGTGACGTCCTTCGGGTACAGCGGGGAGAACAGCGACTTCCAGTCGGCGTAGGGGCGGGAGAAGGTGACCCGGACCTGGAGGTCGCCGGCGCCGCGCTCGATCTTCTCGATGCGGTCGTAGCCGGCGTTGCGGGCGGTCCAGTACGCGCTGTTCTTGCCGGACAGGGCGCGCCACTGGGCGACGAAGTCCGCGGCGCCGATCTCCCGGCCGTCGCTCCAGACGGCCTGCTGGTTCAGCTTGTACTGCACCACCTGGCGCGGCTCGGTCTCGATGACCTTGGCCGACTCCAGATAGGCGGGATTGGGCACGGGCCGGCCAGTGGCGTCGAGCCGGAACATGGACGGCAGTACGGCCTGGGCGACGCGGCTGGTGCCGGCGTCGGCGTCCGCCTGGAAGGTGTTCAGGGTCTCGGGGAGGGCGTCGACGGCCCACTTCAGCGTGCCGCCGTCGGCGACCAGGTCACGGGCCACCGGGGCGATGTCCTGCGCGGCGAGGGGCTTGCTGACCTTGTCGTCGGAGCCGCAGCCGGCGAGGAACGGCACCGCGAGCGCGCCGGCGGCGACAAAGGCGGTGACGTTCCGCCCGAGGCGCCGGGGTGTACCGCCGTCGGTCGTCTGCGGCGCCGTCGCCCCTACGGGGCGCGGGCCATCGTGGGACATCTCTGCTACCTCCGGGGAGCCGCGAGCGTTATGATCACCTTTGGCGGTATATGGAGCTGATCAGACCTATGCGGCCCACTGAAGAGGAAAGGATCCGGCCACAGCGGGCGACACGGCGGCGACGGGCGGTAACCCCACCCGTGCGGCCCAACGCACCGCGCGATGCATCCGTACGCCTCCGCCAATCGCTGCACATGGCTTCACATCGGCACGTGTGACGCGCAACACTCCAAGGCGCATGAACGTCATCGCCCAGGGTCGGCCGGACCCGCGGAAGTGAGGGCAAGTCATGTCCGTGCACGACGACATCACCTCGGTCCAGCGTTCCCTCGACGATCTGTACCGGTCGCTGGGGCGCCTGGAACACCAGCTCGGCAGCGGCGGCCTGGAGATGCGCCGGGTCCGGCTGGACGCAGACCACCTGCGGGAGAGCGTCGGGCTGCTGCGTGAGGCTGCCGACGCCACCCCGGACACCGCCCGCCGCCCCGACCTCGTCACCATCTCCGACGCGCCCTACGACTTCAGCCTGTGGACGGACTCGGACGACGAGGGCCTGGGCGCCCGCGACCGCCGCGCCCCCTGACCCCCGACCTACCGGAGTCCTGCCTTGGCCACTGGTACGGAACCCCAACAGAACAGCGGCGGCGTACGGACCGGTACGCGCGCCGCGATCGCCGCCCCGCACCTGCGGACCGACCGCTGGTGGCTGGCACCCGCCGTCACCGCGGCCGGTCTGCTGGCCTTCGTCGTCTACTCGACCTGGCGGGCCTTCGCGAACGCCGACTACTACGCGGCACCGTATGTCTCGCCGTTCTACTCGCCGTGCCTGGCGCAGAACTGCCGGACCATGCACGCCGGGCCGAACGCCGACCTCTTCGGGAGCTGGTGGGGCATCTCCCCCGCCATCATCATCCTGATCTTCCCGCTCGGCTTCCGGCTGACCTGCTACTACTACCGCAAGGCGTACTACCGCAGCTTCTGGGCGTCCCCGCCCGCCTGCGCGGTCGCCGAGCCGCACCGGACGTACACCGGCGAGACCCGCTTCCCGCTGGTCCTGCAGAACGTCCACCGGTACTTCTTCTACGCCGCCCTGCTGGTCGCGGGCGTGCTGACCTACGACACCGTGCTGTCGTTCCGGGACACGCACTACCGCTGGGGCCACATGGGGCTCGGCACCCTGGTCTTCCTGGCCAACATCGTGCTGATCTGGGCGTACACACTCTCCTGCCACTCCTGCCGGCACATCGTCGGCGGCAAGCTGAAGCACTTCTCCACACACCCGGTGCGCTACCGGGCGTGGCAGTTCGTCGGCAGGCTCAACGCCCGCCACATGCAGCTGGCGTGGGCGTCGCTGCTGAGCGTGGCGCTCGCCGACTTCTACGTCTATCTCGTCGCGTCCGGCGTCTTCGCCGATCCCCGCTTCTTCTAGAGACCAGTGAGGTACTGAGCTGATGTCCGTGGTCGACCGCCAGGAGTGGGACGTCGTCGTGGTCGGTGCCGGCGGCGCCGGGCTGCGGGCCGCGATCGAGGCACGCGAACGGGGCGCCCGTACGGCGGTGATCTGCAAGTCGCTCTTCGGCAAGGCGCACACGGTGATGGCCGAGGGCGGCATCGCGGCGGCCATGGCCAACGTCAACGAGCACGACAACTGGCAGGTCCACTTCCGCGACACCCTGCGCGGCGGCAAGTTCCTCAACCAGTGGCGGATGGCCGAGCTGCACGCGCAGGAGGCCCCGGACCGGGTGTGGGAGCTGGAGACCTGGGGCGCGCTGTTCGACCGTACGAAGGACGGCCGGATCTCGCAGCGCAACTTCGGCGGCCACGAGTACCCGCGCCTGGCCCATGTCGGCGACCGCACGGGCCTGGAGCTGATCCGCACGCTCCAGCAGAAGATCGTGGCGCTGCAGCAGGAGGACTTCAAGGAGACCGGGGAGTACGAGTCCCGGCTGAAGGTCTTCCAGGAGTGCACGGTCACCAGGATCCTGAAGGACGGTGACCGGGTCTCGGGCGTGTTCGCCTACGAGCGCGAGACCGGCCGCTTCTTCGTCCTGGAGGCCCCCGCGGTCGTGGTCGCGACCGGCGGCATCGGCAAGTCCTTCAAGGTGACGTCGAACTCGTGGGAGTACACGGGTGACGGGCACGCCCTGGCCCTGCTGGCCGGGGCGCCCCTGCTCAACATGGAGTTCGTGCAGTTCCATCCGACGGGCATGGTCTGGCCGCCGTCGGTGAAGGGCATCCTCGTCACCGAGTCGGTGCGCGGCGACGGCGGTGTCCTGCGGAACTCCGAGGGCAAGCGGTTCATGTTCGACTACGTCCCGGACGTCTTCAAGGAGAAGTACGCCGAGTCGGAGGAGGAGGCCGACCGGTGGTACGAGGACCCGGACAACAACCGGCGACCACCCGATCTGCTGCCCCGCGACGAGGTGGCCCGCGCCATCAACGCCGAGGTGAAGGCGGGCCGGGGCTCGCCGCACGGCGGGGTCTTCCTGGACGTGTCCACCCGGATGCCCGCCGAGGTGATCCGGCGTCGGCTGCCCTCGATGTACCACCAGTTCAAGGAGCTGGCGGACGTCGACATCACGGCGGAGGCGATGGAGGTCGGGCCGACCTGTCACTACGTGATGGGCGGCATCGCCGTCGACTCCGACACGGCGGCGGCACACGGGGTGCCGGGGCTGTTCGCGGCCGGTGAGGTGGCGGGCGGCATGCACGGCTCCAACCGGCTCGGCGGCAACTCGCTCTCCGACCTGCTGGTCTTCGGGCGCCGGGCGGGCTGGCACGCGGCGCAGTACACGGCCGCTCTCGCCGGGGGCCGCCCGCCGGTGGACGACGCCCAGGTCAACACGGCCGCGGCGGAGGCCCTGCGCCCGTTCTCGGCGGAGACGGACCGGGAGGGCGAGGCGGGCCCGCCGGAGAACCCGTACACCCTGCACCAGGAACTCCAGCAGACCATGAACGACCTGGTCGGCATCATCCGCCGCGAGGGCGAGATGGAGCAGGCCCTGCACAAGCTCGGCGAACTGCGGGTACGGGCCCGCCGGGCCGGCGTGGAGGGCCACCGCCAGTTCAACCCGGGCTGGCACCTCGCCCTCGACCTGCGCAACATGCTGCTGGTCAGCGAGTGCGTGGCGCGGGCGGCGCTGGAGCGCACCGAGTCGCGCGGCGGACACACCCGCGAGGACCACCCCACCATGGACCGCGCCTGGCGCAATGTGAACCTGCTGTGCACCCTGGCCGACCCCACCGGCGGCCTCGCGGCGACCGACCCCGCGCGGGGCCAGATCCGCCTGACCCGCGAGACCACCGACCCCATCCGCCCGGACCTGCTCGCCCTCTTCGAGAAGGAGGAGCTGGTCAAGTACCTCGCCGAAGAGGAGCTGTACGAGTGAGCAGCTACGAGGCCCGCTTCAAGGTGTGGCGGGGCGATGTGGACGGGGGCGGCCTCGAGGACTTCGGGGTCGAGGTGCACGACGGAGAGGTGGTCCTGGACATCATCCACCGTCTCCAGGCCACCCAGGCACCCGACCTCGCGGTCCGCTGGAACTGCAAGGCGGGCAAGTGCGGTTCGTGCTCCGCGGAGATCAACGGGCGGCCGAGGCTGATGTGCATGACCCGCATGTCGGTGTTCTCCCGGGAGGAGACGATCACCGTCACGCCCCTGCGCGCCTTCCCGGTGGTCCGGGACCTGGTGACGGACGTCGGCTTCAACTACCGGAAGGCGCGGGAGGTCCCCGCGTTCGTGCCGCCGGCCGGTGTCGGTGCGGGCGAGTACCGGATGGCGCAGGAGGACGTGGACCGCTCGCAGGAGTTCCGCAAGTGCATCGAGTGCTTCCTGTGCCAGGACACCTGCCATGTCGTCCGCGACCACGAGGAGAACAAGACGGCGTTCGCCGGCCCGCGCTTCCTCATGCGGGTGGCGGAGCTGGACATGCATCCGCTGGACGCGGCCGACGAGAGCGGCCTGGACCGGGGGCGCACGGCCCAGGACGAACACGGCCTCGGCTACTGCAACATCACCAAGTGCTGTACGGAGGTCTGCCCCGAGGGCATCAAGATCACCGACAATGCCCTGATCCCGCTGAAGGAACGCGCGGTCGACCGCAAGTACGACCCGCTGGTGTGGCTGGGCTCGAAGATCAGGAGGCGGTGACCCAGTCCTCCTCGTAGGCGCGCCAGTCCGCCTCCGTTGCCGCGAAGTCGACGTACAGGGCCACACCGAAGCGGATGCGGTCGGGGGCGGTGCGGGAGAGGCCGAGGCGGACGCCGCGGACGGCGGCCGGGACGGTCTCGGCGCGGGCCCGGTGGCCGAAGCGGTTCTCGTGGTAGAAGGGCAGGCCCATGAGGAGGTCGGTGGTGTCCGGGGTGACTTCCAGGGCGAGGGTTGTCTGCTGGGCCACGTAACCGCCGTAGAGGCCCTGCAGGGGCTGCATGGTGTCGTACGACATGACGGCGATCTGGTCCACGCGGCGGGCCACCTGCCCGAAGTAGGACTGCGACCACCACTTGGGGTGCCCGGTGGTCGCGCCCCAGAAGGAGTGGAACGCGGGCAGCGGGTCGATCTGGTGGGCGGCGACGGAGAGGACCGCGTGCCGGGCGCGGGTGAGGGCGCGCAGGTCGTCGAGGAGGGCGAGGTAGTCGCGGTCGCCGGAGTGCAGGGGTTCCAGGTCGACGTGCACACCGTCGAAACCGGTGGCGAGGACGCGGCGGGCGGAGGCGAGGATCGCGGTGCGGGTCTCGACGCGGTCCAGGCGCAGCCCGTCGGGGGTCTCGCCGGCCAGCTTGTCGCCCAGCCAGGCCTGGACGCGGACCTGGGGCGCCGCGGTGTGCAGCGCCGACGTCAGCCAGTGGGCCTTGGGGTAGGCCGAGCCGGGGAGCGTGCCGTTGTGTTCCAGCGGGCCGGAGTGGACGTAGAGGTCGCGGACGCCGGTCTTCTCCAGCCGGTGGGCGAGGGTCCGCACGTCCTGTGCCGTCTTGCGGCCGTCCACCCAGGCGTGGCCCAGCCAGAGGGCGTCCTGGTGGCGGGTGGTGGTGCCGGGTTCGGGGGTGCCGGTGTAGTTGAGGCGGAGGGCTGTTTCGGCGGTGAGGAGGGGGAGGAGCAGGGTGAGGAGGGTGGCGATCACGGTGCGGCGAAGGAAGCGGCGGCGATTCGTCTTGCCACCCGCAGCCCCGTCCGGTCCCGGCCCGTCCACTCCCAGCTCGTCCGCTCCCGGCCCGTCCGCTCCCCTGTCGTGCATTCCTGACCCCCTGCTCGATCCGTCCCCCACCCGTATCCGTCCCGCTCGCGAAGGCGTCTACCTGCCCATACGCTCCGAAATGTGACGTCCTCCCTGATCCGGGGCCGGCCCCGGCGTGCCACCGCGCACATACGGGTGCGGGTGGCGCATGCCGTGCTGGGTGTGGCGGTCGGGGTCGGCTGGCTGGTGTTGCCGGTGATGACGGCCGAGGCACGAGATCCGGTTCCCGTGGCGCCGGCCGGGACCGTCGCGAGCGCCGCCGCACCGCAGCAGGACGGGGCGTCCACCGCCGACCTCGTACTGCCGCTCCTCGCCGGGGTCACCGCCGTGGTGCTGGCCGGATACGGCTACCTGCGCCGCACCCGCCGCGCCCGCACCCGCACCACCCCCGGGATCGTCTCCGTCGCCCCGCCCGCCCCCACCCCGGCCGACTTCGAGCGCCAGGCCCGTGCCGCGCTGGTGCTGGCCGACGACTGTGTACGCACGAGCCGAGAGGAACTCGGCTTCGTCCAGGAGCGGTTCGGCGAGACGGAGACCGAACCCTTCGTCCATGCCCTGCGGGCCGCCGAGACCGAGCTGGCGGCCGCCTGTGCGATCTGGTGGCGGTACGAGCAGGGGGTGCCGGAGGACGACACCGTGCGGCGGCAGGCGCTGATCGGTGTGGTCGGCCGGTGCGCGGAGGCGGGACGCCGGCTGGACGCGCAGGCCCCCGCGCTGGACCGGTTGCGGGAGCTGGAGGGGCCGGGGCTGGCCGGGGCGCTGGAGGTCGCCGAGGGGCGGTTCCGGGAGCTGACGGGGCGCACGCTGACCGCCGAGGACACCTTGACCGCCCTGCACGAGCGCTGTACGCCCGCGGCCGTCTCGTCCGTCACCGGATACGTCGAACAGGCCAAGGACAGGCTGGTGTTCGCGACCATGCGGCTCAATGAGGCCCGCCAGAGTGCCGACGCGGGCGACGGCGCCCGGGCCGCCGGGCAGCTGCGCGCCGCCGAGGGCGCGGTGGCCCAGGCCGGGGTCCTGGTGACCGGGGTGGAACGACTGGCGGCACGGCTGCGGGAGGCGGCCGAGCTGGTGCCGGCCGCGCTGACCGGCGCGGAGGCGGAGATCGCGGCGGTTCGGCAAGGGGCGGTGCGGGTGCCCCTGACCAGCGGTGAGCTGCACGCACGGCTGGCCCACGCGGACGGTGTGCAGGCTGCCGTACGGGAGGAGCTGACGGCGGGCCCCTACGACCCGCTGGACGCCCTGCGCCGGATCGCGCGCGCCGTGGAACGGCTGGAGACGGGCCACACCGGCGCGCCGGCCGCCGCGGCGCTGCTGGTGGCCAGGGGTTCCGTCGCCGGGGCGGAGGACTTCGTCGCGGTGCACCGGGGCGCCGTGGGCCCTGAGGCCCGGGTCCGCCTGGCGGAGGCGGCACGGGAACTGGGCGCGGACCACGCCGGTACGGCCGACTCCCTGGCCCGCGAGGCCCGCGACCTGGCCGAACGGGACGTACGGTCCCGTGGCCACCCGTACGCGGGCACCGACGGCGACGCGCCGGGGCTCGCCGGTGCGGTTCTGGGCGGGGTGCTGCTGGCAGAGGACGCGGACGGGGGGCCACCGGCGAGCTACGGCGGCCCGCAGACCAGGTCCCGCCACCGCTTCTCGACGCCTGCCCAGGGCCTGTCCGGCGGATCAAGCCGCAGGGAGGAAACGGAGGGAGGAAACGGGGCCTGATCAACGCAGGTGAGCGGGGGCTGGTGCGTGCAGCCGGTCAGAAGAGGCTCAGCAAGGCCTCCGCCGGGTCCGTCAGTCCCGCCTCCCCACCGGGCAACGGCAGCTCGAACCACACCGTCTTGCCGCGAGGCGTCCGCCGCGAGCCCCACGCCGCACTGAGCAACCCCACCAGCTGCAGCCCCCGGCCCCCTTCATCCGTGTCCCGCGCCCGTCGGCGCCTGGGCTGGACCAGGCCGGAGTCCCACACCTCGCACACCAGCGTGCGGTCCAGCAGCAGCCGCAGCCGGATCTCCCCCTCGCCGTACCGCAGCGCGTTGGTGACCAGTTCGCTGACGAGCAGTTCCGTCGTGTCGACGAGCGGCTCCAGATCCCAGCTCAGCAGCTGCCCCCGCGCATACTCCCGCGCCCGCCCCACGCTGCGCGGCTCGCGCGGCAGCGTCCAGTCGCCGACGGACTCGGCAGGCAGGCCCTGCACCCGGGCCATCAGCAGCGCGATGTCGTCCTCGCCGTGGTGGGTGTCGAGGGTGTTGAGGACGTGGTCGCAGACGTCCTCCAGGGGACGGGAGGGGTCGGTGAGCGCGCCGACGAACGCCTGCAGGCCCTCGTCCAGGGGGTGGTCGCGGGACTCGACCAGGCCGTCCGTGTACAGGGCCAGCAGCGCGCCCTCCGGCAGGTCGACCTCGACCTCCTCGAAGGGCTCGCCGCCCACCCCGAGCGGCATGCCGGGCGGCACGTCCAGCATCAGGGCCGACTCGCCGGGCTCGACCAGCACCGGCGGCAGATGGCCGGCGTTGGCGAACGTACAGCGTCTGGTGACGGAGTCGTAGACGGCGTACACGCAGGTCGCGAGGTACACCTCGGAGAGGTCGGCGTCGCGCGGCTGGCGTGCCGTGCGCGTCGCCTGCTGCACCCCGCCCGGAGTGCCCAGCCCCCGCGCGATCTCGTCCAACGCCGACAGGACCTCGGCGGGTTCGAGATCCAGCAGCGCCAAGGTCCGTACCGCCGTACGGAGTTCACCCATGGCGACCGCCGCCCGCAGGCCCCGTCCCATCACATCGCCCACGACCAACGCCGTTCGGTGGCCGGGCAGTTCGATGACGTCGAACCAGTCGCCGCCCACCTCCGTGGCCGCGTTGCCGGGCAGATAGCGGCAGGCGATGTCCAGCCCGGAGGCCTCGGGGTCGCCCGGCGGCAGGAGCGACCGCTGCAGGATCAGCGCCCGCTCGTGCTCCCGGCGGTACAGGCGCGCGTTGTCGATGCAGACCGCCGCGCGTGCCGCCAGTTCCACGGCCAGGTCCCGGTCGCGGTCGCCGAACGGCTCGCTGCCCTTGGTGCGGGCGAACTGGGCGAGGCCGACGACCGTGTCGTGTGCGACCATCGGCACGGCCAGCGTGGACTGCACCAGTCCGCCGTCCTGGGCGGGCAGGAACCGTGGGCGGGCGGTGCGCAGGGCGTCCGCGCAGGGCGAGTTGAAGGGGAAGTGGTGGACGGCGCCGACCTCGACGGGCTCGCCGGAGGCGGCGAAGGGGGCGCCGGAGACGGCGCTGGCGAAGGCGACGCGGCGCAGTTCGGCGCTGCCGTCGGCGAGGCCGGGCGGGGTCTCGTCGCCGGTGAGCAGGCCCTGGTAGAGGTCGACGGTGGCGAGGTCGCAGAAGCCGGGGACGACGACGTCGAGGAGTTCGCGGGCCGTGGTCTCCAGGTCCAGGGAGTTCCCTATGCGGGCGCCGGCCTCGTTGAGCAGGGCGAGGTTGCGGCGGGCGGCGGCGGCCTCGCGGGCGGCGGCCCGGCGGGCGGTGATGTCGGTGCCGAGCCAGGCGATGCCGATGGGCCGGCCACTGCCGCTGTGCACGCGGTAGAGGTTGACGGACCAGTGCCGGCGTTCCTCGGAGCCGGGGACGTACCCCGTGACGTGCATGTCGGTGATGGACTCGCCGCTCTCCAGCACCCGCCGCAGGGTGGCCGAAACCCGCTCGGCCTCACCGCGCGGCAGATAGTCGTGAACGCCCTTGCCACGGTGGTCGTCCGGGGATCCGCCGAAGATGGAGGCGAATCTCTGGTTCGCCCGACGGACCCTCAGATCGATGTCGATCAGCAGGAATCCGAACGGGGATTGACCGAAAATGGCCTGCGAGGCGGCGAGGTCGGTCTCGATGCTGCGCAGGGTGCGGACGTCCACGACGATGCAGACGGCCGCCTTGTCGCCCTCCGCGGTCCGGGTGGGCATGACGTAGACCTCGGCGAGGCCCTCCTCGCCGCGCGCGCCGTCGGCCGTGTCCGGCATCCGGAAGGGTACGACCCCGGTCCACTCCCGTCCGTCGAGGATCTCGGCCATCTTGCGCTGGCCGCGCTCGCGCAGATCGGGGTCGACGAAGGCCTCTATCGGGTCCATGCCGACGGCACGGGCGGCGGGGATGCCGAAGAGCTGCTCGGCGCGCAGGCTCCACTGGTCGACCAGCCCGCCGGTGTTGATGGAGAAGGACGCGACCTTGATGTAGTCGTAGATCGAACCGGGCGGACTGCTCTGCCACATGGCGTCGCCGGGTGCCGCGGCAGCTTCCGCGGCCTGGTTCCTCGCGCCGTCCGACGGGTCCTCGGACTCCGTGGCCTTCGCTGGTATCTCGCTCACGCGAACCGTCCCCTCCAGCTCACCGCGTCGGCACCGGTCACCGAAGGCGGCTGCCCGCAGTATCCAGCACTACGGCGCCGCACGACACGGTGTTCACGATCACAGCTCGGTCCAGATGTTTTTCGGACCGTCCGTGACAACACTTCCACTCTTCTAACCAGGGAACACGCCCTCGAATCACGCACCGAGGGACCGGCCGCGCCCCCGGAGCGCACGATGGACGCACTCCCGCCCGCTGTACACCCCCCGTGCTCCCCGCACGCCTCCGGCTCACCCCGGCACTGCCAGTTCGAACCAGACGGTCTTTCCGCTCACGCCGGGCCGGGTGCCCCAGCGGCGCGAGGAGCCGGCGACCAGTTGCAGTCCGCGGCCACCCTCGTCCTCGTCGCGGGCGACGCGCTCGCGCGGCGGGTCGGGCAGCGGGTCGGAGACCTCCACCAGCAGGGTGTCGTCCAGTTTGACGGGACGGACGAGCCGTACCCCGATGGGGCCGGTGGCGTGCCGCAGCGAGTTGGTGACCAGCTCGCTGACCAGCAACGCGGCGAGATCGGCGAGGCAGTCGAGGCCCCAGCCGTGCAACTGGCCGCGGACCGCGGCGCGTGCGGTGCGCACGGCGCCCGGTTCCGCGGGAAAGGTCCACTCGGCGCAGTCGCCATCGGTGTCGATCACGCCGATCACTTCCCAGGCCAGCGAGCCCACCCATGTCCGGTTTCATGGGGTTAATGGGCACATACCCGATATCCCGGGGGCAGTACCGCCTGAGAGGGCGCACTGTGGCACGAACGGCGTACGGGGCGCTCCGCCTGGCGAACCGCGCACCTAAGAGCTCGGGTGGTGCGGTGGCCGCGCGGCCACCTCCCGGACCGCGGCGACATCCTGGTCGAGCCAGTCGACCTCCCAGATCCGGTCCGGGGTGAGCCAGCGCAGCTCGTCGTGGTCCTCGAGGGGCCGGGGGGCGGGCGAGCCGGGGCGCAGGCGGGCGGTCCACACCTGCAGGACGTACGGCGCCCGCAGCGGCCACTCGCCCGGCACGCGCTCGACCGGCTCGGCGTCGACGCCGAGTTCCTCGCGCAGTTCGCGCACCAGGGCGTGCTCGGGCCGCTCGCCCGGCTCGACCTTGCCGCCGGGCAGCTCCCAGCGGCCGGCCAGGTCCGCGGGTGCGCTACG
Source organism: Streptomyces sp. NPDC001709 (assembly GCF_053596375.1). NCBI lineage: Bacteria > Bacillati > Actinomycetota > Actinomycetes > Kitasatosporales > Streptomycetaceae > Streptomyces > Streptomyces sp. NPDC001709. The sequence continues at coordinate 81,145 of NZ_JBSFGB010000006.1, read as the reverse complement.
GCGGGCGGCGAGCAGCCGGTCGCCGTCGAGCAGGGCGGCTCCCACCACCACGATCCGGTCCGTCCTGGGTGCCATGGGCGTGCTGGGCGTCATGGGGCGGAGCCTACGGGAGGGCCCGCGAGGTCAGTTGCGGGCGCCGTCCCCGTTCTGGGCGATGCGCTCGACCCAGTAGAGCTGTTTGTGCCCCCGGTCGTCGAGGCTGTCGGCGATCTTCTGGGCCTCGGCGCGGGTGGCGTACCTGCCGACGCGGTAGCGATTGCCGTTGTCGTCCTGCCGTATCACGATCCAGGGCAGCGAGACCGTCCCCTCACTCATGGTCCCCGCCCCTCGCGTCGCTCCTTCTCGCACCGGCCCACCTTCCCCCACGTCCGGCCGCGCTCGCCCGGGGGGTTCCGGCCCCCCGCCGTGCCCCGCCTAAGGAAACCGCAATACGCATATGCCCGAGCGTACGCCCAACCTTCACGCAGCGAATACGCCTTTTCACAAAGAGGTACGCAACCAGCCAGAAGGGTGGGGGCGCACAGAAGCGAACGCGCCGTCGTGAGCGCCGCCGTCCCGAGTCGGGGGCATATCCGAGTGACCCCTGTTCACCAGCGAAAACGGCCGAATTACGGCCCCCGGTCGCCCGCTGTCCCAGGTCACGCGCCCCATCCGGCGGCCCGCGGGGCACACCGGGGTGTGCGCTACCTCACTCAAGGGGCGCACACACTCGGCCGATCACCTCACCGGCAAGTGATAGGCGACCCGATACCGGTCCGCCGGAATCACCACGTCCGCTGTTTCCACCGGGCGGCCGGAGGCGTAGTACGTGCGCTGGATGACGAGGACCACGTGGCCGGGGACGCCGCCGAGGATGTGGAGTTCCTCGGCGAGGCCGGGGCGGGCGCCCACCTCCTCGGTGACGTTGTCCACGATGACGTCGATGGCGCGCATGCGCTCGGCCACGCCCATGCCGCCCAGCGGGCCCTCCTCGGGGAGCATCACGGGGGTGCGGCCGGTGACGGCGAGGGGCTCCCAGGAGGTGGAGAGCATCATCGGCTCGCCGGCCTCCCGGAACAGGTACTTGGTGCGCATGACCCGGTCGCCGACCTCGATCGCGAGCCGCTCGGCGATGGCGGCGCCGGCCTCGGCCTGCTCGCTGCTGGACTCCCAGGTGCCGCGCACCGAGGCGTCCGCCTGCTCCTGCCGGAACGGCGTGGCGCCGCCGGACGGGCGGTATCCGGAGCGGGCCACACGGCGGGGCACGGGCCGCTCGCGCACATAGGTCCCGGAGCCCGAGCGGCCCTCGACCAGCCCCTCGGCCATCAGCACCTTGCGGGCCTCCAGCGCGACCGTGTCCGAGACGCCGTACTCCTCGCGGATGCGGGCCTGGGACGGCAGGCGGGTGTGGGGCGGCAGTGAACCGTCGACGATCTTCTTGCGGAGATCACCCGCGACACGCAGGTACGCCGGCTGCTCACCGAAAGTCACTGGCCGCTCCCATCAGGTTGTACAGACAGCAACAGCCTGGCAACCGTGGGTTGTGCCATGCAAGCAAGGGCCAGAGAATCACTCGATGTGATGACATGGGGCCGGGGTGGGCTTTACCCAGGCACTTTCTCCCCCGTATGGGTGCGCTCACACCCATGGGCGGGCCGGAGGGCGGGGGTGTGGACACCGGTACCGTGCTCCTGGGTCGGGGATCAGCAGGAGGGGAACGCGTGAGCAAGGTGACCGCCGAGACGGTCCGTCAAGTGAACGGTATGACGGCCCGCTGGGCGCATGCACTGCCGGAGGGCACGGTGTTCTCCGCGCCCGGGGTGTGGCCCCTGCTGGCCTTCCTGGCCGACGGGGCGGCGGGACCGGCGCGGGCGGAGCTGAGCGAGGCCCTCGGGGTGCCGGCGGGTCAGGCGGCGGGTGCCGCACGGGAGTTGCTGGCGGCGCTCGCGTCGGTGTCCGGGATGGACGCCGCGCTCGGCCTGTGGACGCATCACGCGCTCGCCCTGCGCGAGGAGTGGCGGGCCGGGCTGCCGGCCGGGGCGTACGGCGTGTTCGGGGACGACCTCGTCACCGCGCAGGAGCGGCTGGACGCCTGGGCGGCCGAGCGGACCGGCGGGCTGGTCGAGCGGATGCCCGTGACGCTGACCCGGGACGCGCGGATGGTGCTGGCGAGCGCCCTCGCGTTGCGCACCACCTGGCGGCAGCCCTTCGACCAGCTGCCGCTCACGCCGGACGCCGGTCCCTGGCAGGGCCGTACGCTGCGCGGGCTGCACCGGCGGAGCCCTCGGCCGGACCGGGTCGGTGTGACGAGCACGCCGGACGGGTTCGTCACCGCGCTGACGGTGCCGGGTGACAACGGCGTGGACGTCCACCTGGTGCTCGGCGAGGAGCGGATGACCCCGGGTCAGGTGCTCACGGCCGGCGTGGGGATCGTGGAACGGGCGCTGCCGCTCACCGGCGGCGGCTCGCTGCCGCACGGGCATGTCGGGCCGGGCCTGTACGTCGAGCAGCAGCCGGCCGTCGAGCCGGTACCGCTGACGCTGGACGTGCGGACGGTGGCGTACGAGGTGCGCGCCGATCACGATCTGCTCGCCCTGGCCGGGCTGTTCGGGCTCACGGCGGCGACGGACGCGCGGCACGCCCACTTCCCCGGCGTCAGTGACTACCCGCTCGCCATCGGCCAGGCCCGCCAGTCCGCGGTGGCCCAGTTCGGCGCGCTGGGCTTCCGGGCGGCCGCGGTGACGGCCGTGATGGCAGCGCCGGGGAGCGCGCCGCCGCAGTACCGGTACGAGTCCACGGTCGTCCGCGCCGTCTTCGACCGCCCCTTCGGCTTCCTCGCCGTCGACCGCGAGTCCCGGCTGGTGCTGGTGGCGGGCTGGGTGACGGATCCGGCGCCGGAACCGGTCATGGGCTTCCCCAGGGCCCTTTAGGAGGGGTTTTCGCGGGGGTTCAAGGCGGGCGGAGGAGCATTTCTCTCGATACCGCCGAACACCGACTTCGCCGGACTTCGATAACGCTACGGCGCCAACCACTTTCAACAGACAATAACCGACTCTTTGGGATTCACAAAGCATTCATATGAGGTGAAATTCGGCCCTCTATGGATGATTCATAGATACCACCGCCCCAAGCCGGACAGAGAACCCCTGCCGCCCTCGCACGCTGCGGCCTGCGGCGACAAGGGCCGCTCGGACAGGCGCGCGATTCCCGTAAGGCGTGTAATCCAGACACTTCATGCTATCTGCGATAAATACCCCCCTTGTGGTCCACCCGGCGACAGGACGACGATCCCTCCTCGTTCCCACCCCTACCTGGGAGGAGTTCGTCATGAGCGAGCGGTTGAGCCTCGGCCCGGATGCCGCACGGCAACTCGCCAACACCACCAAGACGACACCGCAGATGCGCGGCATCACGCCGCGCTACCTGCTGCGCGCGCTGCCCTGGGTGGACGTCGAGTCGGGCGTCTACCGCGTCAACCGGCGTCGTACGTACGTCCTGGGCGACGACCGCATCAGCACGACCGACGACGGCGCGCCGCGCGTCATCGCGGGCGACCTCCGCGAACTGCCGTACCTGCGCGAGGCGGACGACGCGCTGCTGGAGGAACTGGCGTGCGCTTTCACGCAGGTGACCTTCGAACCCGGCGAAGTGCTGGCCCAGGAGGGCGCCCCTGCCGACCGGTTGTGGGTGATCGTGCACGGGCGCGCCGAGAAGCGCGCGACCGGGCAGTACGGCGCGGACGCGCTCCTCGACGTCATCGGCGACGGCCAGTTCTTCGACCTCGGCGCGTGGACCCGCGCCGAGGCCATGCCCTACCGGGTGCAGGCGCTGACCGCCGGCACCGCCCTCTGCCTGGACCGCGCGGAACTCGCCCGGCTCGGCGAGCGGAACGAGACCTTACGCGGCGCGGTGGACGCGTACGTCGCCGGCGCCCACGTCATGGCCGGTGCCGAGGTCCCCGTCGACCTCACCGCTGGGCACGAGGGTGAGCCGGACCTGCCGGGGACGTTCGTGGACTACGAGGACGCGCCCCGCGAGTACCACATGACGCTCGCCCAGACCGTGCTGCGCGTGCACACCCGCGTCTCCGACCTCTACAACGGGCCGATCGACCAGACGCGGGCCCAGGCCAACCTCACCGTTCACGCGCTGCGCGAGCGGCAGGAGGCCTCGATGCTGTACCACCCGGAGTTCGGGCTCTTCAACAACGTCGCCCCGGGGCAGCGCGTACAGACGCGCACCGGCGCGCCGACCCCCGACGACCTGGACGAGCTGCTGACGCGGGTGTGGAAGCAGCCCGCGTACTTCCTCGCCCACCCGAAGGCGATCGCGGGGTTCGGCCGCGAATGTACGCGCCGGGGCGTGCCCCCGGTGATCGAGAACCGCTTCGGCAGCCCGCTGCTGACCTGGCGTGGAGTGCCGCTGCTGCCGTCGGACAAGGTGCGCTTCTCCGGGGGCGCGGGCGTGGGGACGACCGAGATCCTGCTGATGCGGCTGGGCGAGGCCGAGCAGGGCGTGGTGGGCCTGCGGCCGTCGAACGTCGCCGACGAGGTCGAGCCGGGTCTGGCGATGAAGAACATGGGCGTGGACCAGAAGGGCATCACGTCGTACCTGATGACGGCGTACTTCAACGCGGCGGTGCTGGTGGAGGACGCGCTCGCGGTCCTCCAGAACGTCGAGGTGTCCAAGTACCATGACTACTCCTGACGTTGCCGGCTTCCCCGGCCTGACGGCGCCGACTGCCCAGGTCCTGACGAGGGTTCCCGAGCCCACCGGCCAAGCCCTGGCTCCTGCTCCTGCCGTTCCCCAGCCGTCCGGTGCCTCCCAGGGCTTCTCGCCCGAGGTGGCCCGCCGGGACGTACCGATCCTGCACCGGACGGTCAACGGCCACCCGCTGATCTGGCTGGACAACGGCGCCACCACGCAGAAGCCCCGGCAGGTGATCGAGGCGCTGGCGGCGTTCTACGCCTCCGCCAACTCCAACATCCACCGGGGCGCGCACACGATGGCGCGCGAGGCGACGGAGATGTACGAGGCGGGCCGGGCCGCGGTCGCGCGGTTCCTGGGCGCGCCCTCGCCCGAGAGCATCGTCTTCGTCCGGGGAACGACCGAGGCGATCAACCTGGTCGCGCAGAGCTGGGGGCGCGCCAACCTCGGCCCCGGGGACGACGTCCTGGTGCCGGTGCTGGAGCACCACGCGAACATCGTGCCCTGGCAGCTGGTCGCCAAGGAGACACGCGCGCGCGTCGTGCCCGTACCCCTGCGGCCGGACGGCGGCATCGACCAGGACGCGTACGCCGATCTGCTCTCCATGAGGACCCGGCTCGTGGTCATCAGCCATGCCTCGAACGTCCTCGGCACCGTGCCGCCGGTCCGGGAGATGACGGCGCTGGCGCACCGCTACCAGGCGAAGGTGCTGGTGGACGGGGCACAGGCGGTGGCGCACTTCCCGGTCGACGTGACGGACCTGGACGCCGACTTCTACGCCTTCTCCGGCCACAAGATCTACGCGCCCACGGGCATCGGCGCCCTGTACGCCAAACCGGAGATCCTCCAGGCCATGGCGCCGTGGCAGTCGGGCGGCAACATGATCGAGTCGGTGAGCTTCGGCCGGACGACGTTCGCCCCGGTCCCGCACCGCTTCGAAGCGGGCACCGGCCATATCTCCGGCGTGGCCGGCCTGCTGTCCGCCCTCAACTGGCTGACGGCCTTCGACCGCAAGGCGGTGGCGGACTACGAGACGCAACTGATGGCCTACGCGCAGGAAGCCCTGGCCAAGGTCCCGGGCCTCGAAGTGCTGGGCGCGGCGGCCGAGCGGATCGGCGTACTGACCTTCACCCTGCCCGGCCACACCCCGGCCGAGATCGCCGACTGGCTGGACCACGACGGCATAGCCGTCCGGGCCGGGCACCACTGCGCCCAGCCGGCCCTGGCCCACTACGGCCTCGACTCGGCGGCCCGTGCGTCGCTGGCGCTGTACAACACGCGGGAGGAGGTGGACCGGCTGGTGTCGGCACTGCTGGAACTGCAGTCCACCTGAATCCGGGCGCTCACCGCCCCGACCGGCACACAAGGGCCTGCCCGTACGACCCCGACCAGGGTCATACGGGCGGGCCCGTCGGGTCAGGCCCAAGTGGTGGTGCACCATGCGCTACACGTTGAAGGGGAACGCCTGCCACAACGCTCTCACCTGCGCAAACGGGCTTCTGAGAGATCCAAGTCAGCACAGAATCAGCACGGGCGGCAGGTCCGGGGTTTTCAGGACAGCCAGGAAGGGCGGTGGCCTCTTGACGATCTCGTGGCCCAGGCCTCGCCGAGTCGCTACGGTTTAGCCATGACCGCACTGCCCGACTGGATGCGCCCGCCGCGCGCGGAAGGCTGGTTCGCGGAGGATCTGGACCGCCTCCCCGAGGCGCCACGCCACACCGAGCTGATCGACGGAGCCCTCGTCTTCATGATGTCGCCCCAGCGGTCCTGGCATGGCCGCCTTGTCACCTCCCTCACCACCACACTCATGGCCACCGCGCCCGCCGGTTTCGAGGTCGAACGGGAGATGACGATCCGCCTCGACGAGCGAAACCGGCCGGAGCCGGATCTGCTGGTGACGACCGCGCCCTACGACCCGGACCGCACGTGGTACGCGCCGGAAGAGGTCCGGCTCGTCATCGAGGTCGTCTCACCGGAATCCGCCCACCGTGACCGCACGGTGAAGCTACACAAGTACGCAGAAGCCAAGATCTCGCACTATTGGTGCATCGAGGAAGAAGATGGCGCTCCTGTCGTGCACGTCTACGAACTCGACGAACCGACCGGCGTCTACGCGCCGGCGGGTATCTTCCGGGGCACCCTCAAGCGTCCTGTGCCCTTCGAGATCAACGTGGACCTCGACAAGCTCACCCCATCGCGGGGCAACTGAAAGTCAGCACCAAGTCAGCACAGGAACGCGGAAGGGGCCTGGCTCGCCAGAGCCCGGCCCCTTCCGACCTGCGCGCTTGACGAATCACCTAGCGCTCGGTAAAGCAGCGATCACACATTGAAGCGGAACGTCCACCACAACGCTCTCACCTGCGGAAACGGGCTTCTGAGAGATCCAAGTCAGCACAGAATCAGCACGGAAAAACAAGGTCAGCACCTAGGCCACTTCGTCGTACCCCTCCGGGGTTCGCGGAGCCTCGCTCGGGACCTCCACCGGCACGGGCCTCATGGCATTCTGCATGACCTCACGGCAGCGGTGCCAGGCACCCGGAACGAGGTGCCCATAGATGTCCACGGTGGTCTTGATCGACTTGTGGCCCAGCCAGCGCGAGACCTCGTGGATCGGGATGCCGTTTGCAAGAGCAGTCGACGCGAAGAAGTGCCTCAGCGAGTGCGGGGTGTACTTCGGCTTGCCGTTCACGTCGACCAGACCGGCGGCCCGACATGCCTTCTTGAAGTGGTAGCCGTACGTCGTTGCCGTGGGCATGGTGCCCTTGCCTCGCTCACGCGGGGCGAAGAAGACTTCGAGCTGTCGGTCCTTGCCCGCCTTGTCCTTGAAGGCAACCGGGATCGAATCCCACTGCTCCAAGTGGGCGTCGATCTCCTCGTCGATGAACGGAGCGACCGGGATGTCTCGGTACTCCCCCTCGGCCCGATGCTTCAGCGGGACGAAGGTCGTACGGCGGTCCCCACGGTTGGCCTGTGAGCTGACCTGCCAGCGGACGCGGATGAAGTCGGTCCGCCGGCACTCGCTCGCGAAGGCCAGGGTCTCGCTGATCCGGAGGCCAGCCCCCGACTGCAAGTAGATCGACAGCCGGTACTGAGGCGAGATGTGCTTCGCCAACAGCTCGACCTCTTCGAGGCTGGGAATCTCGTCCTCGTCCACGGCGAGCGAACTCGTCCGAGGGATCTTGACACCCTTCGCTGGGTTCTCGGATATGCGCTTCTCAACGACGGCAGCCTCAAGCATCGCGGCCACGAACTTCATCCGGTCGTTGATCGTCGAAGCGGCCATGCCCTCGCCCTTGCGGTGCAGCGCCGCTACGAAGCGCTCGAAGTCGGCCTTCGCGAGCCCGGCGAGAGTCTTGCGGCCGAGGTGGGGGACGAGGTGGTTCTTCGTGAACCCCTCGTAGTTGCGCAGGGTGCCCTCGGCGAGGATCTGCCGATCCAACCACTCCCGCGACCAGGCCCGAAGCGTTATAGCGCCACGCTGGGGGTCGAGGTAGATCCCCATCCCCTTGTCGTGCTCGACCTTGGAGGCGAAGGCGTCAGCTCCGTCCGGACCGGTCTTCTTGTCGAACGTCTTCTCTCGCTGACGCGCGGTCCGGCCGCCAGGCTCTCTGTAGCGGACAGTCCATTTGTGCCCACATCGCGCCTTGTCGCAGGGGTACTCCTTGCTCTGCGGGTCGGTCTTGCACTTCTGGAACACCGTGGCCATGCGGCCCCCTATCTCTTGTCTCTGTTTCAGGCACAGGTGTGCCGCTATCCGTAGTGGTCTTCGAGGTACGCGACGATGTCGCGCTCGCGGAATCTCAGGAGCCGCCCCACCTTCTGGGCCTTCAACCCCCAGTGGCGGTACTTGTTCCGCACGGTGATGTCGCTGACCTTCAGCCATTCGGCCACTTCTTCCGGGGTCAGCAGCCGGTTGCTCCCCCCTGCCGTCAAGGCGCCACCCGCCCGTTCGCCTCGAAGGCGGCGTGGGTGACCGGCATCAGCTCGGCGAAGATCGCCTCGGCCTTCTCGGCGCACATCTCGATCTCGCGCTGAGGGTTGGAGACGAAGGCGGCGTCCTCGCGGTGGGTACGCAGGCTCAGGAAGTTCATGAGGCCGCGGGGGTTCAGGGTGACGTACATCGAGCTGTAGATGCCGACCGGGAGGGCTGCGCGGGCGACCTCGCGGGCGATGCCGGCGGAGAGCATCCGCTCGTAGGACTGGTAGGCGGTCTCGTAGGCGCGGAACAGCTCGGCGTCCACGGTGGCGAACTGCTCTGGGGTGCCGGGCTCGAATCGGTAGTGGCCGGGCTTGCCGGTTTGGACGAGGTTGCGGCCTACGGAGGGGAGGTAGAAGTCGGGCCTCAACTCGCGGTAGCGGGCGGACTCTTCGTTGTACGAGGCGATGCGGTGGCGCTGCCATTCGCGGAAGACGAAGATCGGGGCCTCGATGTACAGGGTGAGACTGCCGTGCTCGAACGGGCTGCCGTGACGCTCGCGCATGAGGTACTTGATCAGGCCCTCGTCGCTGGCGGCCAGAGTCCGGCCGGTCTCGTCCTGGCGGGCCTGGGCGCCGAGGGTGGAGACACGGGCGGCCCGTACGACGGCGAGGTCCGAGAGGTTGTGGTCGACGAGTTCGACGCGCATGTCGGAGCGGAGGTTGAAGGGGCTGGTCACGGCTGACCCTTTCTGGTCTCAGGTTTACATTCAGGCCGCGTTGCGTGCGGCGTGCTCCTCGTAGGAGCGGCGGGACTGCTTCGTGAGGTGCCACATGCCGAAATCGCACTGGTAGACGCGGTTTTCACGGTTCTGCGGGTGGCGACCCTCCCAGCGCTGGGCCTGGCGGTCGCGCTTGGCCTGGGCCCGGCCGAGGGCCTTCTCGGCGGCGCGGCGGTCGCCGAAGGCTCGCTTGTCGGAGCAGTCGCAGGTGTGGAACTCGACGGTCTTCACGGGGAGGGTTCTCCTTGGCTGATCAGGGACGCTTCTTTGCGATCAGGCCACTGTTTCGGGCCATCCGCATGTAGGTGAGGACCGTCTGACGCTGGACGCCGAGGTATTCGGCGAGGTGGCGAGCCGGGTTGAGTACCCCGTCAGCCTCGGCCTTGAGGTAGTGGGCGGCAAGGCGGACGAGGAAGGCTTCGGTGACACGGTTGCCCTGGCGGAGGTCTCGCAGCTCGGCGATCTCGGCTTCGGTCATCTTCGGGGCGCGGAGTGCGTTCGTCATGGAGGTATCCGTTCTGCGGTCATGTCGCCCGGAACTTGTCGCACGGGCAGGTGGGTATCTGACAGGCGCCTCGGGCGGCGCCGGCAAGCGAGTGGGTGAAGGGGGCGTGGCCGCAATCGGGGTGGAAGCACCAGCCCTTCCAGCCCTTCCAGCCCTTCTTGCCGTCGATGTTGGCGAGCGTGACGCCGGGGGCGTAGAGCTTGACCAGGCGGCCGGTGCCCCCGATCGCGAGCTTGTTGGCGAAGGCTTTCGCCTCGGCCTCGTTGCCGAACGGGGCCCAGTTGAGCCCGCGGCTTCCGTCCTTCCAGGTGTGGACCAGGGCCACCCAGTCGCGCATCTGGAGGATCTCGCCCATCTCCTTGATCAGGGCTTTGGCCATCTGGTCGGCGCTCTCGAAGGTGGGGTCCTCCAAGAGCGCCTTCACGGCCTCGACCTCTTCCTTGCGGGGGGTGATTCGCATGGTTCCACCTTAACACGGTGGTTCCATGTTTACATGGTGATCGGGATGAGCTGCATCACGCGGTCGTGAAGCTGAGCCAAGGTGCCGTCGTTGCGGATCACGTCGTCGAAGAGGTACCCGGCGAGGGCGTTCTCGCTGACGTGGCCTGCCTCTCGGATGGGCTCCTGGCCGGGCCGCTCGATCGCGACGACAAGGCCGCCATGGGCGCGGATAGCTTCGGCCTCGTTGGGGAAGCGCACGTCGGTGATGACGGTCGCGCCCCACGTCGTGAAGTCGCGGAACAGGGCGTCGACCCAGACGTTCTCGCCGAGGACTCCTCGGCCGCCCTCGGTCCCGAGGCGCTGGAGGTAGCGGCGTACCTCCGGATACGTCTCCTTCGCGGCGTCCCAGCCGTACTGGTCGACCTCGTACCGCAGAGTGGTGAACCCGTCGGAGTAGGACGGCTCGTCGAGGACAGGGTTCATCGCGTACAGGATGTCGCGCACCTTGTCGGCGAAGGCCCGGCGGGACCAGCCTGCGTCGAGGAGGGCCTGAGCCGCGCTGTCCTTGCCCGAGCGGGCGGCGCCGGCAAGTCCAATCAGGGGAATGGTCACGGGAGTTGTCCTTTCCAGTCAGGCGGAGGTGGTGTCGGCGGCGGCCGGGGCTGCCTCGTCGATGGCGGTCTCGAAGGACCAGGCGCCCTCCATGAGGGACAGGCGCATTTGCAGGTCGGCGTGACGGCCCTGAAGCTCGCGGAGCATCCGGTCGACCTCGCGGTACTCCTCGCGCAGATCGAAGGTGCGGGTGGCGCGCTGGGCACGGGTATGCGCGGCGGCCTTCTCGTGGACGAGAGCGGCGTCGGCCTGGTGCAGCTCGACCAGGGCCCAGATCAGCTCGCGCGTCTTGTCGCGGACTCCCTTCGGGGCCGGGTAGTCGCCGATGCCGGTCTCCAGGCGGCGGACCGAGAAGTCGCGCTTCGTCTCGCGCTTCGTGTAGACGTGCAGCCCCTCGGCCAGACGCGAGCCCCACACTTCGAGGTCGCCCTCGCAGGCCGCGTACGAGGCTCGGCCATACCCGACGTACAGGCCGGACGGGAGGAACTCCCAGGCGTTCTCGTTGGGACCGTTCGTGTGCCAGGTGACGAGCGGCTCGTCGTAGACGGGGGCGATCTGGACCGTCCCGCGGATTCGGGGGCCGGTCACGCGGTAGGTGGTGATCCAGGGCCGGTCGGGAGTAGCCCACGGCTTGTCGTCGGGCTCGGTGGTCGACCGCTCGAATGTGACGGTGCCGAAGGACAGGCCGACGTGCCCGGCGTACTTGAAGGTGTCCATGCTCATGGTGGTGTGCTCTCTGTGAGGGCCGCCCCTGCCCTCTCCCTGTATGGACGGGGGCGGCTGGTGTGCTCGTGACGGTCAGGCGGCGTAGCAGGCGTGGACGGGGATGCCCTCGGCCTTGGCGTGCTGGATGCAGTTCTCAGCGCACTCGACGAAGAAGGCGAGGGCCTTCTCGGCGGCGTCGGAGAGGGTCTGGGCCATCTCGAAGCGGGCGTTCTGCATGCGGAGCAGCTCGTCGCCGAACATCAGGTAGAGGCCCTCGCCGCTCCAGTAGATCCGGCCTCCGCCGCGTGGGTTGTTGGCGTTCTGCTCGTGGAACACGGCGTCGCCCGTGAGGCCGCGCTCGATGCGGACTCGCATGCTCGCGCCGTCCGAGAGGGTCAGGCGGTCGGTGTGCGTCTTCATGGGACTTCCCTTCGGGTCAGACGGTGGTGCCGGCGGGGCGCGCGGCGTAGAAGCGGAGGGCCTCGCGGGCCTGGGCTCGGGCGTACGGCTTGCCGTAGAAGCCGAAGCAGGAGTCGACGTGCTCCCAGGTCTCCATGGACTCGTCGGGGTCGTCGTCACGGGTCCAGCCGACGCGCTCCTCGACCACGAAGCCCCACACGTCGCCCTCGGCCCATGCCTCGTATTCCTGCATCTCGGCCTCGACGTATCCCTCGGTGAGGAGGCCGCCGTCGATGGCGCGGGCCTCTTCGCCGGTCACGTACCAGAGGGAGCGCGGCCCCCGTTCTGGGCTGGACTCCAGCACGATCCCGCCGTGGTAGATCGAGACGTAGCGGGTGAAGATGTCCACGCCGGTCCAGCGGTTCCACTTCAGGCGCTCCCACGCCCAGGCGAGCGGGCCGCCGTCCTTGTCGACGGGGTGGTACTGGCCGAGGTGGGTGTCGATGGTGATGACGTGGACGAGCGTCTCGGCGTCGTTGCGGGGGTTCTCGGGGTGCTCGTCGAGCACCAGGCGCACGCGGAAGCGGCCGTCTTCGGTGGTGGCGAGTACATCGGTCATGTTCGGTTCCTTCGTGGGGTGGGGGCCGCCCCGGCTCTCCCTGTGTGCGAGGGCGGCCCGTGGTGCGAGAGGTGATCAGGCGGCCGGGGCTGCGGCGAGGGCCTCGGTGTCCCAGGCGGGTATCGGGCGGCCGATCTCGGCGTATCGGGCGGCGCGCTTCGCGGCGTTCGCCGAGCCCGAGTACGGGCAGCCCTTGTGACGGCGAGGCGGTGCGGGGTTGGCGCCCTTCCGGTCCCGCATGTGCGAGTAGTAGACCTCGATCTCGGCGTCGCACAGCTCGTCGACCAGGGCCCAGCGGTGTTCGCTGCCGGGGTAGCCGTGGTGGGCGCCCGCGCATCGGGTGCGGGTGCAGCCTTCCGGCTCGGGGACCGGAGTGGTGCGGGGGGCGTAACCGAGTTCGGTCATGCGGGCCCAGGCGGCTTGGAGGCTCTCCAGGTTGCGCGGGGTGGCGCGCAGGAAGGAAGCGAGGAACGGGGCGGTCATGTGTCCTGCCTTTCAGGCGAGTTGGGGAGGTCAGGCGTTGTTGAGGCGGTCGAGGGTCTCGTCGGCGTGACGTTCGAGGATTCGGTGTGCGATCTCGTGCTGTCGGTAGGCAGCGGCGAGGGTGCGGATCTTCTGGCCGTAGTGGGCGAGGTAGCCGAGGTACGGGCCGAACTCCAAGGTCACGGCGTACTTCATGTCGGCTTCGATCTGGGCCTTCTCTTCGGTCAGGTCGATGTGGTCGCGGAGGTTCTTCAGGCCGTCCGGCTGGGCGTTCATGTGGTGGGCCTTTCGGTTCAGGCGTGGTCGGGGGCGGGGAGGTAGCCGAGGGTGCCGGCGGAGTCGATGACCCAGACCTCGCCCTCGTCGAAGACCAGATCGCGGGGGAGGATCTCGGAGCCGCAGTTGTCGCAGCGGAAGCGGCCGGAGGGCTGGACGCCGAAGGGGGCCTTGTTGCACTCGGCGCAGATGATCGTGATCACGGGTAGCCTTTCTGGGGTGGCCCCTCCCTCTCCCTGTGGGAGGGGCCGCTTGCGTCAGGAAGTGGTCTTGTAGCCGTCGCGGCAGGTGACGTACGAGGTGTCACCGATCAGGGCCCAGCAGTCGGCATGTCCGTCGATCTCGCCCCAGAGCACGCGTCCCTGCTTCTGCATGCGCTCGTCGAAGGTCGGGATGTGCCGGGGAGGCTTCGGCTCGTGGTGGACGCCCACGGCGTCGGCGAGGATCAGGAAGACGGCGGCGCTGAATCCGGCGACGATGGCGCGGAGGAGCTTCTTCACTTGCCCTCGGTCCCTTCGAGCAGGGCGAGCAGCTCGTCGACTGCCGCGTACTCGGCGGGGCTGACGTAGCGCCATTCCTTGTCGGGGAGCATCTCGACTGGCAGGGCCAGGGCGAGGCTCTCGGCGGTCTCGGCGAGGTTGCAGAGCGTGTACCACTCCTGTGTGCCTGGGTCGTAGTCGTTGCGCCAGGCGGTGACCTCTCGGGCGGTCTTGAGCACGTCGGCGACGAGGTTCTTGATCCTTTCGAGCGCGATCGACTCGGCGTTCCGGATGGTTGGCATCATGTTTACACTCCGTGCGGTGGAAGCCGGGCGGGTCAGTTGGACCAGAAGACGTGGATGCCGCCGGACACCTCTTCGGCGTGCAGGCCGCCGCTGAACAGCTCCTCGGCCGCCCTCGTCCAGTCGATCTCATTAAAGGGCCAGCGCGTCATGCGCTCCTTGTCCTCGTCCGAGGAGGTCATCTCGGCCCACTCCTGGGCGTAGCTCGCCTCGTCGTCGTAGAAGCCCCGGTAGGCGTCGCGAAACTTGTCGATCCAGTGCGCGCGGTCTGACTGCTCGCCGAACACCTCGACCCAGCAGGCGAACGCTTGGGCCTCGTCCTCGGTCAGGCTGGCCAGGGCCTCGGCGATCTCAGCCGCCTCGGACGGCGAGCACTCGCCCTCCAGGGCTCCGCAGAAACCCTCGTGGTCCATCACCCACAGTTCCTCGTGGGAGGTCTCCCGCTTGTGCAGGTCGGCCGGGGTGACCAGATCGGCCGTGTCGGCGGCGTACCAATCACCCACCAGGCGACCGGCGTTGTAGCAGGCCAGGCAACCGATCCAGACTTGCGGGTCGACCTTACGGGCCGTGATCATGCGTCCTCGCTTTCGCGGTAAGGGGGCCGCCCCTCCCACTCCCTGTTTGGGCAGGGGCGGCCAATGGGCGGGGGTCAGACGGAGATCAGGTCCCAGCCGTCGAGGATGTGAGCGATGGCGGCCTCGTCGATCCGGGCCTTCGCTGCGGCCTCGCGCTCCTCGTATGTCGGCAGGTCGAAGGACATGACCGTCTGGGCGAGCGGGTCGGCTTCGAGCGGCTCGAAGAATCCGGCGACCACCACGTCACCGATCCGGAGGAGGAGGGACAGCGCGCCGCACTCGGGGGCGATGAAGGCGATCTGGTCGTCAGGCTTGATCATGATGTGGCTCGCTTTCGAGTGACTGGGGAAGGGTTAGGCAGCGGCGGGGGTGGAGGCGTCGCGCACTGCGGTAAGCGCGGCCTTGACCTGGGCGAGCGCTTCGGCGCGCTGACCGGCCGACTTGTACTGCCAGGACTGCACCTTGAAGACCGGCGCATCGGTCGGGCCCTCGTACGAGCCCAGCCACTTCAAGATCGAGCGGCGGTGGGCGAGGTCTGCCGCCTCCCGGCGGACCACGGCGGCCAAGATGGTCTGCCAGTGGTGCTCGACCCAGAAGGCCGGGGTGTTCACGCGGTTCGTCAGCGCGGTGCCCACGTGACCCGCGAGGCCGGACTCGTCGTCGTACTCGTTGGCCAGGTTGTGAATCGCGCGGCTGCGGAATCGCTGGGCGGCGAGTCGCAGTTCCTCGCGGTCGGTCGACAGGGCGAGGCAGACCACTCCGCGGTGCTGGTCCACCATGCCGGCGGCAGCCTTGATCGCGTCGGGCAGGGACGTGCTCATGTAGTCCTCACGTTCGGGGATGGTTCGATGCGGGCTGGCATCGTCAGAGGGGAGGAACCGCCTCCCGCTGACACCCCATGCGGGGTGTTTCGCCTTTGCATCCGGGGGAGTTGGGCCGCCCCTCCCCGAGAGGGGGAGGTCAGGGAGGGACGGCAGTTCAGGGGTGGGTCAGGCCCGTGCGAGATCGCTGTTCGAGGTGACCTCCTGCACGGAGATCCCGTGCTCGTGAATCACGCCGCAGTCGTCCTCGCCGCAATCGCACTCGTCGCGGAGCATCTGTGCGTGCATCTCGGCGCAGCCCTGGGCGTACTGCCAGGCCGACCACAGCGAGGTGAAGCGGGACTCGGCGTCGCGCTCGTATCCCTCGCGCTGCGTCACCAGGACCCGGCCGTTCGCCTGTGCCTCGACCTCCCACAGGCCCACCAGGTCGCCGTTCTCACGCCAGACCCGGACCTCATGGTTCGGCTCGCACTCGCCCTCGAAGGTGCACCCCGAGCCATCGCAGTAATTCGAGAAGCAGTGCCATGTCTCGGCCGGGTCGCACTCGGAGTCGCGACAGGACTGGCACTCGCGGGCATTCATGATGTGCATCCCGCAGCACTCGCAGTCGTACGCGCCTCGGATGATCTCCTCGGACTCGTCTTCGAGCAGATCCCAGCCCTCGGGGATGAAATCCCACACGTCGTCGGGCTCGTCGTCGAGGTAGTGGTCGATGTACGTCGTCTCGCCCCTGTCGTCCTCGACGATCAGCATCAGGTACCAGCGGGCGTCGGAGGGGGCAACGATGGTCGACATGTGTGCTCGCATTCAGGGGAGGGGGCCGCCCCTGCCCTCTCCCTGTGTGGGAAGGGGCGGCCTGGTTACAGGTTTACATTCGGGCTTAGGCGTCGACGGTCTCGACGAACCCGGCGTCCTCCCGCTCGGCGAGCTGGGCCTCCAGCTCCGCGATCCGCTGACGCGCCTTGTCGTAGGCGAAGGACACCTCGTCGAGGCGGTTGCGCAGGTTGTAGGCGATGGACAGCAGGTCGAACCGCTGCACGTCGCGCTTCTGGAGGTTGACCGGGCGGACCGGCTTCGGGGCCTCGATCTCGGCGACCATCTGCGCCGTGATGAAGATGAACCCGCCGCAGTAGGTGCAGCGCTCCTCGGCGTCCTGCTCGGAGACGTTCCGCTCGTAGAAGCTGAAGTCGACGCACCCGTAGCACCGGAAGTCGCCGTCCGACTTCTTGACCCCCACCGCCTTGCCGTACTGGCGGTCGGTGTCGGAGAACACGTACTCGGTCATGTGACCTTACCCTTCAGGCTTGGCTGGTCTCAAGTTTACACCAGCCCGCTTTGTTTGGCCGAACCGGGCTGGTTCGGCGTGGTTCCAACTTTACCATGCTCGCTGTTCGGAGTTTCGCGTTTGGCCTGGTCAGCGGTAGGCACTCCCATTGTCCTACCGCCCGGACTCTTGGCCGGTCGCTTCCCTCCCGGACCTTGCGGCCCGTTCAGCTTGCGGTGGTCACACCTTAACACGCTTCCCGGTCCGATCCGCAACCCCCTTGCGTGAGCTGCGATTTCCCGGTCCTGCCTGCCCTTCCCGTTCGGCCCGTTGCCGTGCCGTTCGGTGCGGTGTGGTCACACCTTAACACATTGCTCGGGGTGCCTGTCCATTCGGCCCGTACGTACGCCGTGCCTGCCCTCCCCTACGCGTGCGCGTGACGCAGGCAGGCAGACAGGCAGCGTGCAACGTCCGTCATGTCTGGTCGACGACTGCGCGTCCTGCTGTGTGCGTGTCTCACGCGCTCTGTCTGTCGCTGTCTCATCCGTGCATGCATGCGTCATTGCTCACACTGTGACCACGTACATCCGATGCGAGGTGCTGTGTGTACGTATGTCACCGCATGTCCGATTACACCCAATCCACCGGCCTCTTGCCCTTGCGTTCGATCTCGCACCGACTTGCGCCGACGCCTGGGGATGGGTGGGGGTATGACCCAGCCGGCAACGGAAGAGGGGCCGCCGGGTCTTAGCAGCTCGGATTCTGCCACGGTTCCAAGGTCGACCACGCCCCCGCGCTCGCCCGCCCTCCAGGTCGTAAATGTGCAGGTCAGCGGCGGCGAGAGCGTTCTGCAGGGTGGTCGCCACGAGTGCACAGGAATGAGCGCCGGCGGATGGGGCCCAGCGTCGCTCACCACGCCGTCAGCGCGGCCCAGCTCGGCCGCGCTCGCCCGCCCGAAGTACGTCTTCGCGTCTTCCCGCAGTGCCGCCCTTCCGGGCGGCCCTCGCCGCTGGCGTCTTCACGCTATCCGCCCTCCGGGCGGCCCTACTCCTTCGCCGCCGCTTCCTTCCGCCGTCACCCTTCCGCCGTCGCCCTTCGGGCGCCGCCGGGGTGTGAGCGAGGTCACAGGCTTTCTTCTTTCCGGAATCAAGATCATCTAGCGACTTCTATATGTAAGTACGTAAGTCGCGAGTAGCAAGGCTTGAGCCCCTGTCGGGGCTCGCCAGCATGAAGACGCCTTACGTATTTCGCGCGTCCGCGAATTGCAGGCTTGGCCCCCGGAGGGGGCCACCTGAATGAAGACGAAAGACGTACGCACGTAATCGCGTCTTTCGCGCATGGGGGGCCTGCTTGAAGATCCTCGAACTCTGCGCAGGGTACGGCGGCGTCGGCATGGCTGTCGCTCCCCTCATCGGCGGGCGCGTCGTCTACGTGGCGGAAAGCGCGCCAGGCCCGAGCGCCGTCCTCGCTGAGAGGTACCCGAACGCTCCCAACCTCGGCGACATCCGCGAGATCAACTGGGCTCAGCTCGTGGGCCTGGTCGACGTGATCACCGCAGGGTTCCCCTGCCAGGACATCTCGATTGCGGGGAACCGGGTTGGAATTCGAGGCGCTCGCTCTGGAGTTTGGGTCAACGTCCTTGAAGCAGTTCGCGTCATACGACCGCGAATCCTCTTCTTGGAAAACGTCTCGAACATCCGGACGCGCGGGCTCGAAGTCGTCCTCGGTGACCTGGCCGAGATCGGGTATAGCGCGCGGTGGGTGTGCGTTCGAGCTACCGCAGCTCACGCCCCTCACCTCCGTGACCGGTGGTTCTGTATCGCGACCCCTGAAGACCCCGACCTCGAACTTGGGATCTAACGGCGGCGCTCGCCCGCCGGCTGAACGTCGAGCTGGGGGGCATGGCCCGACCCTCGACGACGAAGCGTGCTACCTGCTCCCGTACTCGGAAGCGATCCTCGAAGGCCGCGAGCCCGAGCCTGCGGTCGACGGCCCCAACTCCCCCGCGCACTGGTGGGGTGAGTACCTCCCCGCTATCCGGCAGTGGGAGGCAGTGACCGACCGTGCCGCTCCCCCGCCAACCGAGGCAGGCCGCAAGGGCGGCCCCCGCGTAACCGTCGAGTGGGTCGAGTGGCTCATGGGCCTCCCCCTCGGCTACGTCACCGCCGTCCCCGGCCTGACGCGCGGGCAACAGCTTCAGATCCTCGGGAACGGCGTCGTCCCGCAACAGGCTTCCGCCGCGTTCGCGGCACTCCTCGCCCTGGGGGTGTGATGCCGAACTGGGCTTCCTCAGACCGACGCGAACGGTTGCCGGCGGACTGGCCGAAGATCCGACTCCGCGTCCTGCGCCGAGACGGCCATCGCTGCACGGCCCGTGATCAGTACGGGCAGCGCTGCGAGGAACCGGCTACGGACGTGGACCACATCGTGCCTGGTGATGACCATCGAGAGACCAACCTTCGAGCACTCTGCGGGTTTCATCACCGGGCCAAGTCCTCACGCGAGGGAGCCCTCGCTCTGGCCGCACAGCGGCGACGGATCAATCAGCGGTTCAAGCGGACCGAGGCCCATCCGGGGCTTCTGTAAGGGAGGCGCCCGTGTTCACTGCTGCCTGGGTCGCATGGATCGGCCTGTTCGTCGTGATCGAGGGCGCCGCCCTGTACCTGAAGGAACCCGGCGACACCTTGTCCGAGCATGTCTGGAAGTGGTTCCACACCGCGAAGGGCACCGTGCCGGACCGGACAACCCGGCTCCGCCGTTTCGTCCTGGTCGCGTTCCTGGCCTGGGTCTCCGCCCACTTCCTGACGGGCGGCATGTTCTGACCTGACATGAAGGAGGTGAGCCGGTGCCCGGCCCCGTACCCAACCGTGAAGCTGATCTGGCTCGCCCCCGAGAGCGCAAGGGCTCGGACGTTCAGTCGGTGACACGAGGCGTCGCCCGGCCCACGAAGGTGCCGAACGCTGACCGCAACTGGCACCCCATCGCGAAGCGCCTGTGGGACTCCCTGAAGGAGTCCGGCCAGGCCGACTTCTACCAGCAGTCCGACTGGGCGCTCGCCTACTCGCTGTGCGAAGACCTCTCCTACTACAAGAAGTCCGGCAAGCGGTCGGGACAGATGCTCCAGACCATCTACAGCGCCTTCGAGCGGCTCCTCGTCGCCGAGGGCGACCGACGCCGCGTGCGTATCGAGCTGCACGAGCCCGAGCCCGAGGAGCAGTCCGCGGCCGTCCTCGCCATCGCCGACTACAAGAAGGAGCTGGGCCTCGCCAAGTAGGTGAGCCGCCCTTCGGGCGGCCCAACCATGAGGGGAGGTGAGTCCCATTCCAGCCCTCACAGCAGAAGAGATCGACGCCCTCGAACCGTCGTTCCTCGGTCCGACGTGGACGAAGGAGCCGGACGGTTCCTGGAAGCTCCCCGAGCGCACGCTCGGCTGGCAAATCGCCGGTTGGTGCGCCGAGTTCCTCAAAGCCGAGGACGGCGGGCCCTGGCGCTTCACGCGCGAGCAGCTCCGTTTCGTCTTGTGGTGGTACGCGGTCGACGAGAACGGCCGCTTCATCTACCGCAAGGGAGTCCTCCAGCGCCTCAAGGGCTGGGGCTTAGGGCAAGGACCCGCTCCTCGCGGTCATCTCCCTGGTTGAGTTCGTCGGGCCCTCCCGCTTCTCGCACTGGGACCAGGCCGGGCAGCCGGTCGGCGTCCCGCACCCCCAGGCGTGGGTGCAGATCGCGGCCGTCAGCCGCGACCAGACGCGCAACACGATGACGCTGATGCCGTCCCTGATGTCGGACAAGCTCATCGAGACGTACGGCATCAAGGCCGGGGCCGAGCTGATCCGCGCGAACGGTGGCCGGCAGAGGCTCGAAGCGGTCACGTCGTCGTTCCGCGCCCTTGAGGGCGGCCGAGTCACGTTCACGGTGCTCAACGAGACGCACCACTGGGTGACCGGCAACAACGGCGACCGCATGTACGAGACGATCGACGGCAACGCGACGAAGAAGGACTCGCGCTATCTGGCGATCACGAACGCGTACCTCCCCGGCGAGGACTCCGTCGCCGAGAAGATGCGTGAGGCGTTCGAGAAGATCCGCGAGGGCCGCGCTGCGGACATCGGCTTCATGTACGACTCGATCGAGGCCCACCCGGCGACACCCCTGACGCCCGAGGCGATCCGTATCGTCCTGCCGAAGATCCGTGGTGACGCGGTGTGGCTGCGGGTCGAGACGATCCTTCAGTCGATTCTCGACACGACGATCGCGCCGAGCCGCTCGCGGCGTATGTGGCTGAACCAGATCGTTGCGGCCGAGGACGCCCTCTTCGGCCCGGCCGAATGGGATGTGCTCCGTAACGACGCGCTGACGCTCCAGCCCGGCGACGAGATCACGATCGGCTTCGACGGCGGCCTCCGTGACGACAGCACGGCCCTGGTGGCTCTGCGCGTCAGCGACATGGCGGCCTTCGTGCTGGGGCTGTGGGAGAAGCCGGACGGTCCGGCCGGGAAGGACTGGGAGGTCCCCCGCGACCAGGTGGACAGCGCCGTGCACGACGCGTTCCGCGCGTTCGAGGTGCAGGGCATGTACGCCGACGTTGCCCTCTGGGAGTCCTACATCTCCGAGTGGTCGCAGGCGTACGGCGAGGGCCTGGCCGTGAAGGCGCCCGGCAAGGACGCGATCGGCTGGGACATGAGGACCAGCCTCAAGGCCGCGACCCTGGCGAACGAGCGCCTGATGCGCTCGATCTTCGATCGCAAGCTCGCCCACGACGGCGACCTGAAGCTCCGCCGGCACGTGCTGAACGCGCGGCGCCGGACCAACAACTACGGCGTCTCCTTCGGCAAGGAGAGCCGCGAGTCCCCCAAGAAGGTCGACGCGTACGCGGCCCTGATGCTCGCGCACGAGGCCCTGTTCGACCTGCGCGCCCGTGGCCGGAAGGTCCGTAAGCGGACTGGCCGGGGCTTCTTCCTGTAGCAGTGTAAAGATGTAACCAAGGGTGGTGAGTTCATGGCCGACACCCAACCCGCCTCCCTGGCGGTGCAGCTCCTCGCCATCCTTGGCCGGGATAAGGACCGGCTGACCCGGATCGACGACTACCTTCACGGGCGTCACGACGATCCGTACATGCCCGCGATGGCCGACGACGAGTATCGGCTCCTCGCGAAGCGGTCCATATCGAACTGGACCCCGCTCCTCGTCAACACCCCGGCACAGGCCCTCTACGTGGACGGCTACCGGGCGGGCGACGAGGACGGCAAGGGCTCGGCGACGGATCTGTCCTCTCCCCAGTGGGAGCACTGGCAGCGTTCCCGCCTCGACGCCCGGCAGTCCGCCGTCTACAAGGGCGCTCTGACGTACGGGCATTCGTTCACGCTGACCGAGCGCGTCAAGGGCGTGGTGCTGACGAAGGGCCTGTCCGCGCTGCGGACGGCTGCCCTGTACGAGGACCCGGCGAACGACGACACCCCGTACGCGGCGCTGACCGTGGTGACCTGGCCGCACGCCGAGACTCCCGGCCGGGCCCGCATGTGGGACGGCACCTTCGAGTACGCGGTCACCTTCAAGTCGCTGGACGACGCGGACGGCGTGAAGGTCGGCAAGGGCAGGCGCCACGGCGCGAGCGAGTGTCCGGTGACCCGCTTCGCGGCGTCGGTGGACCTCGAAGGCCGCACGGTCGGCGTGATCGAGCCGATGATCCCGCTCCAGAACCGGATCAACCAGACCATCTTCGATCTCCTCGTCGCCCAGACGTACGCCTCGGTGAAGGTCCGGACCGTCACGGGCATGGCCCCGCCGGTCCAGCGCGATCCGGAGACGGGTGAGGTCGTCTACGACGATCAGGGCAACCCGATCCCCCTGCCGATCAACCACAACGCGAAGCGGTTCCTCTTCGCCGAGGACCCCGACGTGAAGTTCGGCAGCCTCGACGAGACCCCGCTCGGCGGGTTCATCGACTCGATCGACATGAGCATCCGGCACCTCAGCGCCGTCGCGCAGGTACCGCCTCACCATCTGCTCGGACAGATCGCCAACCTCTCGGCCGAGGCTCTCCAGGCCGCCGAGACGGCGCTGTCTCGCAAGATCCAGGAGTTCCGCACGGTGTTCGGTGAAGCCTGGGAGAGAGTGTTCAGGCTGGCCGCCGAGCTGGAAGGCCAGGGCGCTGCCGACGACTTCAAGGGTGAGGTCATCTGGCGCGACATGGAACAGCGCAGCCTCGCGCAGGCCGCTGACGCGCTGGGCAAGCTGCGCGAGCAGCTCGGTATCCCGGCGAAGGGTCTGTGGAAGCGCGTCCCGAACGTCACGCAAACCGAGCTGGACGAGTGGGACGACCTTGCTGACGAGGAAGACTCGGTGGGTCAGCTCGCGTCCGCGTTGAACCGCGCGACGCCCGAGCCGGTCACCGCGGATTCGATGCCGGCGGCTGCATGACGCGGAAGTCGAGGCAGGCCGAGACCGATGAAGTCTCGGCCGCCTTCCACGTCGCGCTGACGCAGATCGGCGCGCAGACCACAGCTGAGGCCCTGGCCCTGTGGGCGGACGTTCCGGTCGACCAGCGGGCGGCCACGGCGGGCGGATGGCTGCGCAAGGCCATCACGCTCGTCATGTCCCGTCGTCGCCAGTCACGCGACTTGGCGCGGGCCTACTACCGGCTCGCCCGAGCGCTCCAGACCGGAACGACGGTCGCCGACCCGTATCACCCCGAGCCCACGTACGTGACACTCGCCGACCTGCGGCGAGAGTTCGCCGCCCTGGCGGGCACGTACGAGCCGCCCTCCGAGAGCCCGTCCGACCCCCCGCCTGATACAGGCGAGAAAAACTCGAGGTCCGCCGGCACCGATGAAACGGCGCCCGAAGACGACGACCAGGGCCAGACGCCCGGCGACGACTCGGCAGCCGTCATCGACGACCAGGACCAGGGCGACGGACAGGACGGCGAAGACGACTGGGAGCGCATCCTCGTCGAGGAGCTGAACGGGCTCCGTGAGGAAGAGGACCGGATCGAGCGCCAGGCCGAAGAGGAGCTTCGGATCGTCCTCGAAGCCCTCGGTCCGGCCAACCTCGACCGGCGCATGACCGTCGAGGACGCCGACCCCGACGAGGCCAAGCGGCAGGCGGGATCGCAGCAGGCAGCCGCGGCCTCCCGCATCGCCATGAACGGCGCCCGGTCAACGAACTGGACGCACATGACCCGCGACCGGCGGGCCCTCGGATACGTGCGCCTGTCGCGTACGGGCACCCCGTGCGGCTGGTGCGCCATGTTGATCAGCCGGGGCCCGGTCTACAAGTCCCGCGAGTCCGCCACCTTCGCGGACGGCGACAAGTACCACGACAACTGCCACTGCTACGCGATGCCGATCTGGAATCGGGATCAGTACCAGTCGAGCGAACTGACCGCCCTTTCGCGGCAGTACGAGTCCCTGTGGCCAGAGGTCACCAAGGGTCACACCGGCAAGGACGCGGTGAGCGTCTGGCGCCGGTTCATCCGCAAGCAACAACGAGCCGCAGCCCAGGAGGCGCGGCAGTCCACGAGCACGGCCCCGGAGGCGTGAAGTGTCTGACGAGAAGCCCAACGACGAGGAGACCCCGAGCGGCGAGACCCCGCCCGGCCAGAAGCCGGACGAGGAGCAGAAGCCGAACGACAAGGCCGGTGCCGGCGGATCGTCGACCAGCGAGGAAGACGAGCTGCCCGACTGGGCCCGCAAGGAACTGGCGAAGGTCCGCAATGAGGCGGCCGGATACCGCACTCGACTGCGGGACGCCGAGACGAGGCTCTCCGGAGCCAAGAGCCCGGAGGAGTTCGAGGCCGCCCTCGCGGACGTGAAGGCCAAGAACGCCGAGCTTGAGCGCTCTCTCCTCATCTTCACCGTGGCCCGCAAGTTCGACCTCCCCGAGGCCCTGGCGGGTCGCCTGCGCGGCGACACCCCCGAGGAGCTGGAGGCCGACGCGAAGGCCCTTCAGGCTCTCGTCACCCCTGCCGCCCCGCCCTCTCTCGGTGGCGGCCTCGATCCGTCCGACGAGGACGACGGAGAGATGGACCCGCGCAAGCTCGCGCGGCGAACCAGGCGCTTCTAGCGCCTCCGATGACCCCCCTTTCTGAACCCCCGTGCTGAACCGGCCGGGGGTCTTTTCATGCCCCGGAGGTAACACCCCTTGGCCACCGCACAGCATCAGGTCGTAAAGCCTCAGAAGCTGGTCAACACCGCAGTCGGGATGCTTGAGCAGGAGCTGATCATCCCCAACCTGTTCCAGAAGCAGGGCGTCGACCAGTTCAAGGGTGCCGAGAACGACACGATCTCCATGAAGGTCGAAGGCATCCTGCCGTTCCACGACTACGCGTGGCGTAACGACCGCTCGAACCCCATCGTCTTCGACGAGTACAGCGAGCGGACCATCGCCGTGACCTTCGGCGGCAACGTGTACTCGGCGGTCAAGCTCACCGACGAGCAGAACGACTTCGACATCGACAACTGGTCGAAGCTCCTGCGCCCGCAGTCCAAGGCTGTGGCTCGCGGCCTCCAGCGCCGAGCCGTCAACCTCCTGACCGGCCAGACCTACAACGCCACCATCGGCAACGCTCAGCAGAACCTTCGCGGTGCGCTGATCGAGGCCCGGCGCGTGCTGAACGCCTTTCACGCTCCGAAGGAGGGCCGTTACCTTCTGGTCGGCACCGAGTTCGAGTCGGCGCTCCTGAACGACGACAAGCTCAACCTCGCGCAGAACGTCGGTGACAGCGAGGCCGAGTCCGCGCTGCGTACCGCGAGCATCGGCGACCGCATGGGCTTCCGCATCGTGGTCGACCAGACCATCCCTGCCGACACCGCGTACGCCTTCGCGTCCTCGGCGTTCATCTTCCTGTCCGGCGCCCCGAGCGTCCCGCAGTCGGTTCCTTACGGCGCGACCACCTCGTTCGAGAACATCGCCCTGCGATGGGTCCGCGACTACGACCCGCTGTACATGCAGGACCGCTCGGTCGTGAACACGTACGCGGGCTTCCGGTCCGTGACGGACGTGCTCGTCGGCTGGGACCAGGCGAACGAGAAGGAGATCGTCTCCACTCAGGAGCACTTCGTTCGCGGCATCAAGCTCCAGCTCGACGGCAAGTCCGACTACCCGGCGGCCGGAAGCGAGCTGGCCACGATCACCGGCGTCTCCGACGCGAAGGTGTGGACCCCGACCGGCATGAAGGCCGAGACGGACCCGGCCAACGCCTGACCTGACCGGCGGAGCTGGTTCATCTGGGCCTGATTGCAGATGGCCCAGCTCCGCCGTCCCTTCTCCCGAGAGGAGTCTCATTGGCGTACGCCACTCTCGACGAGCTGAAGGGCCGCCTCGACTGGGAGTTGGACGCCGACGAGCTGCGCATCGCTGCCGGCGCATTGGAAGACGCTTCGGACCTTGCGGCCACCTACGGCCGTGACTGGCCCGAGGACACCGCGCCCCGGCTGGTGAAGACGCTCGTGCTGAAGTCCGCGGCGAGGTACATGCGGAACCCGAACGGCTACACGCAGAGCCGGGCCGGGGACGAGACGCTCGCCTGGTCGGACATCGGCCGTGATGCGGGCACCGTGTACTTCACCCGCGAGGAGATCCGGCTCCTTGAGGAGCTGGCCGGGCGCAAGCGCGGGATCTCCAGCGTGGTCGTCTCCGCCTGGGGCACGAAGCCCCGTGCGGCCGATGTCGGCCGCGTGCCGGTCGACTACTCCCCCGCCTCGCCGTTCCCCCTGTTCGGGGATGAGGTGAGCCCCTGGTGAGCATGCAACGCAGGCGGGGCCAGATGGCGACCGTGTGGGCCACGAAGGAGATCACCGACAACCGGGGGAACAAGGTGATCACCGTGGACGAGGACAACCCGATCACAGTGAGGGCCGCCTTCATCCCGCAGCGGTCCGGCAAGGCCGAGGTCCCCGGCCAGCAGCAGATCAACGTGACGCGGATGATCGTGGACGCCCATGTCGAGGGCGTCACCCTCTGGTCCCGCGTCCGCTGGCAGGGCCGCATGTGGGACGTGGTGACTCCGCCGGCATACCACCACGGCGACCGCCGCACCCGGCACTGGTCGATCGACGTGAGGGAGCGGCCCTGATGGCGCACATCGAAGACAAGGTGGGTCGACACAAGCTGGAGAAGTACATCGCTCTCCTGCCCGGCGTTCAGGACGCCCTTGACGAGGCCCGGTTCGAGATCGCTGCCCGCGCCGAGGAGCTGCTCCTTCAGCATCGCCTCGAAGGCCACGCACAGATCGACGTGGTGGACGGCGATGTCGACAAGTACGTGGTCCTGGACGACGAGCGCGGCAAGGCCGCTGCCCTGTCGATCGAGTACGGCCGCGCCGCTTCCGTCGAGGTCCGGACCCGCAAGGACGGCACCACGTACCTCGCCACGGTGGGCGCGATGGACGGCCTGTTCATCCTGGCCCGCGCCGCGAACCTCCCCAAGAAGCGGAAGGGGAAGGTGCACCTCGACTGATGGCAGGCATCCCCGACCACATCAAGGCCATGGCGGAGCTGTCGCCGGTCGAGGATCTCCTCCTGGCCGTGCTGCGCGAGGGCCTGCCCGGCGTCCGGGTGAAGTCCCTCGTCGACCTGCACGAAGAGTTCCCCCTCGTCCTGGTCCGCCGCGACCCGACGTGGGGCGAATGGCAGGGCGACACCCGCTTCACGGACGCGGCCCGCATCGTCATCAACACGTTCGCGCCGGACCCCAACGGGGACGAGGACGCGGCGATTCTCGGCGAGGCCGTCCGCGTCGTCATGCGCGACGCCTGGCTGAACCAGAAGGTCTATCCGCGCCTTGGCCACATCATCCGCGTGGACCTGAATTCCGCGCCGAGACGCGCTTCGGACTGGGCGACCGCTACCGGCCCCGTCCAGTACGCCGACCTCCCAACGGGGGTGTGGCGCTACGAGTCGATCTACGACGTGCAGATCCGTAAGCCACGGACTCGCCCCTACACCCCCTGATAGTTCCCATCACGCAAGGCCCGGTCCCCATTCGGGGTGCCGGGCCTTTTTGCGTGCGCGAGTAAGGATGCAGCCTCTTGGCGATCAACGACAACGCAGTTCTTGTCGTCGGGTCCGGTAACTACCTGACGGCGCCGGTCGGCACGGCAATGCCCGCCGATCTCCTGACGCCTACCTCCCCGTGGCAGAACGTCGGTCACACCTCCCTGGAAGACATCTTCGGAATCACTTCCGAGGGCGGCGAGGCGACCACGATCGGGTCGCTCCAGAACAAGTCTCTGCGCACGAAGTACAGCGCGCGTACGGAGACGATGACTTTCACGCTCCAGCAGTTCGACACTGCCGGGCTGAAGCTGTACTTCGGCGCCAACGCGCCGATTCTGCCGGACGGTTCGGTCGGCGTTCCAACCAACCCGGAGCCCACTCAGTCGGCGTTCCTCGCGGTATTCGTGGACGGCGACAACCACTTCGCCTTCTACGCGCCCCGAGCGGAAATCTACCGCGCCGACGACATGGCGATCTCGGACACCGAGTCCCTCGCCGGTCTGCCGCTCGGCGTCAAGCCGATGGCCTACGGCAACAACACCTGGACGTACGCGATCACGCCTCTCGGCGGCGTACTGGCGACCGGTGCTTCCGCCGGCACCCCCGGCTCCTTCACTCCTGACGGCGCCACCACCCCGGCCAACCTCGCCGGCATGTCCAGCGTGATCGCCACCCCGACGACCGCATGGACCACGGGTCAGCACGTGATCCTCGGCGACGGCTCGAAGGCGTACTGGAACGGAACCGCCTGGGTGGCTGGCCAGGCGTGATGACTCCCGGCGCGGGCGCATTGCGGACCCGCCCGCGCCGGGCCTCCCCCTCTCTCCTCGGTCCGCTCCCCCCTGTCTGTCTTCTCTCTGGAGGTCCGCAACCCCATGGCTTCTTACTCCCTCGACGACATCCGCGCCGCCGCTGAGCGCAAGTACGGCTCGACCGACATCGAGGTCGGCGGCGAGACCGTCCGACTGCTCAACCCGCTGCGCCTGCCCAAGGCTCGGCGCGATGCGCTGCTCGCCCTTCAGGAGCAGATGGGCAAGGAGGACAGCGACCAGGCCGAGCTTCTGTCCGAGGCGATCCGCACCGTGGCGCAGTCCGAGAAGGCCGCCGCGAACCTGCTCGACGAGGTGGGCGGCGACCTCGCGATCCTCGCCGAAATCTTCGGCCACTACGGCGAGAGCACTCAGGCGGGGGAAGCCTCGGCCTCGCAGGGCTGATCGACGAATACGGCGAGGGTCTGTACCCGGACCTGCTCTTCCACTTCGGCATCGACCTTGCCGAAGTGATAGCAGGCCGGGGCCCTTCCCCGTCTCTCGTCCTTCTGCTTGTGCAGAGGCTTCCCGACACCTCTCTTACGGTCGCGCTCGCGTCGGGCGGCCGTGAGTTCTTCGGCTGGGGTCAGGACCGGCACATGACCGCCGACCTATTCGACGCGATCAACCAGAACACCAGGGCGACCGGCCAGTGGGGCAAGAACAAGGCCCCCAAGATTCCGTCCTACCCGAGACCGCAGCCAAAGAAGGCCCCGGAAAAGAAGGCCAAGAAGCTGCGCTCCGTCGCCGAAATCTACAAACACTTCCAGCGGAGGTAAGCCGGTGTCGGATGCGAATGTTGTCGGCCGCGTAGCGGTAAAGGTCATGCCGGACACCTCCGGCTTCAAGGATGACCTGAAGGAAAAGCTCAAGAAGATTGAGCACGACATCGCGGTCACCATTCGCACGAAGGCGGACGCGAGCGGCGCCCGCAAGGATGTCCTTGAAGCGGTCCGGGCGATCAACAAGGACAACAAGGCCACCGACACCCGCAAGATCCGCTTCTACACGAAGCTCGACCTCAACGGCATGTCCAGCGAGGTCGCCAAGGCTGTACGCGAGTACCAGGCCCGCGCGAACCAGCACCGGATCACCTTCAACGCGACCGGCCGTCAGGTCGTAGACGAGGCCCGCCGGGTTCGCCGGCAGGCGGATGCCGAGCTGTCCGACCTGCACATCGGGGTCAACCTCGACAACCAGGGCTCGGTCATGGCCGCCATCGGCAAGGTGAAGGCCGCCCTCGTCGCGCTTGGCGAGACGGACATCGCCGTCGACATCAACGAGCCGAGCCTCAACGCCGCGATCCACATGTTCGAGGACCGCCTCGACGAGATCGGGCACATCAACCTCCGGGTCGACAAGGACAGCAAGGCATCGGTCGACGCCGCCGTGTCGGAGATCGAGCGAGAGCTTCAGAAGCTCGCCGAGACCGACATGAAGGTCAAGCTCGACCAGGCGTCCTTGGAAGAGGCGAAGCGCAACCTGCTCGCCGAGTCCCGCCGGGCTGCTCAGGAGACGGCCGACGAGATTCAGCAGGATCTCGACGCCATCCGCATCAAGCCCAAGCTCGACGAGCAGAAGGTCGCCCAGATCAAGCGGCAGCTCGAAGCAGCCTTCGAGCAGATGCACGCGCTGAAGGCGCAGATCACGCCCGAGCTGGACGCGCTCGCGAAGCGCAAGGTCGAGCGCGACATCGACGATCTTCAAGACAAGATCGACAAGCTCAAGTCGGAAGTCGAGCCCGAGGTCTCCCGTACCGGAATCCTCGGCGTGATGACGCACATGGCGATCCTCACGCGTAACCGGGTCGTCGACATCATCCCGAAGGTGAACGCCTCGGCTGCGGCTGCAACCGTCGCTGCCCTGAAGGCGCTCTCCGGGGCCCGAGTGATCAGCGAGATGTTCGAGGGCCTCTGGGACACGCTCAAGAACCTCGACAAGGGCGCCCCGATGATCGGCACCCTTGCGGCGGCCATCGCCGGTCTGGGCGCCTCGGGCATCGCGGCGGCGAGCAACCTCGCCTCGCTGTCCTCGTCGCTGGCGTCGATCGGGCCAACGGCCCTGCTTTTGCCCGGACTTCTGGGCGGCATGGCCGTGGGCCTGGGTGTCTCGATCGCCGCCTTCAAGGACTTCAACAAGGTCGTCCCCGAGGTCAAGTCGGCACTGTCCGGCCTCCAGGACACCATCTCGAAGAACTTCTGGGACAAGGCCGCCGAGCCCATTCGGAACGTCGTCGATGACCTGCTCCCGAAGTTCACTGCCGGCGTCTCGAAGACCGCTACCGAGCTGGGCGGGTTCTTCGGCTCCTTCGCGACCAACCTCGGCACCTCTCTGTCCCCGGCCTTGGACCAGATGTTCAAGGACCTGTCGGACTCGATCAGCATCGCGACGGACGGCACGGACACCTTCGCGTCGATCATCTCGACCCTCGGCCGAGTCGGCACGAGTTACCTGCCCGACCTCGCGTCCTGGTTCGTCAAGATCAGCGAGAACTTCGACGCCTGGCTGAAGAAGAAGGGCGACAACGGCCTCAAGGACATGATCGACCAGGGCATCCAAGCCCTGAAGGATCTCGGGTCCATCCTGGCCGACACGGGCGGCATCCTCGCTGGCTTCGCTCGCGCGGCTGAGTCCGCCGGCGGATCAACGCTCGGCACCCTTGCCGACGCTCTCGACCGCATCCACAAGACTGTGGACAGCGAGGGCTTCCAGAAGGGGATGACCGCAGTCTTCGCCTCGGCCCACGAGGCGATGCAGCGGATCGCCGACGAGTCCGGCCCGGCCGTCGAGAACCTCTTCAAGTCCCTCGGCTCGCTCCTGACGACGATCCTGCCGCAGGTCGGCACGGTCATTGGCACGGCTTTGGGCGCCATCGCGGGCGCCCTCTCGCAGCCCGCCGTGACCGACGGCATCAAGGCCCTGTTCGACGGCATCGAATCCGCGGTGAGTGCCCTCGCCCCGGCGATGGCCCCGCTCGGCGCGGCCTTCGGTGCACTCCTGCAACTGGTCGGCTCCATGCTGACCAGCCTCGGTCCGCTGATCGCGTCCATCCTGACGCCGCTCTCGCAGGCGTTCACCCAGCTCGCCCCCGCGATCGAGCCCCTGATCGGGCTCCTCGGCGAGGCCCTGGGCGGCGTGGTCGCCGCGCTGGCACCGCTCCTGATGTCCGTGGTCGAGGCCGTGACGCCGCTGATCTCGGCACTGGTCGAGGGCCTGGCCCCGATCATCCCCCTGATCACCGAGGCCCTGTCCGTCATGTCGGAGGCGCTTCAGCCGGTCATCGAGATTCTGATGCAGATTCTCACGGCCGCGATCATGCCTCTGATCCCGGTTATCCAGTCACTCGCCGCCGAGTTCCTGCCCCAGATTTCCGAGGCATTCGCCGCCGTCATGGAGGCGATTCAGCCGCTCCTCGAAGCACTGCTTTCCCTGGTGAACTTCCTGATGCCGATTCTGGCACCAGCGATCGAGTTCATCGCGGGCCTCTTCCTGGGCGCCCTGGTCGACGCGATCAAGGGTGTGGCTGATGTCTTCACCGGACTGAAGAACATCTTCGTCGGTGTCTGGGACATCATCGTCGGCGTCTTCAAGACGGTCATCGGCTTCTTCAAGGGCACGATTACCGGCGACTGGTCGACTTTCGGCAACGGCCTGAAGCAGCTCTGGAACGGAATCAAGTCGTTCCTTTCCGGCCTGTGGGACACGATCAAGGGCGCCTTCAATATCTTCCTGAGCGTCGGAATCCTCGGCGTCGGAGGAAAGCTACTCAAGGGCATCGGCGAGATGTTCAAGGGTGGCTGGACGGCCGTAAAGACGATCTGCCTTGAGCTGTGGAGTTCGCTCTCCTCACGGTGGTCGACTTTCCTCGCCGACCTGAAGGCGGCGCCGGGCGCGGCCCTGTCGGCTATCGCCAAGTTCTTCAGTCAGACGTGGGCCGACATCAAGACCGCCGCGACGGCGGCCTGGGACGCAGTGAAGGGCATCTTCAAGTCGAAGCTGTCCGATTGCGTCACCACCGTGAAGGAGCTGCCCGGCAAGGTCAAGGAGGTCTTCTCCGGAGCGGGCCGCATCCTGCTCGACGCCGGTAAGAAGATCATCGGCGGTCTGATCGACGGCATCAAGTCGATGTTCGGTGCGGTCAAGTCCAAGCTCGGCGAGCTGACCAGCAAGCTGACGGACTGGAAGGGTCCGGCCCCGAAGGACGCCAAGCTCCTTTACAACGCGGGCCAGTTGATCATCAAGGGTCTGATAAAGGGCCTTGAGTCGCAGTACGACAAGGTCAAGAAGTCGCTGCAAGACCTCACGGCGCAAATCCCGAAGAACGCCTCTAAGGGATTGAAGGACCGGATCAACAAGGACCGGACCAAGCTCCTTCAGTTGCTCGCCCAGTGGGAGGGCATCGGGAAGAAGCTCGAAGCCGCGAAGGACAAGCTCGACAAGATCCGCGAGGAAGCCGCCAACTACCGGAAGCAGATCGCGGATCAGGTCATCGGCACTGGCGATGTGACGAAGATCGAGGACACCTCGTTCAGCGGAATCTCGTCGGGCCTGAAGAACGCAGTCGAGCAGGCTAAGAAGTTCGCGGCCGTCCTCAAGCGGCTCAAGGATCTGGGCCTGAACTCCACGACGTTCGACCAGATCGCCTCCGCCGGACCGGAGGCCGGCCTCGCCGCAGCCGAGGCTATTGCGAACGCAGGCTTGAGCGGCGTCAACGAGATCAACGACCTGCAAAAGGAGCTGGAGAAGTACGCCAACTCGGCCGGGTCCACCGCGTCGCACTACATGTACGACGCCGGGATCAAGGCGGCCGAAGGGTTGGTCAAGGGTCTCGAAGCTCAGCAGGACGCGATCGAGAAGCAAATGCTCAAGATCGCGGACGCCATGGTCAACGCGATCAAGAAGGCGCTGGACATCCACAGCCCGAGCCGCCTGTTCCGCAAGCTCGGCAACTTCGTC
This sequence comes from Streptomyces sp. NPDC001709, assembly GCF_053596375.1. Lineage (NCBI taxonomy): Bacteria > Bacillati > Actinomycetota > Actinomycetes > Kitasatosporales > Streptomycetaceae > Streptomyces > Streptomyces sp. NPDC001709. The sequence continues at coordinate 47,522 of NZ_JBSFGB010000006.1, read as the reverse complement.
GGCAAGGGCTTCGGCCTCGGCGTCGAGGACCAGCAGACGCACGTGGAGCGCGCGACCAACGCCCTCGCGGCGAGCGCAGTGTCGGGCGCCTCTCGGCATGTCACGGCCGCCGTCTCGGGCGGCCTCTCGGCGGCTGGTGGCGGCCAGTCCGTGACGAAGGTTCTGAACTACTACGCGGGCTCCGGTAGCTCCCTCTCGTCCGAGGAGGAGCTGTTCGCGGCTGCCTCGCGGGCAAGGATGGTCGGCTGGTGAAGCTCGAACTGAGCAGCCCCTCGGACAGGCTCGACCTGGCCGGGTTCGAGACTGACGGAGTGGGGTTCCAGGCCCTTGCCGGCATCACCGGCTTGGGCCTGCCCCAGCTCTCCGTGCAGTGGCTTGAAGGCGCAGGGGACGGCGCCGCCTACCGTGGGCGGCGCGTCCTCCCCCGCGACATCGACATCCCCCTCGACATCGTGGGGCGCAACCGGGCGCACCTCGCCGAGCTGGTGACTCGCCTCGCGCGGGTCCTGGCCGACGAGTGCAGCCTGACGTACATCGACGCGGCGGGGGTCCGCTGGTCGACACCGGTCCGATGGATCGGCGGAGGCAACATCGACCCCGGCACGGGTGACCGGGACGTTCAGACCGTCATCACCCTGCGGGCCCCCTCTCCGTACTTCCTGGCGGACTCCGCGCAGACGGTCACGATCGGCGGCACCACGGCGGCCCCGTTCCTGTCGGCCATGTCGTCGATGCCGCTCTCCTCGTCACAGGCGATCGGCTCAGCAGAGCTGACCAATGACGGCGACGTGGCCGCGTATCCGGTGTTCCAGGTGTTCGGGCCGGGTGACAACTTCAAGGCCATCGGCCCCGGCGGGGAGACGCTCTGGTACACGGGCTCGATCACCTCGACGGGCAGCATCACCGTCGACATGGGGACGGGCGTCGTCAAGGACGGCTCGGGCGCGAACGTGTACCGCTACCTGTCCACCGCTCCCCGCTTCTGGTCCGTCCCTCCGGGGACATCGACGATCTCTGTCTCGCTCCTGAACACGACGACCGCCTCGCGGATCGTCGTCTCGTGGCGACCTCGTAAGTGGGTGGTGATCTAGTGCGGCAAGAGGATCTCCTCGTCGAGGTCCGGGACAAGACCCTGACTCGCGTGGGGGCCATCCCTGCGGATCTCCTGACCATGGAGGCGACCGACACCCACAACAACGTCGGCACGTGGAAGCTCCAGATCAACGCGGAGCATCCGCTCGCCGCTGTCCTGTCGACTCCGGGCGCCGGCATCATCGTCACCGGTCCGGCCGACGTGCTGTTCTCGGGGCCGGTCACGAAGACCGAGACGGCCGTGACCGCGACCGATCCCCTGGGCACGCTGACCGTCGAGGGTGTCGACGACACGATCATCCTGTCCGACATGCTCGCCTGGCCCGACCCGGCCAACGGGGATGCCGCCACGCAGAGCCGGGCCTACGACGACCGGACCGACGCGGCCGAGAACCTCATGCACGCGTACGTCAACGCGAACTGCGGGCCGGGCGCCCCGGCCAACCGGCGCCGGACCGGGCTCATCATGGGCACGAACGGCGGGCGCGGCCAGATCGTCAGCAAGTCCCCCCGCTTCCAGCAGCTCGGCGAGCTGTGCAAGGAGCTGGCCGACCCGAACGGCCTGGGCTTCCGGATCGTGCAGCGCGGCTCCAACCTTGTCTTCGAGACGTACGCGGTCGCCGACCGCACGAAGGAGGCCCGGCTCGGCGTCGTGAACAACACGCTCGCCGGTCAGCGGGTCACCGTGTCCACGCCGCAAAAGACTCGCGTAATCGTCGGCGGCGACGGGGACGGTTCCAACCGCCTGTTCGTCGGCGTCGACAACGCCGACTCGCTCGCCGCCGAGTCCGACTGGGGACGCCGCATCGAATCCTTCGTGGACGAGCGGTCGACCACCGACACGGCCGAGCTGACGCAGAAGGGTACGGAGGCCCTCGCAGACGGCGGCACCACCGTGAAGGCGGCCCAGGCCGTACCGATGGAAGACAGCGCTCTCGACTTCGGACGCGACTGGTTCCTCGGCGACAAGGTATCCGTCATCGTCGGCGGCACGGAGATGGCGGCCGTCGTCACGGGCATGGTCCTGAAGGTCGACGAGGACGGCTACCGGCTCGGCGCGACCCTGGGCGACCCGACTCCGCTCGATCCCGACGCGGCGGCGGCTGCCGCGCAGAAGGACTTGGAGTCGCGCGTCTCCTCGCTGGAGCGCACAGCGGAGGCCACCCCGCCCGGCCCTCGCGTTGTCGATCCCGGCGGCATCACGCAGGCCACGCCGCCCACCGCCTACCCGCAGGGCGCGACGACCGAGTTCTACCTGAGCGCCACCGCGGCTACTGCCGGCGGCTGGGACTTCGGTGGCAAGTGGGGCTACGTCACGACCCGCGTGTGGAGTGGCGGCGACGCTACGCAGACTTGGCGCCGGGTCCACGCGAACACAACGGCGCACGAGATGTGGGTGCGTGGCGGCAACTCAACCGGCTGGTCGCCTTGGCGGCAGGTGGCCTTCGACAGTCAGCTCACCGCCTCCGCTGTCACGCAGTCGACGGCCGTCGCGAGCTACCCCGAGGGCGTGTCGACCCTCTACATGACCGACACCGAGGCCACGTCCGGCGGCTGGGACTTCGGCGGCAAGTGGGGAATCCTCGTTACTCGCAAGCTGCGCGGCGACGCTACGCAGACGTGGCACCGAGCGGCGGGCACCTCCGCGACCGAGACGTGGATGCGCTCCGGTAGCGGCTCCGGGTGGGGGCCGTGGCGACAGGTGGCCTTCGACAACATCCTCAGCGCGACGGCGGTCACCCAAGCATCGCTGCCGTCCGCCTACCCAACCGGCACGTCCACCGTGGTCATGGACTCCACGCAGGCCACGGCCGGCGGATGGTCCTTCGGCTCGGGCGGCCGGTACGGAGTCCTGACCACCTTCCACCCCGTCGGCAGCACGTACGCACACCAGACGTGGCGGCGACTGAGCCCGACAGTCACCGAGGAGTGGTTCCGCACTGGGAACGACGCGGCGGGCTGGACGGCTTGGAAGACGGCCGCGCATGCCGAGCAGACCCCGCGCGGAGTGCTGGCCTTGCAGACCCTCGGGACGACGGCCTACGTCGGCGACACCGAGTCCATCGTCTACACCCAGCAGTTCCAGGCTGACGCGGGCCGTTGCTACAAGGTCACGATCCGCATCGCGGCCGTGGACACCGACGCGACGGGCGACAACGCCAACACGAACATCCGGTACGCCAAGCAGAGCGCCATGACGACCGTGCGATGGGCGACCGGTACGACGGTCAGTACGTCCTCGACGGCGATCGGCACGTTCTACAGCACCACGTACGACGACGACTCGAACTCAGCGACCGGCATGGACGCCACCTTCTACCTGAACAACCCCCCGGCCGGGCCGATCACGGTCGGCGTGGGGCTCAACACCCGCCGGGCTGCCGCCACGTACGGCATGGTCCGCTTCCTGCCGTCGACCCTCTCGACTCTCGCGATCGAGGATGTCGGCGCGGCCCTGTAAGGAGTCTCCCCTTTGGCAATCACGTCCTACCCGTTCGACAACCAGTCCGTCACGGAGACCCAGTTCTCCCAGATGTTCCGGGAGTTCCAGGAGTCGGGAGTCGTCGCCTCGTTCGGCGGCTCCGGCTTCACGGTCACGGCCGGTACGGGCATGAACCTGAACGTCTCCTCGGGCTTGGCCTTCCTGCGCGGGCACATGGTGCAGTCGACCGCGACCGAGGTCGTCACCATCCCGGCCGCCGGCACCTCCGTACGGGTCGACCGAGTGATCCTGCGACTCGACCCGTCGCTGAACTCCATCGTCCTCGCGGTGAAGCAGGGCACCGCAGGCTCGACGACCCCGGCCGCCCTGACCCAGACGGACACGGGCATCTATGAATTGCCCCTGGCTCAGGTCACGGTGAATGCGAGCGTCACCTCGATCGCGTCCGGGGACATTCAGAGGACGCGTCCCTTCGTGGGGACTCGCATCCTCGTCTGGAACTCCCTGACCCGTCCCACGAGCCCGCGCCTGGGACAGATCGGCTACAACGCCGACACCTCCGCTTTCGAGTTCTGGAACGACACGGCATGGACGCCGCTGATCTCGAATGTCTCCTGGGCCAACCTGTCGGGCAAGCCTGCGACGTTCCCCGCGTCCGCGCACACGCACAAGTGGGCGGAGATCACTGACGCCCCCACGTCCCTGCCCCCGGCCGCGCACACGCACGACTGGACGCAGGTCACGGGCAAGCCGACGAGCTTCCCGCCCACCTCGCACGAGCACGACTGGACGCAACTCAATAACGTCCCCACGTCGTTCCCGCCGTCGTCCCACTCCCACGCGTGGTCGTCCATCACCTCGAAGCCGAGCACGTTCCCGCCCTCGTCTCACTCGCACTCGTCCTACCTTGAGTCCGGCGACACGATCGCCTGGGCCAACGGCACGAAGCGCGTGCACGCCGACTCCGTGTCTGGCTCCGGGACGTATTACGCGGTGTGGGTGCAGGGCGACGGCACCTTCGCGCGCAACACCAGCTCGCGCCGCTTCAAGCAGAACATCCGGGACATCGACATCGACCCCGAGGCAGTTCTGTCCCTGCGTCCCCGCATCTACGACCGGCGCCCGAAGGAAGAGGGCGGCGACTACCTGCGGGACGAGTTCGGTCTCATCGCCGAAGAGGTCGCCGAGACACTCCCCGAGATCGTCACCTACGACGAAGAGGGACGCATCGACGCCCTGCGCTATGACCTGCTCGGCGTCGCGCTCCTGTCCGTCGTGCAGGACCAGGCCGACCGGATCGAGCGACTGGAGCAGCTCGTCTCGGAGCTGTCCCGTTGAGCATGTCCCCTGACGTACAGGTCGCATTGGTCTCTGCCGGCGGCATGGTCACCGCGGCTTTGGTCGGCGTGCTGGTCGAGCTGGTACGCCGCCAGGGGACAGCCCTCGCCGAGGTGCGCGAGCACGCCCAAGAGGCCCGAGATCAGGTCTCCAACACCCACACGACGAACCTCCGGGACGACTTGGACCGCGTGATCGCGGGACTCGATCGCGTCCTTGACGGCCAGGCCGAGCACAGCCGGGACATCCGCGAACTGCGCGCCGAGTTGTCCCACGAGCGGATCGAGCGCCTGGCCGTCTCCGAGCGGCTCGACACCCACATCTCGACGACCGCCCCCTAAGACCTCCCATTCCCCGAGGCCCTGTCCCCACGGACGGGGCCTTTCGCATGTCCCAAAGGAGGACACCCCCTTGACCACTCAGGCTCAGAAGATCCTCGGCATAGCCAGGGCCGAGAAGGGCTACCACGAGGGCCGGAAGACCGGTCACTGGAACAACGACCAGAAGTACAGCGACGAGACCCCTGGCCTGGAGTGGAGCGACTTTCAGGCGTGGTGCGCGACGTTCGTGTCCTGGTGCGCCATGAAGGCCGGGCTCGCCGACCTGTACCCGCGCACCGCGTCGTGCGCGACCGGCGTCGCCTGGTTCAAGCAGCGCGGGCGGTTCTCGGCCTTCCCCGCGATCGGCGCCCAGGTGTTCTTCGGCAAGAACGGTGGGACGCACACCGGCCTCGTCTACGACTACGACGACGACCCGGACGGCTTCATCTACACGATCGAGGGCAACACCAACGCGGACGGCAGCCCCGAGGGCGACGGCGTGTACGAGAAGAAGCACCGCCGCAAGGACGCCTACGTGTTCGGCTACGGCTACCCGGCCTTCGCCGAGGGCATCAAGTCGGCTGACCCGGCCTGGAAGGACAAGGCCCCGAAGCCCGAGCCCTCGAAGCCCAAGCCGCCGGCACCGAAGCCCGCTCCGGTGAAGACCGCGATCGTGTCTCTTGACCCTGCGGTAAAGCCGGGCGTCAACCACAAGCAGGTCAAGGAGCTTCAGCAGCTCCTCATCAAGGCCGGGTACGGCCCAATCAAGGGAGCCGTGACCGACTTCTACGGACCGGAGACTCAGCGCGCGGTGGCCCGCTTCCATGACCGGAACCCGAAGAACCGAAGCGGCCTGCACGACCCGAAGATCGGGCCGCAGGGCTTCATCGCTCTCCAGAAGCAGGCGGGCCGCCGATGAGCAAGCACCGCAAGCCCGTCGCCGCCGTCCTGTCTGCTCTGCCCGTCCGCTACCGCTCGCGCGCCGGGGCCGTCGTCGCGGCCCTGGGCGTGATCGTGAGCGTCGCCGCCACCGTCTACGCCGACCGGCCCGAGGTCGCCCTGATCGTTCAGGTAGCGACCGCCCTGGGCCTGGTCGAAGGCCGGGACTCCGAGTAGCACTGCGCCCCCCTGCTGGCCCTTCGCGGGTCGGCAGGGGGGCGCCTTTCGTCGTCTCAGGACTGCTTGGCCTTGGCCTTCTTCTCCGCCTCGATCTGATCCAGCGTGGCCACGCGGGTACGGCGTCGCCGCTGTGCCGGGGGCTTCTCGGCCGCCGTCGTCTTCTTCGCGGTTGTCTTCTTGGCGGTCGTCTTCTTGGCCGTCGCCTTCTTCGCCGCAGGCTCGGGCTTCTCGCCCTCGTCCACCGCGTTCAGGTAGAGCGGTCCTTGCTCCGCCTCTTCCGCCGGCACCAGGGGGCCGAAGACCTTCTCGACGGGGGCAATGTCCTCGGCGCACAGGTCGCGCGTCACGCCCTCACCGTTCTCAGGGGTGAGCGTGTACCGCGTGGCGGGGCGGTCCTTGCGTTCGCAGATGTCACAAACACGCACGGTGATCGTTAGATCCATTCTCCGCTCCCCTCGCCTGCGGCTTCCTCGCGACGATTCCACCGCAGGCGAGGGGGCTGGGTCAAAGTTGTCAGGCGGTCTGGGGCTGGATTCGCTTCAGGTAGCGGCTGCCGGTCCGGCGGTCGCGACCCATGACCTTCGCGAGGTTGGGGCCGTTGACCTCCTTGCCCTGGGCGGCGAGGGTCTCGGCGGCCTTGCGGATCTCCTCGTCGCTCGGGCCGGGGCGACCGGGACGGCGACGGGCGCGGGCCTTGGCCACCTCGTCGACCGGCGGCTCGATGCCGTCGAGGGTGGGCTGAACGGGCTCGGCGTCCTGGTCCTGGTGCTCGTCCTGGCCCTGGCCCTCGACGGTCTGCGGAGCCTCGGCCTGCACGGGTCGTGCGGAGCGGATGACCATGTGGGCGACGTGACCGGCGACGATCGCGGGGACGGCCGAGACGGCTGCGACCAGGGCCTTGGAGGAGGTCATGTACCCGGCCGCGATCCAGTGGGCGACGACCTGTCCCGTCAGGGTCATGCCCAGGGCGCCTATCGCACCAGCGACGGCCGAGCCCCGGCCCTTCTCCCCCTTCTCGCGGCTCTCGGTGAACCAGACCGCGACGACGGCGTAGACGCTCATGCAGACCGGCATGCCGGCGGCGACCCACTCGCCCCATCCGGCGGTGCGGGCGAGCTGGTACTCGCCGGGGGCGGACATGGCGAGGGCGACGGCCAGGACGAGGGCGCCGACGACGTAGGCGTACCAGGGCAGACGAGGCAGGCGTGCAGACGTAGACATGGGTGTGCCTTTCAAGGCGGTGCAGGTGAAGGGGAGGGGGTTACTTGGCCATGGCCGCGCGAGCGGCGCGGAAGGCGGCGAGGCCCTCGGGGGCGAGGGGGCCGCGCTCGGCCCCGGCCTCGTCGAGCAGCTCGCGAACGGAGGCGGACAGCTCGACGCCCGAGCAGACGCCGCAGATGCCGGACTCCTGGCCAGCGGGGAGCAGACGGCCGCAGCCGTCCTCGCAGTCGGCGTACTGCTTCCACTGCCGCTTGCGCTCGGGGCGCTTGCGGTCGAGGCGGTCAACGATCAGGCGCGCGGCGGAGTAGACCTTCGCGGGAAGGCCCTGGGTCACGGCGTCGGTGATCTCGCCGATGGTGGCACCGCGGTCGAGCCAGTCGGCGACCTCGGGGGCGAGCTTGCCCACCTGCCGGTCGGACAGCTTCAGGCGGCTGTCGATCGCGGCGAAGCGGCGCAGGATGCGGGCGGCCTCGGCGGTCTGTTTGTCCTGCTTCTCGCTGGTGCCCTCCCTCTGCTCAGCCCCGGTCGGGGCGTCGCTGTCCTGCGGAGGGAAGGGAGGGATCTTTCCCTGGTCCTTGGAGGAGTTCCTTTCCCCCGAAGGGGACGTTCCCGCGTTCCCAGGGGCCGGGTCTCCGGTTGCCGGAGATGCGGGAACCGGGGAGACCTCCGTCTGGGGAAGGTCATGGATGGCCGTCTCGGTCCACACGCGGCCGGTCTCCGGGTCGCGGATGGTGAACCGGAAGTAGTAGCCGTGGGCCACCAGCTCATCGAGAGCGTTGGCGACGCCCTTGCGGCCTACGCCGGGGTTGTTGTCGGCCAGGGTGCGCACGTCTTCCCTGGCCCCATCGGGCAGGGAGATCAGGTGCAGCCACAGGCCACGCGCGGTGAAGGACAGCTTTCGGTTACGGGCAGTGCTATTAGGCACCACCGTGAAGTCCCGATCGTGCCGGGTACGATGGATTCGCATTGGGAGCTACCACTCTCAGTGCCAGACCCCGGAGCGTTGGCGCGCTGCCGGGGTCACTTGTTTTCACTTGAAGATCGACATCTCTGTCGGGTCACAGCTTGACATGATCAACGTCTGAAGGTCAACCTTTACATCGACAACTGAAGCTCAGGACTCATCCTCCGGGATGAGGGCCGCGTGCAGAAGTGAGACCGCAAGCCGATGAAGGGGGAGACATGCCCAAGTCCAAGATCGTCGATGAAGAGGAAGTTAAGCGCTGGTTCGAAGAGGGCCAGACGTACGAGTGGATGCAGACGCAGTACCGCGAGAAGTACAACATCGAGACCTCAGTCCCCATGTGGTCGGCGTACCGAAGGCGCAGAGGGCTCGAACGCCGGAACCTACGCGATGACCAGTTGCTTCCCTGGAAGATCAAGGACGAGCACCGTCATCAGTACCCGGCCCTCATGCTGCGGGCCGAGGCTCGGCGTCGCGCCGGCAAGGAGCTGACCGAGCGCGACGAGCGCCGCCTTGCGTCCTGGAAGCGGATGCTCGACGAGGACAAGCTCGTCGTGCACTACGACGGCGAGACCGAGGACGGCTTCTTCTACGTGCCGCGCGAGGAGCGCGACAAGGACCTGATCCGCGAGCCGCGCGCCAAGACCGGCAACAAGGCTCGTGACTGAACAGTACACCGACTATCGAACGTTCTCGAACGACTGTTCGTATCCACCCCCCGGCTGATCGAGCGGGGGGTTTCTCATTCTCAGGTCGTATGCACCCCTGACCTGGAGCTAGGTAAGTTAAGCGGACGGTAAACGTCCGGTGAACGTCACGTGTGGACGATCACAGAGTTCGGATACCGGACGCGCATTGACACTGTGTGTGGCCACCACATAGAACAGTGACCAGCAAGTCTCATGTTTACATCGAGGGGGGGTCCAGCATGCCGCTGAAGGCGACGAGCGCTGAGCCCGTGACGCCGCCGTACGGCACGAAGTGCCTGTTCGTACGGGACGGCGAGGACGTGCGCAACGAGGGAGCGCTCTCCGATCTGTACGGGCTCGCAGGTCTCAAGAAGGCTCGACACATGATCAAGGAGGGGACCCTGCTCAGCGCTGTCAAGTTGAACCTACCAACTGGTATGTCCCTCGTCGGAGACCCCTCCGCCTGGGACTGTGCCCTGATCGTCGACACGAAAACCCCGGCGGCCTCCATGCGCAAGGCGCTCGACCTGGTGAAGCTCATCGGACTGGAGCTGATCCCGGAAGAGGAGCACGAGCCCGAGCTGCTGGACGACGGAACGGTGCGCTTCTGGCTCGTCCCGTCCAACCCCGAAGACCCGTTCGCCGAAGAGATGGAGCCCACCGCTTGAAGATCGTCGACCTGACGCCGACGCCGACCGTCCCTCGTGACGGCTGGGACCGGCCGCTCGTCATCCCGAAGCAGGGCGGCAAGCCCAGGGCGCTGACCCGTACGACGACGTTCATCGACTGCATCGAGGACAAGAGTGCGCTGTCCGACTGGCACAAGCGCATGACCCTGGTAGGGACGGCCAAGCGGCCTGACCTTCTGGACGTGGTGAGGCAGCTCGACCCGGAGGACCAGGCCGACAAACGCAGGCTCACGGCCCTCGCCGAGCAGGCGATCGACATCGCCGGGGCGAACACGAAGCGGGAGAAGGGCACGCACCTTCACACGCTGTCGGAGTACGTAGACCGCGGTGAGCCCCTGCCCGCCGGCACCGCCGTGCGCGACCAGCTCGACATGGCCGCCTACATGGGGGCGACCGTCGAGTTCACCGTGAAGGCCGTGGAGAAGTTCGTCGTCGTCCCCGAGCTGGGCACGGGCGGTACGTTCGACCGGCTCTTGGAGTACGCCGGGCCCGGCCCGGACGGCGAGCACGTCGAAGGTCACTTCATCGGCGACCTGAAGACGGGCAGCGTCCAGTACGGCGCCCTCAAGATGGCGTCCCAGCTCGCGGTCTACAGCCGGGGCGAGTTCTACGACTACACCCGCTTCCCCGTCGACCCGGCGGACAGGAAGGCGTTCGCCGCGTGGAAAAAGCGCGAGGTGCCGGCGGACGAGGCGGCCCAGGCGTACACGCCTCTGCCCGGCCACGTCTCCCAGAAGTGGGGCATCATCATCAACCTGCCTGCGGGCTCCGCCGATTGCACCCTGTACTGGGTCGACTTGGAGATCGGCTGGGCTGCGGCCAAGCTCGCCCGCGAGATCCGCGCCATGCGCAGCGTGAAGAACGCGATGCTTCCGTGGGTGACCGGCCTCACAGATCCGAAGGCCGCTTAACTGCGGCCCGCGTGTTAAGTTTGTACCCAGAGACCAAGGGAGTGAAGTGAACGCAGATCAGGCGGAACTCGTCACGTCTTACCCGGACGGGACGATCGGCGTCACCATCAAGTACGGCAAGGGCTACGAGGACACATGGGCCGTGTTCCGTGGCTCCGTGAGGCAGGTCCGTCAACTGATCTGCGACTACTTCGGGTTCGAGTGTAAAGATGTAACCAGTCTCTCGCTGAGCGATCTGGTCGTCAATGCGACGAACCTCGCCCACGGCAAGGGCAACATCGCCTCGATCCTCGACGCCCGGATCATCCCGGACGGCGCTCCCGAGCAGCTCCCGGCGAACGACCCCTGGGCGGCGGCCACGGCTGCCAAGCCTGAACCCAAGGCCGACAACCCGTCCGTCTGGATTCTCGGCGAGATCGAGAAGCAGACGACCATCGCCGACCTGCAAAAGCTGTGGGCGGCGAACCAGGCGATGTTCGCCGACCCCGCCGTCATGGCCGCCTACAAGGCCCGAGGCAGGGCCCTGAAGAACGGATGAGGCCGATGGTCGTCGTCCTCGCCCTGGTCCTGGCGGTGTCCGTACTGGGCGCCGTCATCACACCGAGGCTCTCCGAGCCCACCCCCTACACCCGCACTGAAGGAGAAGAAACCGAGTGACCCTGAACTTCGTCGAGATCCCGACCGCTGGCGGCGGCTGGTTCAAGCCCGCTGATGTGAAGGACGCCGTGGCGTTCCTGATCGAGGTCAACTCGTACGAGGCCCAGCGCCCCACCCCGAACGGTCCGAAGGACTCGGCGCTGTGCGACATCACCGTGTTCAAGGACCGCGAGGCCCTGGAGAAGCTCGCCCCCGAGGTCAACAAGGGCACGCGGGTCGAGCAAACCCTTCTCGCCCGTGACCTGGAAAAGGTCGTCGGCAACGCCACGATCGTCAAGCTCGACCAGGTTCCGCCGAAGCGGCCGGGCGCACACCCGGCATGGGTGTGGCGTCCCGTGAACGACGCCGCTGTCCGCCAGAAGGTCATCGAGTACGCCCAGGCCCGCGAGGCCGCCGTTCAGGCCGCCGTCGCCGAGGCCCCGTCCTTCGACTGATCCCGCGAGGAGCTGGGGGCTGGTCGCAAGGCTGGCCCCCGCCCTCGGGTCTGGAGGACCCCGTGAACCGTCCCGACTGGGACTGCTGGGCGATGAGCATCGCCGACGCCGTGGCCACTCGTGCGGACTGCACGCGGGCCCAGGTCGGCGCCGTGCTCCTGTCCCGTACGAACCGCGTGCTCAGCGTCGGTTACAACGGCCTGCCGGCGGGACTGCCGGGCTGCGCAACGGCCGCGAACTGTCCGCGCGGTCGGCTCTCCGTCGAGGAGTGCGCCCGCGATTCGGACTACTCGAACTGCGCGGCCGTCCACGCCGAGGCCAACGCCATCCACCACGCCGACCCCGCCCAACTGCGGGGCTCGACCTTGTACGTCACCCGCAAGCCGTGCCTGGCCTGCCTGACCCTGATCCGTTCGGCGGGAATCCGCCGCGTCGTCCACAGAGAGGAGCCGCCGAGTGCTGACCCCCGCTAGGTCGCTGGCCCTGCATGCCGAGTCCGGCAAGGAGCTGCCGCGCGTCGAGGCGTTCGATGCGCTGTACGGCATGGGATGCCGCCCGCGTCACGGCGAGGTCATCATGATCGCGGGCCGGTCGGGCACGCAGAAGTCCGGCTTCGCCCTGTACTGGGTGGCGCAGATGAACCTTCCCACCCTGTACTTCTCCGCCGACATGTCCGCCTTCACCGCGTCCTCGCGGCTCGCGTCGATGGCGACCGGCGACACCACAGAGATGGTCGAGGCGGGCATGGCGGCCGGAGGCCGTCACCGCGAGGAGTACCTCTCTTCGCTGGCCCCCCTGAACATCACCTTCTCGTTCGGCTCGCCGATCACCTGGAAGACGGTTGACGAGGAGCTGGAGGCGTACGTCGAACTGTGGGACGCCTACCCGGCCGTGCTGGTCTTCGACAACCTCATGGACTTCGAGGGCGCCGAGTCGGACTACACCGAGCAGATGTCCGTGATGAGCGGCCTCACCGAGCTTGCGCGCGCGACCGGCGCGACCGTGATCGTCCTGCATCACGCGAGCGACAAGAGCTGGGAGGCGAAGTCGGACCCGTGGGCCCCGCCGTCCCGAGACCAGGTGAAGGGCGGTCTCAGCGAGAAGCCCGAGCTGTCCCTGTCGGTCGCCCTGGACCCGACCTCGCACGAGTACCGGGTCGCGGTGATCAAACAGCGCATGGGCCCCTGTGATCCCACGGCCAGGCGGTACGCGTCGATGCGCTGTCACCCCGAGGTGACCCGCTTCTCGAAGCTCGAACGGGTCGTGCCGATGGCCACTCCCTCTCAGCCCTGGTCTCCGACCGGCATCCTCAATCAGAAGGCGGTGTAAAGTTTGACCCCAACCACGACCGAGCGGAACCGTGCCAACCGGCGCAAGGGCGCCGCCTGGGAGACCGAACTCCTCGCGGGCCTGCGGTCCGTAGGAGAGGACGCCGAACGGCTCCGGCTGGCTGGTGCAGAGGACGAGGGCGACCTCGTTGTCCGTGAAGACGACGGCCTGTTCACGGTCATCGAGACGAAGAACGCCAAGCTCGAACCGGGCCCGTTCCTCGACGAGGCCGAGCGCGAGCGGCTCAACTTCGCCAAGCACAGGGGCATTCACCCCGATCAGGTGGAAGCGATCGTCGTCGTCAAGCGCCGGGGCAAGGGATGGCGCAAGGCGTTCGTCCTGACCACGGTCGAGGCGTACTTCGGACTGGACGCCGAATGACCGCGCTGACGTACGAGGAAGAGGCCGAGCGCGAGCGCCTGGTCCTGGAGCTGGGCCGGTTCGATCTGGAGACAGCTGCCGGCGCCGGGCTCGAATCCCTCGGATACGACGACGACAAGGGGTGGTTCGTCGGAAGGCGGGCCTCATGAGGTTCAGCCGGATCGACAACGACCACCAGGGCGAGAGCGAGAAGCCGACCCTCGAAGCGGTCTTCGCCCACTACGAGATCGAGTTCGACGACCACCGCGCGAAGGGCATGACGCACTGCCCGTTCCACGAGGACGACACCCCGTCCTTCTCCTGGAACACCGACCGCCAGGTGTGGAAGTGCCACTCGTGCAACGAGGCCGGGGACTCCTACACGCTGATCATGAAGAAGGAGAAGACCGACTTTGTCGGAGCCAAGCGTTTTGCAGCCTCTCTCGCCTTCGCAACGCGAGATGTTGGAGGAGGCGACCGCGGCCTATCAGGCAGCTCTTACGCCGGGCGTCGCAAGGTACCTGCTCGATCGCGGGATCGGGCGGGACGAGGCAACTACGTACCGGCTTGGCGTCGTCGGTGACCAGCCCTTTCCCGGCCACGAGAAGTACCGGGGCATGCTCGCCATCCCCTACCTCGACCGGCATGGCAGTCCGCTGACGATCCGCTTCCGCTGCCTTGAGGAGCACGACCACCGGGCCAACTTCCACGGGAAGTACAACACGATCAAGGACGACCCGCCCCGCATGTACGGGATCGACTCGGTTCACCAGGCCGGGGACACGCTCGACGTGGCGGAGGGCGAACTCGACCGGATCATCCTGCGGAAGATCGGCCTTCACGCGGTCGCCATCCCCGGCGCCGCCCTCTGGCAAGGACGCCACAGGCGGATGCTCGCAGGCTTCAACCGCGTCCGCGTGTGGGGCGACCCGGACGACGCGGGCGCCGAGTTCACCGCCCGCATCTGCCGGGCCCTGCGGTCCGCGAAGGCCGTACGGCTGCGTGGCGGCGACGTGACCGACACCTACATCCAGGGGGGCGCTCACGCCCTCCTCGACCTGATCAAGGAGGACACCCAGTGACCGAGGCGACCACCGCCAAGAAGACCGCCGGCAAGCGGCCCGCCCGTGCGGCCGATCCCCTGGCCGCCATCCTGACGGAGGTCCGCAACCAGGCCCGGACGGTCGGCGACCTTCCCCCGAACCTCGTCGGCGGACACCTGCCCTCGCGAGGGGCCGACAACTACCGCATGCGGGCGGACGACTGGGCCGCGATCAACGAGGCCCGCGAGGACGCCGGGACGCTCGGCGTTGACGGCCTGGCCGTCCAGACCGCCTTCGCCGCCTTCGGCGGTCGCACCGTCGACGAGATCCGCAGCGGCCTCGTACGGCTGGCCGCTCTCGCCGTGTCGGCCGTGGCCCAGATCGACAGGGGGCCGAAGTGAGCGATCCCCTGCCGGGCGAGCCGGGCCCGACCTTGAAGCGGCTGTACGAGGAGCTGGAGCCGGACGTACGCGAGACGGTCCTCGTCCGGCTGCTGGACGGCTCCTCGGCCGAGCGCCTGGCCCTGGTCCTGCGCAAGCACGGACACCGCGTCTCCGCCTCCACCATCCGCACCTACCGCCGTTCCCTTCGTGATGGAGTGTAAAGTTTGAACCAGTCCGAGCTGCTGAACGACCTTCTCGCCACGCCGACCGCCCCGGCCCTCGCGGGCCGCCAGGCCGACCCCGACAAGGACTTCACCCGTCAGATCGAGGTCACTGGCGACGCGGCCGAGGTGACCGTGCGCGGTCCCGAGGGAATCGACCCGGAGTCCACGGCGGCCGATGTGCTCCGCGCCCACCACCTCGACCCCGCCGAGTGGGAGATCACCGGCTTCCGGTCGAGCGAGTGGACCATGCCGAACGGCGAGCCGGGCGTTTCAGCCCGCTTCTCCTTCGGCCGCCGCAGGGTGCCGGCGATTCTCGAGCGTCCCAATGTCGACGAGCTGCTTCGTGTCTTCGAGGACCACATCCCGGCGCCCCGCTCGGCGGAGCCCGAGGACGGCGAGTGGACGTACGTCATCGCCCTCGGGGACATGCAGTTCGGCAAGGTTGACGGGGACGGCTACGAAGGCACCCTGCACCGCGCGATGGACTGCATCGACAAGGCCGCCGACCTGCTGTCTCAGTACCGGTGGCGGTACAAGATCGAGCACGTCCACCTCGCCTGGCTCGGCGACCACATCGAAGGCTTCGTCTCACAGGGCGGCTCGAACGTGGCCCGGACCCAGCTCACCCTTACCGAGCAGATCCGGTTGACCCGTCGTCTCATGACGTACGCGATCCTCCGCCTCGCCCCGCTGGTCGCCCGACTCACGGTCGTCGCGGTGCCCGGCAACCACGGTGAGGCCGTCCGTGTGCTCGGCAAGGGCATGACCCGCTACGACGACAGCCATGACACCGACGCCCTGATCTCTGTCGGCGAGGCTCTAGCCCTGGCGGGCGAGGAGTACGCGCATGTCGAGGTGTACGTCCCCGACACGGACGAGCTGACGGTCGTCGTCGAGTGCTCGGGCACGGTCGTTGCCCACGCCCACGGCCACCAGTGGCGGCCCGGCAAGCACTTCGAGTGGTGGCGGGGCCAGGCGTTCGACAAGACGAGCGCGATGCACACCGCGGATCTGCTCCTCGCCGGTCACCTGCATCACGAGTTCATCGACACGGACGGGCCCAGGACGTTCATCCAGGTCCCCGCCATGGAGTCCGAGTCGACGTGGTGGCGGCACCTGAAGGGCACGCGCGGGGCGCCCGGACTGCTGGTCATGGTCACGAAGGACGGCGACGTGCCGGTCAAGGAGGTGGTCAGGTGAGCGCCTCACCGGGCGTCGACTGGCGGGTCCTCGACCTGCCCGAGGTCGTGGCCCTCGCGGGCCGGGCTGCCCGCCGCATCGCGGACGGCTACGAGGACACGCTGACGATGGAGTACGAGGACGCCCGGCAAGAGGCGCTCATCATCCTGGCGACGAAGCCGCAGATGGTGAACGAGTGCCTCGCGGACCCCGCGCTTGGGCTCGGCGTGCTCTATCACCGCCTGGTGCTCGATCTCGTCGACCGCGTGAAGACCGAGGCCAAGCGCCGCATCCGGCACACCTCCTACGAGGCGGCCTGCAATGCGGCCGAGAGGGGCCGCGTGTGAGCGGTTACGACCGGCGCCTCGTCGAGCACCTCCTTCCGGCCGTGTGGGACGTGGAAGCCGCCTACGGCATCCGCAACCCACAGGCCCCGGACGCCGACATGCCGCGCGGGACCGTCGACAAGAAGGCCGCCGGCACCCTGTTCGCCCACCTCGCCGACATCCGGCGGGGCTGGGCGACCGCCCCTCTCTCCCTGGTCGAGAAGCGAGCGCTGTTCATGCACTTCGCCCTCGACTGGGACGACCGCCGGATAGCGGCCCGCGAGGCGGTCACCGACCGCGCCGTCCGCTACCGGCTCGAACGAGGTGTCGGCAAGCTCGCCGCCCACCTCAACGGCACTGACTACATCGACAGCTACGACGAGTTGGAGGACGCAGCTTGAGCGAGACCCCGCCCGAGGGGCCGGTGATCGTGGAGCCCCCGGCCGGTATGGGCCCGGAAGAGTACGAGTTTTGGGACGACGCCACCCTCACCTACTACGAGCGCCAGGACGACGGCACGGTCATCTCCCGGCCCTACAACCAGAACGAGGTCACCCAGTACCAGGCCCGAGCCGCCCTCGACAGCCTTCAGCAGGAGGCCACGACGGCGATTGACTACCTGAGCGACCGGATCGACCTGAGCCTCGCCTATCTGGCGCTCACGGCGCCGACCGCCGAGGAGACGGCGGCGCAGATCAAAGTGCTGTCCGACCTCGCCGCATACAGCGCCGGAACCCTGAAGCGGGTCATCAAGGTTCTGTCCGTCCTGCTGAACCGGCCGGTCTGATCTTGGCCGAGCCGCTGACCATCACCACCCAGAAGGAGAACCCCATCAACACCCCCGTCGTCCCGTTCGGCCCGACCGGTCAGACCGTCTACGAGCGCACCTACAGCCGGACCAAGGCAGACGGCACGCGCGAGACGTGGCCCGAGACGGTCCGCCGCGTGGCCGCCGGCAACCTGGCGCTCGTCTACGGTCCGGCCGAGGGCTGGAGCGACGCCGTACGGGCCGAGCATGACGAGCTGGTCGCCCTCATGGACCGCTTCGCCGTGCTCCCCGCTGGCCGCCACCTGTGGGCGTCTGGCGTGAAGGGCAGGCAGTACCTCTTCAACTGCCACGTCTCAGGCTGGGGCGAGAAGCTGTCCCGCCACTTCGAGTTCAGCTTCATGCGACTCATGGAAGGGGGCGGTGTCGGTGCGAACTACAGCTCCCGCTTCCTGGTCCCGTACGGCCTGCCTCGCCGGGCTCTGACCGTTCACGTGGTGTGCGACCCCTCGCACCCGGACTACGAGGAGATGAAGGCCGCGGGTCTCCTCTCGACCGCCTACGACTCCGACTGGGCCGGAGCCTTCGAGGTCGAGGACTCCCGCGAGGGCTGGGCCGCCGCGATGGTGGACCTGATCGACACCTTCATGACCGACGACGAGGTGAAGCACAGCGACCGCGTGTACGACGTATCGCGCGTGCGTGGCAAGGGCGCCCGCCTGAAGACCTTCGGCGGCGTCGCCTCGGGCCCGGCCCCCTTCGGCCGCATGATGCAGGAGATCGGCCGCGTCATGTCCGACGCCTCCCGCCGCGAGTTCTGCTTCTCGTACTGCTCACGCGAGCTGTGCCACGACTGCACGAACCGCCGGCACCTGACGCCGACCGAGGCCATGGAGATCGACCATGCCATCGCCGAGTGCGTCGTCTCGGGTGGCAACCGGCGCTCGGCCCGCATGGCGATCTGCCACTGGGCGGACCCGTACATCGACGACTTCCTGTCGTGCAAGCTCGACCCCTCGAAGCACTGGACCACCAATGTGTCGGTCGAGATCGACCAGGACTTCATCGAGTACCTGTCCGGCGACCGGTTCGACGACTTCGGCCCCGGCGGCACGGAGCTGGCCCGCAAGGTGCACCGCAAGGTCGTCGAGGGAATGCTCGCGAACGGCGAGCCCGGCTACTGGAACTCGACCTTCAGCAACGAGGGCGAGCCCAACACGGTCGTAGCGACGAACCCGTGCGGCGAGATCGCGCTCATGCCGTGGGAGAACTGCAACCTCGGGCACATCAACCTCGACGCCTTCGTGGTCGACGGTCACGAGGCGTACGACGAGACCGGCCTGAAGCGGGCCCACGAGCTGATGACCCGCTTCCTGATCCGGGCCACGTACGGCGACGTGAACGACGCCGAGCAGGCCGAGCGCCTGGCCGCCAACCGGCGAATCGGCGTCGGCCACCTGGGCGTTCAGGGGTTCCTCGCCAAGCAGGGCATCCGCTACAGCGAAGCGCCGGCGCACACCCGCTTCCGGCTTCTCCTCGGCCGCCTGAAGCGCACGGTCCGGGAGGCCGCCCGTACGTACGCGTTCGAGCTGCGGATAGCCGAGCCGGTCAAGGTGACCACCGTGGCGCCGACCGGCACCGTGGCCAAGCTGCCTGGCGTGACCGAGGGCATCCATCCCGTCTACGCCAGGACGTTCCTGCGGCGCGTCCGCTTCTCGCTCGCCGACCCGGCACAGGCCGCGAAGGTCGAGGAGTTCAGGGCGGAAGGGTACGAGGTCGAGCCCTGCGTCTACGACGCCTCCGGGAACACGGCCGTCGTCTCCTTCCCCACGCTGGACAAGCTCGTCGAAGAGGTCGAGGCGCGCGGCTACCCGGCGGACCTGGTGGAGTCGGCCGACGAGCTGTCCCTCGGCCAGATGCTTGCCTTCCAGGCGATGTACCAGGCGGAGTACGCGGACAACGCGGTGAGCTTCACGGCGAACGTGCCCGAGGGCCTGGACGTGGACGAGACGGCGGACGTGATCGAGAAGTGGCTGCCCCACCTGAAGGGAACCACGATCATGGTCGACGGCACCCGACCGCAGGCCCCGTACGAGCGGATCACCCGCGAGCAGTTCGAGGCGTACGAGTCCTATCGGGTCGAGGACTCCACCGACGAGGAGTGCTCGAACGGCGCTTGCCCGATCAGGTAACTGCCTTGTGTAGAAGCTAAGTTGGGCCCCTTTCGAGGGGCCCTTCTGGCGTTCCCGCAGGTAGAATGGCTACATGACGTTCAAGATGACGTGGGCGCTGGTCGCCGAGCACGCAGACGAGTGGACCGGCAGCGACTTCCGCGAGGCGGCTGCGGTCCTCGACGAGAAGATCGGGACGGCCGTCTCTGAGAGCGGCATGAACCCCGATGCGCAGGCTCACTTCCGCGAGACGTTCCTCGCCCCGGTCCGGGACGGCATTAACGTCGCCGGGAAGGCGGCAGTCGAGGCCGGGCGAGAGTGGAGCGAGGCCGCGGGTCCTCTGCTCGTCGCCCTGACCCCGGCTGCGTAAGGTCAACTTCGGCACCCGTGGCAAGTCCTGGCAAGTTTCTCGACGTCTCGGTGCTGCTTCGTGCAGGATCAGGCACAGAGGGCGACACCAGCCTCACGAGGAGGGCATCATGGCACTGCGCATGCTCGGCAAGGACCCGAACAGCCCCAACGGCAACTCGCCCACCGTGTACTTGGACGAGGAAACGGACAGGTACCTCGTGCAGGGGTTCAAGGTTGTGGACGAGGAGCGACTCGCCGAACTGAACCTCCCTGCCCACGAAACGGTGGTGGACATCCCTCGGTACATGGCGAAGTTCTTCCTCGACATCGACAAGGACCCCGCCACCGCCATCCCCGACCCGGAGGAGAAGAAGGGTGCCGGCCCCAACGTTTGAGGAGCTGTTCCGCGACTGCCACAGGACTGCCGTCCATCTGGAGTCGCGCGACGCTTACATGAAGTCGGACCCCGTTTTCCTCGACTGGCAGGCCGGTGCGACCATCGACCCGGCGGAACGCTGGGGTGCCTGGCTCTCCATTGTCTCGGAGGCCGTGTCCCGAGGAGTCGAGGTGCGACGGGCGCGAATCGTCTCGGTTCCCGTAAGCGAGTACATTCGCTTCGAGCACGAGGTGACGGCGGGGCTGAATATCGCGGCGGGTGAAGATGTACGTTGGCTGTCGCGGCGAAATGCGACGGGCCTGTCCCTGCCGGGAAACGACTTCTGGGTTTTCGACTCCAGCCTTGTGTACGTGAATCACTTCGACGGTGAAGGCGAACCTACGGAGCCGGAACTCACAGAGGACCCGGAGATCGTAAAGCTCTGCGGAGCCGCATTCGAGGCCGTCTGGAGCGTAGCCACGCCCCACGCAGAGTTCGAGCTGTACTGAAACTTCGCATAGGATCGCCACCGCAAAATGGAACCGGCATCTTCGAGCGTCCAGGAAGCCCGCAAGTCGCTCGGACGGCGCCTTGGTGAAATCCGAAAGTCGGCCGGGCTCACTAAGAGAGCCCTGGCTCAAGGACTCGGATGGCACGAGTCGAAGGCATCGCGCTTCGAGAGCGGCACACGTGCGCCCTCGGAGCGCGACCTTCGTGCGTGGTGCCACGCATGCGGTGCGGACGATCAGGCCGAAGACCTGGTTTCGACGGCCCAGGGCATCGAAGGCATGTACGTCGAGTGGCGCGAGATGGAGCGCGACGGCCTCACCTATGCCCAGCGGTCCGCCCTGCCGCTCTGGGAGCGCACTCAGCGCTTCCGCTTCTACTCGCCGTGGCTGATTCCCGGCCCAGTGCAGACCGCCTCGTACATTAAGGCGCTGCTGACTTCCATTCGCGACCACCGCGGCCTCGCCGACGACATCGACTCCGCGGTTGAAGTCCGCGTCGAGAAGCAGAAGATCGTCTACCGGAATCACCAGTTCTCCATCGTGCTGGAAGAGGACGCCCTCTACCATCGTGTCGGCGGGCCGGCGGTCCTGGCCGGACAGCTCGGGTACCTGCTCACAGTCATGGCTCTGCCCACAGTGAGTATCGGAATCATTCCGCGAGATATCGAACGGCCTTTCATGCCCGTCGAGGGGTTCTTCCTCTTCGACGATCACACTGTGAACGTCGAACTGGTATCCGCGCACCTGACTGTCGTACAAAGGCATGAGGTCGCAATGTACGCCGAGACCTTCACGGCACTGGCCGAACTCTCCGTCACTGGGCACGCCGCACGCGACATCATCACCAGGGCCATCAATTCACTCGACTGAGCCTGGCAAGTATGGGCACACTCCTGGAGTTATGCTCGCCGCCCCTCCTACCGTTATGCGCACGGTTCCAAAACGTGCCTGGGAGGGACGTGATGGCATTGGCAAGTCCGGGCAAGTCGGAGGTACTTGCGGACGAATTCGAGGACGACGGCGACCCCTTTAGCGTGGCGGAAGCATCCTCGCTTAGCGACACCGTTCTCACGTTCCGCCTGGGCACGACGACTCGCGAGCAGTTGGACCGCTACTTGCCGCGACTTGCCAACGAGTTGAGCGGCATCCTCGACACGGACTTGGGCGCCCAGGAGGACGGCGATGTACAGCAAATCGTCCGCAAGGCGAGGAAGCTGATTGAACTCCCGAACAGGCCGACCAGCGAGACGCCGACGTTCGGAACCTTCATCTACCTCCGAGATGTCGCAACCCTGTTGCGCCGGCTGCTGTGGATCTACACCGCGCGGAACGATCTGGAGGCGCCGTGACGGTCAGGGAAGACCAGATCGTCCGGGAGCTGTCCCACTACATCGCCAAACACCCAGAAGAACAGATGGCGTTGATGCCGGTCTACGACGCCGCCGTGGACCACTCGCGGCGCCGAGCTTGCACCCACGACCAGCGCTGCCCTGTCGTGGTGACGGGGGCCGTCGTCGTGAACGAGGAGGGCCGCGTCCTCTGCCTGCGGAACGGGAACGGCTATGCGCTCGCCGAGGCCCAGCCGGAAGAGGAGGACGACACCCTCAGCGGTGCGGCCCTACGCCTGCTGACCGAGCAGATCGGCATCCGCGACGTGTGGACGCAGCCCGGCTCTGAGGGCGCCTTTCTGGTCGACGTGACCAGGCCGGGCCAGCACAGCTACGGGCCGCGCCTCCGCGTCGGCATCCGATACCTGTTCCGCGCCCACTCCGGTGCCGTCTTCCCCTCGATGATCGACATGGGCGCAGCGGCCTGGATGCCCCTCGCCGAAATCGGCATCGAGGCCGTCCGCAGGCGCGTAGAGAGCCACTTGATCGGAATCCAGTGAGCCCCCGCAATCAACAACTCGCCTACATCGCAAGCCTTTTGGCGCTCGGCGGCGCCATCCTGCTCGGAATCTGGAGGGGCTGAATGCAGTACGTGCACAGGAGTGCCAGGGCGACGCACGACGAGCCGCCCCCTCCGCCAGTCGGAACGGTCCCCACGCACCGGCCGCCGTCTGATGTCCGCGTGGGCGATTTCATCCTCCTCGACGGCCAGTACCAGCGAATACAGGACATGAGGTCCACCGGCACCGCCTCGGTCCGCGTCCTGCACTTCGCCGGACGTGCCCCCTGGACCATGCGCGAGGCGCAGACCACTTACCGGCCCATCGACTACTGCTGATCGCAGCCCCCTCGGGCCCGCACGACCCCCTTCACCCTCTCGACGCGAGGAGCTTTGGCATGCGCTTTCGCAAGATTCACGGAGCGGGCAACGACTTCGTACTCTTCACGGACCCCGGCCAGAAGGACGACACGGCCTGGGCCAAGACGGCGGAGCAACTGTGCGCCAGGCGTACCGGTGTGGGGGCGGATGGCCTGGTCGTCAGCCGTCCCGCTGAAGACGACCCCGCCATGCTCGAAGTCCAGTGCTTCAACGCGGACGGGTCGGTCGCCACGATGTGTGGCAACGCGCTGCGGTGCGCGGCCTGGGCAGCCCACCACGACGACGGCCTCGGGGCGACAAACGTCCGGAAGCTCCGCATGGCGGGCGTCGTGCACGAAGCCGTTATCGACACGGACTCCGTGTGGGTCACAGCCGAGGTCCGGGCGATCGAGCCCCGTCGCTTACAAACCGTCATCAACGGCCAGCCGACATGGTTCGACAGCGCGCACACCGGGACCGAACACGTCGTCGCCGTCGTGAACGACGTGGACGCGATCGACACAGAACTCGTAGGCCGGATCGTCCGGCACCACGAACGCGTCGCCCCCCTCGGCACGAACGTCAACTTCGTCCAGCACCTTGGCGGCCAGGCGCTGAAGATCCGCACGTACGAGCGCGGAGTCGAGGCAGAGACCCTCTCCTGCGGCAGTGGAGCTGTCGCCGCATTCGTCATCGCCACCATGCGCGGCCTCGTCGGCAAGCGCGAGGTCACGGTGCACAACAAGGCCGGTGAGCCTCTCACCGTCCGCCCGCACGAGCGCCATCCGAACCGGACCGCATGGGTTGGCGGGCCGGTCACCTACACCTTCGAAGGGGTACTCGCATGACCCTCTTTCTCGACTCCAGTTCGGACCAGCCGGTACACGTGGCCGCCGAAGCGCTCCGCGCGTGGGGGCGGAGCCGCAAGGGCCTCGGCGTCGCCCTCATCTACGGCCCCGTGTCCGCCGAGGACCGGCTCTACCACTCGAAGTGTCCCGTCGAACAGCGGTCTGTCACCGCCCTGGGCGAGGCCCTGGAAGAGATCGGCGCGAAGTGGAAGGTGCTGGACCCCACCGAGCCCGACTTCATTCAGGAGCTGTCCGGGTACGACGTAGCCCTCTCCAATCTCCACGGCCCGTACGGCGAGGATGGCCGGTTGCAGGGCCTGCTCGACTACCTGCGCGTGCCCTACTGCGGCAGCGGGGTGCAGGCATCCGCGGTGGCCGCAGACAAGATCCTCTGCAAGCGGGTGATGCTGACCCTCGGCGTCCCGACGCCCGGCTGGCGTGTCTGGTCCGGCGGCCCGACGAACTGGGGCGGGCAGACCGTCATGGTGAAGCCGCCCTTCGGCGGGTCCAGCGTCGGCATGAGTCTCGTCCGTGAGGCGGAGGAGCTACCCCGCGCCCTCGCGGACGCTGCCGGCGCAGAGGGTGACGAGGTACTGATCGAGGACTACGTGATCGGCACTCCGGTGACCGTAGGACTGCTGGAGCTGCCGGGCGGGTCCGTCGTCGTCTTCCCGCCGCTGACCACCGAGGCGACCGAAGCCGAGTTCTACGACGCCGACACCAAACTGGACATGGACTCCAAGGGGACGGTGACCGTCCGCGTCGCCGAGCTGGAGCCCGTCACCCTGGACAGGATCAGCAGGGACGCGCGGACGCTGTGGGACGGGATGGGGCTGCGCGGCTCCGCCCGCATCGACTTCATCGTCACGGAGGACGGCGACGCCTTCGTGCTGGAGGTCAACACCACGCCGGGCATGTCCCGTGACAGCAACTTCGCGGTCGGGGCGGCGATGGTCGGGCTCACGCACACGGATGTCGTGCTGGCGATGCTTCATGAGGCCCTGGCCCGGCCGCCGTACGATGTCCCCCTGCCCACTCCCGTGTTCTCCAGCACCACGCCGACGCGGGAGGCTGCCGTCTCGCCGTAGGAGCCTGCCGCTGTGCCGCGCGTCCACGATGTCCCCCTGTGCCGACAGCTCATCGAACCCGCCGAGTGGGATCTACACGGCGGCTGGGCACTGGGAGACAGGATCGAATGGTCCAACCGGGCGTGCGGCCTGGCGTCGCTGAGGGCGATCGTGCTCGCCTACGGGCGCGAGGCGCCAACGGTGACGGAACTCCTGAAGCTCGCGGTCAAGCACGAGGTTCTGACCCCGCGTGGAGCCCTTCACGCGGGGATCGCGAGCCTGGCAGCCGACCTCGGAGTGCCAGCGACCGCAGAGCCGGTACCGGCCGACGAACTGCTCGGCCGCCTCGACGATGCCCCACTCATCGCCTCCGTGACCGAGCAGTTTCCCGACGATGGGCGCAAGGGCGGACACCTCGTCATCCTTCACGGCTACGAGGACGGCCCGGACCCGACGATCCTCTTCCGAGACCCGTCGAGATGGGGCCAGACGCACGATCGCGTCCCCCTCAGCCGCCTGTCCTGCTCGTACACGGGCCGCGCAATCACCTTCGAACCCCTGAAGACCAACGGAGACTCTTGATGCCCGAGGCAGACGGCGACACGGCCGAGACGACTGCCGGCCGGACGATCGCTGTACTCGGCGAGATGCTGGAGCTAGGCGACGAGGCGGTAGACGCCCACCGCGAGATCGGACGCTTCGCGGCCGAAGTCGGCGTCGATCTCGTCGTGGCGGTCGGTGGAGACCTCGCCAAGCAGCTCGCCCTCGCAGCGGGCGACGCAGGCGTACCCGACATTGCGATCGTGGGCGACAACAAGACCGCTGCCGCCTATCTCCACACCGTCGTGAAGCCAGGCGACACGGTCCTGGTCAAGGCTTCACGCGGCGGGCAGCTCTGGCAGATCGCCCAGTCACTCTCTGGCCAGCCCGTCACGAACCTGTCCGGCCAGCCTGCCGACTGATGGCGCGCGGTGACCCGCTAACTCGCCAGACCGAACGCCGAGTCGGCGCTCTCCTCCTTGACCGCCGGGGCAGCGTCGACAGGCTGCAAGGGCGTGGGGTCGGAAGGGGCAGGCTGTTCGACCCCCGCCTCGTCCTGGGCCTCGACGACGGTCGTTAGATCCTCGCTCGTCACCTCGGACGCGGCTTCGCCTTTGGCCTCAACCTGGGTGGCGTCCACGACGGTATCGACGATCTCACCGATGGCGGCCTGGGAGACCTCTTGCGGGTTCTCCACGACGACCGGTGCCGGGTCGGCGATCACCTCGTTCGTGGTCGGGTCCGTGAGCGTCACCTCGACCATGCACGGAGGTGCTTCCGAGGACTCCTCGATCGGGGCCACCACGTCGGCCGTGACGGTGACCGACTCGGACACCTGGGCAGTAGCCGTGACCTGAAGGGCTTCCACGTCCGCGTCACGGTCCATATCGAGCGCGTAGACCGTGAACTGAGGTTCCGTGCCGGGCAGGCTGATGTCCGCCATGAAGGTACGGAAGGGCACGAGGCCGTCCGGCAGGCTCTTGACGGCATCCTCGATCGGGTCGGGAACAACCTGCTTCACAGCGCCCTTGATGCTGTCCTTGATGCCGCTCTTGGCCTTCTTCTTCGGCTTGCTCGCCTTCTTCCTCGTCGTGCCGGCGGAGCCACTCTTGCCCGGCGCGGCCTTGCTGCCCCTGACGGCCGGGGCCGCGCCCTTGGCTCGCCCGTCCTGGGCGACGACCTTCTTGTCCAGGCTCGCAGCGGCGATGTAGCTGTCGGCGTCGGGGGCTTCAACTCCGTCGCTCGCGGCGGTGAAATCGGCGTCTTCGGCGGGCGTGAGGTGTCGGTACACCTCGCCGTCGACAAGGACGTACGCGCCGTCGTCGTCGCCGTCGTCCTCGTCCCCCGGCCTGAAGCCGTAGGCGAGTTCGTGAGCCTCTTCCTGCGTCATACCTCGGCTCAGGGCTTGGCGGACGATGGCTTCCCGCTGCTCGGGGGTGAACTCCACCCCGGAGATGCCTC
The DNA here is from genome assembly GCF_053596375.1 of Streptomyces sp. NPDC001709. Classification (NCBI taxonomy): domain Bacteria; kingdom Bacillati; phylum Actinomycetota; class Actinomycetes; order Kitasatosporales; family Streptomycetaceae; genus Streptomyces; species Streptomyces sp. NPDC001709. Next base: position 20,465 of record NZ_JBSFGB010000006.1, on the reverse strand, counting down.
CGTGCCCGTCGAAGAAGGTCGGGATGTAGCCGTCGCTCTCGGCGGGCCGTGTGGAGCCGTTTCCGGCGTTGCGGGCGGCTGCCTCGCCTCCTTGGCTCTGCGAGTCCTCTGCGGCCACGTCAGGGACGCTATGGCCCGGCCTCTGCCCCCTGTTGCCCGGCGTCTCGTCGTCGGCCACGTCGACTGTCGCCAGGGTTCCGGCGTAGACGATTCCGGCCGCAGCCATGCCCCAGCTCAGCATGGCGAGCCTGCGTTGCGGCTCACCCTTGGCAGGGATGGCCAGGATTCGAGAGACGGGTTTGCGATGGCGCATGGCGGTGCGGCCCCCCATAAGTGGAATCTGAGAGTCCACCGATTAGAACATGGGAACGCGCGTTCGACCGAAGGGGGTATGTCTCGATAAAAGATCATCATCCTCGGGGGGCATTCAGCTCATACCGGCGGATGACGCGAGCCCACCCCTGGGCCCCCTCTACCCCCCGGTAGCCACTCGTCCAAAGTCAGCACCAAGTCAGCACGGAAGGGGTTCCGAGGGGTGATGGGAGGTGCTTCCAGGTCAGCACCAAGTCAGCACGGGAACGAAAAGGGGGCCCACCCCCGAAGGGATGGACCCCATCTGACCTGCATGTTTGCAAGATCAGGAGTGCCGTGCTATGTGACCTGCTACACGTTGAAGCGGAACTCCACCACATCCCCGTCCTGCATCACATAGTCCTTGCCCTCCATGCGCGCCTTGCCCTTGGCGCGGGCCTCGGTGACCGAGCCGGTTTCGACCAGGGCGTCGAAGGAGATGACCTCGGCCTTGATGAAGCCCTTCTGGAAGTCGGTGTGGATCACTCCGGCCGCCTCGGGGGCCGTGGCGCCCTTCTTGATCGTCCAGGCGCGGGACTCCTTGGGGCCGGCCGTGAGGTAGGTCTGCAGGCCGAGGGTGTCGAAGCCGACGCGGGCGAGGGTGGCGAGGCCGGGCTCGTGCTGGCCGACGGACTCCAGCAGCTCCAGCGCCTCCTCCTCGTCCAGTTCGGCGAGGTCGGCCTCCAGCTTGGCGTTGAGGAAGATCGCCTCGGCGGGGGCGACCAGGGCGCGCTGCTCGTTCTTGAAGTCCTCGTCGATCAGTTCGTCCTCGTCGACGTTGAAGACGTAGAGGAACGGCTTGGTCGTCAAGAGGTGCAGGTCGTGCAGGAGTTCGTTGCGCTCGGTGCCCTGGACGATGCCGTGCGCGAAGAGCGTGTCGCCCTTCTCCAGGATCTCCTTGGCCTCCTCGACCGCCTTGACCTTGGGGGCCACGTCCTTCTTGATCCGGGACTCCTTCTGGAGGCGCGGGAGGACCTTTTCGATCGTCTGGAGGTCGGCGAGGATCAGCTCGGTGTTGATCGTCTCGATGTCGTCCTTCGGCGAGACCTTGCCGTCGACGTGGACGACGTTCTCGTCCTTGAAGGCGCGGATGACCTGGCAGATCGCGTCGGACTCCCGGATGTTCGCGAGGAACTTGTTGCCGAGGCCCTCGCCCTCGGAGGCGCCGCGCACGATGCCGGCGATGTCGACGAAGTCGACCGTGGCCGGAAGGATGCGCTCCGAGCCGAAGATCGAGGCCAGTTTGGTCAGGCGGGCGTCGGGGACGCCGACCACGCCGACGTTCGGCTCGATCGTGGCGAACGGGTAGTTGGCCGCCAGCACGTCGTTCTTGGTCAGGGCGTTGAACAGGGTCGACTTGCCGACATTGGGCAGGCCGACGATTCCGATCGTGAGCGACACGTTGCGACTTCCCGTAGATGAGTGGGCCAGGGGTGCCAGGGGGGCGGGGCCAGGGACCGACACTGGCCGATCCAGCCGATCCACCAGTCTACGGCGTCCGCGCCAGGTGGCTCGCGGGAGCTTCGAACGCCTGGGCAAGCTCTTCCTACCGGCGTGTCTGATGGGCTATTCGGCACATAAACAGACCTAAGTTGGTCCAGTGGAGCAACACAGCCGGCGACCCCCGAACGACGGACCGCGACGTGGGACACCGCGGCAGCCCGCGCATCTGCCTCCGCAGGCCCGGCGCGGTCCGGGCGGGGAGCGCAGACCGGCGGGGCAGCGGGCGGGGCGGCAGGGGCGGACGGGGCGGATCGGCCGGCCGGTGGCATCGGGGCCGCGGCTGCCCGGCCCCCGGCTCACCGGGCTCGGCAGCGGGCTGCTCTGTGTCGTGGTGATGTTCCTGCTCGGCTGCCTGGACGCGCTGCTGTTCGGCGGGTACCTGCCCGTGTACGGCGTGCTGTTCCTGCCGGTGTGTGTGCTGACCGCGCTGTGGGTGCGGGCCGGGGACGTGCTGACCGCTCCCGTGGTCGTACCGATCGCGTTCGCCGTGGGGCTGCTCCCCGGTGCCGACGGCAGCGGGGGGCTGCCCGGCCGGCTGATGGGCCTGTTCACCGGGCTCGCCACCCAGGCCGGCTGGCTGTACGGCGGGACCCTCGCCGCCGGCGTGATCGTGCTCGTACGCCGGGTGCGGTGGGTACGGCGGCGCCGGCGCCGGGGCTGAACGGAGCTGCCGGCTGGGCGGGCGGGTGTCACTCGCCCGCGCCGGCAGGGTGCCGCTGCGCTCCTGTCAGGCCTGCTGGGCCGCTCTCATCGCCGCTCCCACGATGCCCGCGTTGTTCTGCAGCTGGGCGGGGACGATCTCGGCCTTGATGCCCTCGATGAAGTGCAGGAACTTGTCGGACTTGCGGCTGACCCCGCCGCCGATGATGAACAGCTCCGGTGAGAACAGCATCTCCACATGGGCCAGGTACTTCTGGACGCGGTCGGCCCAGCGCTCCCAGCTCAGGGCGTGGTCCTCCTTGGCCTTGCTGGAGGCCCGCTTCTCGGCGTCGTGTCCGTGCAGCTCCAGGTGGCCCAGCTCGGTGTTCGGGACGAGGGCGCCGTCCACGAAGACGGCGCTGCCGATGCCGGTGCCGAAGGTGAGCAGAATGACCGTGCCCCTGCGGTCGCGGCCGGCGCCGAACTGCATCTCGGCGACGCCCGCCGCGTCCGCGTCGTTGACGACGGTCACCGGCAGGCCGCCCAGTCTGCCGCCGAACAGCGCGCGGGCGTCCGTGTCGATCCAGCTGGCGTCCACGTTCGCCGCCGTCCGGATCATGGCGCCGCCCGTGACGACCCCGGGGAAGGTCAGTCCGACCGGGCCTGTCCAGCCGAAGTGGTCCACGACCTGCTTGACCCCGTCGGCCACGCCATCCGGTGTCGCCGGGTGCGGGGTGAGCACCTTGCAGCGCTCCTGGGCCAGGTCGCCCTTGTCCAGGTCCACGGGAGCGCCCTTGATCCCGGATCCGCCGATGTCCACACCGAAGATCTGCATGGCACCACGTTACGACGGACGACTGACAGTCACTCCTCGGAAGCTCCGGTGCCGCCGCGCTCGGCGACCAGCGCGGCCGCCTCGTCGCGCAGGTCGCGGCGCAGCTCCTTGGGCAGCGAGAAGGTGATGGACTCCTCGGCCGCCTTGACGAGCTCCACGTCGCCGTAGCCGCGCTCGGCGAGCCACTCCAGGACCTGCTCGACCAGCACCTCGGGCACGGAGGCACCGGAGGTGACGCCGACCGTGCCGACGCCCTCCAGCCAGGCCTCGTCGATCTCGTCGGCGAAGTCGACCAGGTAGGCCTCGCGGGAGCCGGCGAGCTTGGCGACCTCGACCAGGCGCTTGGAGTTGGAGGAGTTGCGCGAGCCGACCACGATGACCAACTCGGCCTCGGCGCCCATCTGCTTCACGGCCAGCTGGCGGTTCTGGGTGGCGTAGCAGATGTCGTCGCTGGGCGGGGAGACGAGCCCCGGGAACTTCGTCTTCAGTGCGTCGACGGTCTCCATGGTCTCGTCCACGGAGAGGGTGGTCTGGGACAGCCAGACGATCTTCGACGGGTCGCGGACCTCGACCTTGGCGACGTCCTCGGGGCCGTCGACCAGCTGGATGTGCTCGGGGGCCTCGCCGGAGGTGCCGATGACCTCCTCGTGGCCCTCGTGACCGATCAGGAGGATGTCGTAGTCCTCCTTGGCGTAGCGGACGGCTTCCTTGTGGACCTTGGTGACCAGGGGGCAGGTGGCGTCGATGGTGGCGAGTCGGCCGCGCCTGGCCTCCTCGTGCACGACCGGGGCGACGCCGTGCGCCGAGAACATGACGATGTTGCCCGGTGGCACCTCCTCCGTCCGCTCGACGAAGACGGCGCCCTTCTTCTCCAGGGTCTGCACGACGTACTTGTTGTGGACGATCTCGTGCCGGACGTAGATCGGGGCCCCGTACTGTTCCAGGGCCTTCTCGACGGCGATCACGGCGCGGTCCACACCGGCGCAGTAGCCCCGGGGGGCGGCGAGCAGGACACGGCGGCCAGGCGAAGCGGTCATGCGTCCCATCGTAAGGCCGCGTTCGGCGGCGCCGGGATCGCGTCCCCGGTGTGGCACTGCAACCTCCCAGGGGCGGGGGGAACTGCGCGACCAGCGGCGCGAACCCGCGCTGTCGGCGCTCGCCGTTAGGCTCGGCGCATGGCTGTGAACACCACCCCCGAAGCCCCCCTCCCCGTCGGTGAGGTCTCCCGGCTGATCGGGGGCTGGATCGACCGGCTCGGCGCGGTGTGGGTCGAGGGGCAGATCACGCAGCTGTCGCGGCGGCCCGGCGCCGGGGTCGTGTTCCTGACGCTGCGGGATCCGTCGCACGACATCTCCGTCAGCGTGACGTGCTACCGGCAGGTGTTCGACGCCGTGGCGGACGTGGTCGGCGAGGGCGCCCGTGTCGTCGTACTGGCGAAGCCGGAGTGGTACGCACCCAGGGGCCAGCTCTCCCTGCGCGCCGCCGAGATAAGGCCGGTCGGCGTCGGCGAGCTGCTGGCTCGGCTGGAGCGGCTGAAGAAGGCGCTCACGGCCGAGGGCCTGTTCGCGCCGGAGCGGAAGAAGCCGCTGCCGTTCCTGCCGCAGCTGATCGGTCTGGTCTGCGGCCGCGCCTCCGCCGCGGAGCGGGACGTGCTGGAGAACGCCCGGCACCGCTGGCCCGCCGTCCGCTTCGAGGTGCGCAACGTCCCGGTGCAGGGCGTGCACGCCGTGCCGCAGGTCGTGCAGGCCGTCAAGGAGCTGGACGAGCTCGAGGAGGTCGACGTCATCATCGTCGCGCGGGGCGGCGGCAGCGTGGAGGACCTGCTGCCGTTCTCCGACGAGCAGCTGGTGCGGGCCGTGGCCGACTGCCGCACGCCGGTCGTGTCCGCGATCGGGCACGAGCCCGACAACCCGCTGCTGGATCACGTCGCCGACCTGCGCGCCTCCACGCCCACCGACGCGGCCAAGAAGGTCGTGCCGGACGTGGGCGAGGAGTTCGAGCGGGTGCGGCTGCTGCGGGACCGGGCCCGGCGGTGCGTGCAGGCGTTCGTGGAGCGCGAGGAGCGCGGGCTGGCCCACGCCCTCGCCCGGCCGTCGATAGAGGATCCGCATCGGATGATCGACGAGCGCGCCGACCACGTGGCCTCCCTCGTCGAGCGGAGCCGGCGGACCCTGGGCCATCTCCTGGACCGCGCGGACTCGGAGCTGACGCACACGCACGCACGCGTGGTGGCCCTCTCCCCGGCGGCGACACTCAAGCGCGGCTACGCGGTGCTGCAGAAGACGGACGGGCACGTGGTGCGCGGCCCGGACGAGGTGACGGCGGGCGAGGCGCTGCGGGCCCGCGTCGCCGACGGCGAATTCACGGTGAAGGTAGGCGAATGACCGGCAAGGTGGACGAGGCGCTCTCGTACGAGCAGGCGCGGGACGAGTTGATCGAGGTGGTACGGCGCCTGGAGGCGGGCGGTACGACGCTGGAGGAGTCCCTGGCGCTGTGGGAGCGCGGCGAGGAGCTGGCCAAGGTGTGCCGGCGCTGGCTGGAGGGGGCGCGGGCCCGGCTGGACGCGGCGCTGGCGGAGGAGGAAGAGGCCGCGGAGGCCGAGTAGGCATCGGGCCGGGGTTGTGATGCGGGACACCACACCCCGAGTTTTGTTGAAGATTGAACTTCGCTGGCGTAGTGTCGTCCCGTCAGCCGATCCGGACCACGGTCCGGTACGTCGGGCCAAGGCGCCACCTAGGAAGTTCACGCATGTCTCTCGTTCTCGACCCCGCCGCCCAGGACCTGCTGTTCCGTGCGGCCCGCACCGCGAACACCTTCACCGACGAGCCGGTGACCGAGGAGCAGGTCGAGGCGATCTACGACCTGGTCAAGTACGGCCCCACCGCCTTCAACCAGTCCCCGCTGCGCATCACCCTGGTCCGCTCCCCCGAGGCCCGCGAGCGCCTGGTGCGGCACATGGCCGAGGGCAACCAGGCCAAGACCGCCGCCGCCCCGCTGGTCGCGATCCTCTCCGCGGACAACGAGTTCCACGAGGAGCTGCCCGCCCTCTTCCCGCACTTCCCGCAGGCCAAGGACGTGTTCTTCAGCGAGCGTCCGGCCCGTGAGGGCGCCGCCGCGCTGAACGCCTCCCTGCAGGCCGCGTACTTCATCATCGGCGTCCGCGCCGCCGGCCTGGCCGCCGGCCCGATGACCGGCCTGGACTTCGAGGGCGTCCGCAAGGAGTTCCTCGACGACGACCACACCCCGCTGATGGTCGTCAACATCGGCCGCCCGGGCCCCGACGCCTGGTTCCCGCGCTCGCCGCGCCTGGCCTACGACGACGTCGTCACGACCGTCTGAGCCGCCCCCGCCCCACACACGACGAAGGCCCCCAGCACCGCCGGGGGCCTTCGTCGTATGCGCGGGCTCACTGCATCTTCAGCGCCGCCGCCACCTTCGCCAGCTCCGTGAAGGACGCCGTGCCGGCCACCACCGTCGTGGAGCCGCGCGTGCCGTTCAGGACAAGGGCGTCGTAGCGGCCGCCGGTGTAGCGGGTCCAGGTGCGGCCGCCGATGGTCTCGGTCTTCTTCGTCGCCGACGCGCCCTGGCTGGCCTCGTCGATGAATTCGGCCGGCTTCTGCGTGGACTGCTCGATCTGCACGTACTGGCTGTCCGGGGTCTGGAAGCCCAGGTGCCAGCGGTCACCGTTCTCGCCCTGGAAGCGTACGGAGGTCGCCTTCCAGGTACTCGGCAGACCCTCGGGCGCGGCCACCGGATAGCTCGCCGCGCGCCGGGCCGTGAGCAGCTCGACCCGGTAGTCGACCTGCTTGAGATCGGGAGCGTGATCGTCGTGCGGGATGGCGAAGAACCAGACGCCCACCGCCGCGATGCCGATCAGGGCCAGGGAGAGAATCATGTCCCGGGCCGTCTGCTGCTTGCCTTTCGAACCTGCCACGCCCCCTATCGTCGCAGGTGCCCCATGCGCTCATCCGTGGGGCCCCCTGCTCATTTTGTCTGCCTAACGATAGAGTCAAGTCCAATACCCTCATCCGGCCGTCGTCGTATCAGAAAGGTGCGCTCCGATGACCGAAAATCATCACCTGCCGTCCGAGCTCGACGTTCCATCCGAGGCTCCCGACCGCAACCTCGCCCTGGAACTCGTCCGGGTGACCGAAGCCGCCGCCATGGCCGCCGGCCGCTGGGTGGGGCGGGGCGACAAGAACGGCGCCGACGGCGCCGCGGTGCGCGCCATGCGGACCCTCGTCTCCACCGTGTCGATGAACGGCGTCGTCGTCATCGGCGAGGGCGAGAAGGACGAGGCCCCGATGCTCTTCAACGGGGAGCAGGTGGGCGACGGCACCGGTCCCGAGGTCGACATCGCGGTCGACCCGATCGACGGCACCACGCTGACGGCCAAGGGCATGCCGAACGCGATCGCCGTCCTCGCCGCGGCCGAGCGGGGCGCCATGTTCGACCCGTCCGCCGTGTTCTACATGGACAAGCTGGTCACCGGCCCCGAGGCCGCGGAGTTCGTCGACATCGACGCGCCCGTGGCCGTGAACATCAAGCGGATCGCCAAGGCGAAGAAGGCCACGCCGGAGGACGTCACCGTCGTCATCCTCGACCGGCCGCGGCACGAGGGCCTGATCAGGGAGGTCCGGGAGGCCGGCGCGCGCATCAAGCTGATCTCCGACGGCGACGTGGCCGGCTCCGTCTACGCGCTGCGCGAGGGCACCGGGGTCGACCTGCTGCTCGGTATCGGCGGCACGCCTGAGGGCATCATCTCGGCCTGTGCCGTGAAGTGCCTGGGCGGCACCATTCAGGGCAAGCTGTGGCCCAAGGACGACGAGGAGCGTGCGCGGGCCATCGACGCCGGGCACGACCTGGACCGCGTGCTGACGACCGACGACCTGGTGTCCGGGGAGAACGTGTTCTTCGTCGCGACCGGTATCACCGACGGTGAGCTGCTGCGGGGCGTCCAGTACCGGTCGGAGACCGCGCTCACCGAGTCGATCGTGATGCGGTCGAAGTCCGGGACGGTGCGGAGGATTTACTCCGAGCACCGGCTGAGCAAACTGCGGGCCTACAGCGCGATCGACTTCGACCGGGCGAAGTAGCGCCATGTCACAGGGGGCGCGTGGAGCGTTGGCGGCTGCGGGTCGTTCGTGGTTGCTCGCGCAGTTCCCCGCGCCCCTTGAGTAGGCAAGCGCCCCCGGGCTGAGGGGGCGCCCCACTCCACTTCCTAACCAGCTATGCGGTTGGCCGTCGTCGCCCTCGCCGCCTTCTTCAGCTCGAGTTCCCGCCGGCGGCGCCTCGCCAGGACCACTCGGCGTTCGGCTGCCGTGAGGCCGCCCCAGACGCCGTACGGTTCGGGCTGGAGGAGGGCGTGTTCGCGGCACTCGACCATCACCGGGCAGCGGGCGCAGACACGCTTGGCCGCCTCCTCGCGGGACAGCCGGGCGGCGGTCGGCTCCTTCGACGGCGCGAAGAACAGGCCGGCCTCGTCGCGCCGGCACACCGCCTCGGTGTGCCAGGGAGCGTCTTGGTCCCTGTCTCGCACTGGCACCCGCGGGGCCGGAACGGCAGCTACCTGCAGGGACGAATGCGGCGGTTGCAGCACGGTCTACTCCTGACGACGGCTTCGCGAGCGAGAGAGACGATGCAGCAAGCCCTACCCGCTGTGCGCGCGCCTATGCACAGCGTTCCCAGTCGCAGGCGCGTACGCGGCTCGTTCGCGCCCCCGACGTGGCCGCACAGGCGGAGCGGAACCCTCCGATCACCGGCGGATTCGCGACCGTCAATGGCCCAGGTGTTTGCGCAGCTTGCGGTCGACCTTGTCCTGGACCCGCTCCAGCTTGCGGTCGACCTTGCTCTGCACCCGGTCCAGGATGTCCGCCACGCGCTTGCCGCGCTTGGGGGACGCCTCGACATTGCCGAGTACGGCCCAGCCGTCGACGTAGACGACCGGCGCTTCGGACTCGACCGAGTCCAGGGTGTCCACCTCGAAGTTGCCGAGGACACCGCCCCCGGTGCCGCGCAGCGACACATTCTCCGGGACGCGGATCTGGACGTCGCCGAAGACCGAGACCGCCTTGATCACGACCTGCTGGTACTCGAATATCGCCTCGCTGAGGTCGATCTCGACGCTGCCGAAGACCGAGTACGCGTGGATCCGGCGCCCGGCCCGCCACCGGCCGCGGCGCACCGCGCTGCTGAAGACGGCGACAACGTTGGCGTCCGCCTCGTGCGGGATCGCGCCCGGGGTGGGGCGGGGCGGCACAGGCGTGTAGGCGGGGACGGCGGAGCGCTGGTGGGCGGCGGGCAGATCCCGGATGAAGACCTCGAGCTCGCCCACCGTCTTGGCGGCGAGGACGCCCTCGACCCGCTCGGCATGCTCGTCAGCGGTCAGCCGCCCCTCGGCCAGGGCCTCGCGGAGGATCTCGGCGATGCGATCACGGTCGGCGTCCGAGGCACGCAGCTCGGAGACGGGGGCTTCGGTGTGCTTCTGAAGGTCCACGGGCACAGCGTACCGAAACGCGATAGATCGCGACTAGGGGCTGTGGAAAACCCCGGCGTGTCGAACTGAGCCTTACCTCACAGGTTCCGTGTCGGCGGCAGGTTCTAGGCTGGTGAGGCCCGCCAGCGTCGGCGGGCGGACGTCCGTCAGAGTGAGGAATGGGCTGAGATGCCTGAGTTCGCGTACACCGACCTGCTCCCCCAGGGAGCGGACACCACCCCGTACCGGCTGGTGACGTCCGAGGGCGTCTCCACCGTCGAGGGCCCGGACGGGCGGACGTTCCTCAAGGTGGAGCCGGAGGCGCTGCGCAAGCTGGCCGAGGAGGCCATCCACGACATCCAGCACTACCTGCGCCCGGCCCACCTGGCCCAGCTGCGCCGCATCATCGACGACCCGGAGGCGTCGAGCAACGACAAGTTCGTCGCGCTCGACCTCCTGAAGAACGCGAACATCGCGGCGGCGGGCGTGCTCCCGATGTGCCAGGACACCGGCACGGCGCTCGTCATGGGCAAGCGCGGGCAGAACGTGCTGACCGAGGGCGGCGACGAGGCGGCCCTGTCGCGCGGCATCTACGACGCGTACCTGAACCTCAACCTGCGCTACTCGCAGATGGCTCCGCTCACCATGTGGGAGGAGAAGAACACCGGCTCCAACCTGCCGGCCCAGATCGAGCTGTACGCCACCGACGGCGGCGCCTACAAGTTCCTGTTCATGGCCAAGGGCGGCGGCTCGGCCAACAAGTCCTTCCTCTACCAGGAGACCAAGGCGGTCCTGAACGAGGCCTCCATGATGAAGTTCCTGGAGGAGAAGATCCGTTCGCTGGGTACGGCCGCCTGCCCGCCGTACCACCTGGCGATCGTCGTCGGCGGCACCAGCGCCGAGTACGCGCTGAAGACCGCGAAGTACGCCTCCGCGCACTACCTGGACGAGATCCCGGCCGAGGGCTCGGAGCTGGGTCACGGCTTCCGGGACAAGGAGCTGGAGGAGAAGGTCTTCGAGCTGACGCAGAAGATCGGCATCGGCGCGCAGTTCGGCGGCAAGTACTTCTGCCACGACGTCCGCGTGGTCCGCCTGCCCCGGCACGGCGCGTCCTGCCCGGTCGCCATCGCCGTCTCCTGCTCGGCCGACCGCCAGGCGGTCGCGAAGATCACCGCCGAGGGCGTCTTCCTGGAGCAGCTGGAGACGGACCCGGCGCGCTTCCTGCCGGAGACGACCGACGAGCACCTCGACGAGTCCTCCGACGTGGTCGAGATCGACCTGAACCAGCCGATGGACACGATCCTCGCCGAGCTGACGAAGTACCCGGTGAAGACCCGCCTGTCCCTGACCGGCCCGCTGGTCGTGGCCCGCGACATCGCGCACGCCAAGATCAAGGAGCGGCTGGACGCGGGCGAGGAGATGCCGCAGTACCTGAAGGACCACCCGGTGTACTACGCGGGCCCGGCGAAGACCCCCGAGGGCTACGCCTCCGGTTCCTTCGGTCCTACGACGGCCGGCCGCATGGACTCCTACGTGGAGCAGTTCCAGGCGGCGGGCGGCTCGAAGGTGATGCTGGCGAAGGGCAACCGGTCGAAGCAGGTCACCGACGCGTGCAACGCACACGGCGGCTTCTACCTCGGCTCCATCGGCGGCCCGGCCGCCCGCCTCGCCCAGGACTGCATCAAGAAGGTCGAGGTCCTGGAGTACGAGGAGCTGGGCATGGAGGCCGTCTGGAAGATCGAGGTCGAGGACTTCCCGGCGTTCATCGTCGTGGACGACAAGGGCAACGACTTCTTCCAGGATCCCGCTCCGGCGCCGACGTTCACGACGATTCCGGTGCGCGGGCCCGGCCTGGCGTAGTGCCTGTCGCGGCGAGGGCGGGACTTCGCCCCCGCCGCCCCTACCCGTCCCACCCCCAGGGGCTCCGCCCCTTCGACCCCGCTGGGGCCGCCGCCCCCAGACCCCGCTTCGGCCTGGACGGCCTCGTCCTCAGACGCCGGACGGGCTGAGTGGTGCTGCCGGACGAACAAGTCGAACGACTTCTTCCAGGACCCGGCCCAGGGGCCCTCTCGGCCCACCGAGTCGGGTGGTGGGTGGGCGTGGGCCGGGGATCCAGGGGGCGGAGCCCCCTGGGTGGTCAGCTGAAGTGCTGGGCGGCCGATCCGTCGCAGTTCTGCAGCCGGACCCGGTCCCGCGCCGCCGCCTGTGTCAGGCACAGCCCCGTTGCCGCCGCCGGGCGGATCGAGCCCGACTGGCGGACGAACTGCTGGTTCGTGCCGCCATGGCAGTTCCACAGGATCAGGCCGGTGCCGGCGGTGTAGGAGCCGCCCGGCACGTCCAGGCAGCGGTCCTGGGTCAACTCCACGTGCAGGGAGCGCTGTTCGGGGTCGTACCACCAGCCCTGGTTGCGGCCGCCGTGGCAGTCCCAGCCGAGTATCGCCGTACCGTTCGCGCTGGAACCGCCCGACGCGTCGAGGCAGTTACCGGTGGCCTCGTCGGTCAGCGGCCGGAACGCCTCGTCCCAGGCTCCCTGGTACAGCTTCGGGCTGCCCGTGCTCGCCGGGTCGGCGCAACCCGCCTCGCGGTAGCCGGAGTCGTAGAACTGGGTGAGGCAGGACGCGAAGGCGCCGTGGCCCCGGTAGTTGGGGTGGAAGGACTGCCGTACCGAGTTGGAGTCGGGCGGGAACGGGTTGGAGAGGTCGATGTACAGGCCGCGCGCCCAGGTGTCCTCCATGCAGACCTCGTGCCCGTGGAAGAGGCGGGAGTCGTCGAGGTAGTACGCGCCGCTGTCCTCGGCGGCCCTGCGCATGCCGCGTTCGAAGAGCGGGACGGCGGTGTCGCGGCCCCACGCGGCGTCGGAGTCGTAGCCCATGCAGCCGCCCGGGAGCTTGCCCGGGAAGTTCGGGTTGTCGTGGATGTCGGGGCCGATGGGGCTCGGGTAGCCCATGACGACGAGCTTGTAGTCGTCGTCGCCGTAGCCCGCGTCCCGCATGACCGTCTTGAGGTCGGCGACGGTCGCCTCCACCTTCGGGACCAGGCCGTCGACGCGGGCCTGCCAGCCGGGCGCGTACTTGGGTTGGCAGGGGCCCTGGAGGGTGACGTAGCGGGTGACGCAGTCGGTCATGACGGGGCCGAACTGGAGGTCGTCGTTGGCGCCGATGACCAGCACGATCATCTTGATCCGGGTGTTGCGGGCCTTGATGGCGAGGCTGTCGCCCTGCACGAGTTCGTCGGCGTACTGCTTGCTGCCGCCGATGCGGATGTTGCCGGTGGAGGCACCTGAACAGGCGACGTTGTACGTCTCGTCCGCGGGGATGCCGGTGCGGTGGATGGCGGCGTCCGGCGAACGGTGGCACCAGTTGTCCGGGCCGTTCGTGCCCGGCTCGTACGTGCCGACGCCCTCGCCGGAGATCTCACTGTCGCCGAGGGAGATCAGGGCGGTCTTGCGGTCGGCGAGGGGCCGCTCGGCCGGGTCGCCGTAGAGGGCGGTGGCCTCGGCGGCGCGGACGCGTTCCAGGTCGGGCGGGAGCGGGGTGGCCCCCGCGGTGGCCGGGGCCGCGTGGGCGGCGGGGGCCGTGAGGCCCGCGCACACGGTGGCGGCCGCCGCGACAGCGACGGCCGTCCATCTGATCCTGGATCCGACGCGTTTCATGACACTCATGTACGCCTCCCCGAAGCAGGTGTTACCCCGGGTATTTACTGGCGAGTAGTCACATAGGGAATACACATGCGACGACATGTGCTCCCTTTTTCGGAGGTACGACGATGACGACCGAAGAGCCGCGGTACCGGATCGAGCACGACTCGATGGGCGAGGTCCGGGTCCCGGCCCATGCCAAGTGGCGGGCGCAGAGCCAGCGCGCCGTGGAGAACTTCCCCGTGTCCGGGCAGCGGCTGGAGCGGGCGCACATCGAGGCGCTGGCCCGCATCAAGGCGGCCGCCGCCAAGGTGAACGCCGAACTCGGCGTGCTGGACAAGGAGATCGCCGAGGCGATCCAGGAGGCGGCCGGGGAGGTCGCCGCGGGGACGTGGGACGAGCACTTCCCGGTGGACGTGTTCCAGACCGGTTCCGGCACCTCGTCCAACATGAACACCAACGAGGTCGTCGCGACCCTGGCGAGCGAGCGGCTCGGCCGGGACGTGCACCCGAACGACCACGTCAACGCCTCGCAGTCGTCCAACGACGTCTTTCCCTCCTCGATCCACATCGCCGCCACCGCCGCCGTCACCCACGACCTGATCCCGGCCCTGGACCACCTCGCCGCCGCGCTCTCCCGCAAGTCCGAGGAGTTCGCCGACGTCGTGAAGTCGGGGCGGACGCATCTGATGGACGCGACGCCGGTGACTTTGGGTCAGGAGTTCGGCGGATACGCGGCCCAGGTGCGGTACGGCGTCGAGCGCCTGACGGCCTCCCTCCCCCGGCTGGCCGAGCTGCCGCTGGGCGGCACCGCCGTCGGCACCGGTATCAACACCCCGCCCGGTTTCTCCGCCGCCGTCATCCAGGAGGTCGCCCGGGCCACCGGGCTGCCGCTCACCGAGGCCCGTGACCACTTCGAGGCGCAGGGTGCCCGGGACGGGATCGTGGAGACCAGCGGGCAGCTGCGGACCATCGCGGTCGGGCTGACGAAGATCGCCAACGACCTGCGCTGGATGGCGTCCGGGCCGCGCACCGGGCTCGCCGAGATCCGGCTGCCCGATCTGCAGCCGGGCTCGTCCATCATGCCGGGCAAGGTCAACCCGGTCGTGCCGGAGGCGGTGTTGATGGTCGCCGCCCAGGTCATCGGCAACGACGCCACCATCGCGACCGCCGGAGCCGCCGGGAACTTCGAGCTGAACGTGATGCTCCCGGTCATCGCCAAGAACGTCCTGGAGTCGATCCGGCTGCTCGCCAACGTCTCACGGCTGCTGGCCGACCGGACGATCGACGGCATCAGCGCCGACCGGGAGCGAACCCGCGAGTACGCCGAGTCGTCCCCGTCCGTGGTCACCCCGCTGAACAAGTACATCGGCTACGAGGAAGCCGCGAAGGTCGCCAAGAAGTCGCTCGCGGAGCGCAAGACGATCCGGCAGGTCGTGCTGGAGAACGGGTACATCGAGCGCGGGGATCTGACGCTGGAACAGCTCGACGAGGCCCTGGATGTCCTGCGCATGACGCACCCGTAACCGCCGGCGAACATTTCCGGCCACCGGCCGCCGGGCCGGGCGCAACCGTGACGTGCACCGCAGCGTCGTATGCCTACGGCACCTAATATCTGTCCATGACGGACGACGGAGCGATGACACGCATGGACGCGGGACGTGCGAGCCACTGGACCCCCGGGACCGGGATCCTGTGGCGCTACCGGGAGAACGCCGGCGAGCACTTCCACATCGCCCGGCCCGTCACCGTCGTACGCGATGACGCGGATCTGCTTGCGGTGTGGCTGGCGCCGGGCACCGAGTGCATGAAGCCGGCCCTCGCCGACGGCAAGCCCGTGCATCTGGAGCCGCTGGAGTCCCGCTACACCAAGCCGCGCACGGTGCAGCGGGACCACTGGTTCGGCACGGGCGTGCTCAAGCTGGCCCAGCCCGGCCGGCCCTGGTCGGTGTGGCTGTTCTGGGAGCCGGGCTGGCGGTTCAAGAACTGGTACGTCAACCTTGAGCAGCCGCTGGCCCGTTGGGCGGGCGGGGTGGACTCCGAGGACTACTTCCTGGACATCTCCGTGCACCCCGACCGAAGCTGGCACTGGCGCGACGAGGACGAGTTCGCGCAGGCCCAGCGGGACGGGCTGATGGACGCGGCGACCGCCGAGCGGGTCCGGGCGGCCGGGCGGGACGCGGTGGAGGTGATCGAGGCCTGGGGGCCGCCGTTCTCGGACGGCTGGCAGCACTGGCGCCCGGATCCGTCCTGGGCGGTACCTTCTCTCCCCGAGGACTGGGACCGTACGCCCGTGCACGTGTCCTCATGAGACCCTTGATGCGCCCCGGGGCAAGAAACGTAGGATCGTCCTCCGCAAGGGCGCACACAAGCAACTACCGGAGCATGTGCCGGGCTTGACCGATCGTCACCGAGGGGCGGCAGCACGTGAGCGAGAGGCACCAGGGCACAGGAACTACCTCTGACCACGCGGGAAATCCGTTCCTGGGGCACGTATTGCGGGTATCGGGACTTCTGCGGGAGCAACTGCGCGCCCGGCGTGCAGTGCCGTACGGATGGATGCGACACGCGTGACGGAGCAGCCCACCTCCTTCGAGCGCCCCCAGGGCGCCGACCCCGCGGAGAGCCGCGGGGCGCTCTTGCGTACCCCGAAACCGGCCGGGAACCCGGCCTTACCGGTCCAGGCCCATGCGGAGGGAGCCTCCTCCGGACCGGGCACCGCCACGCCCTGTGGCAAGGGGAAGGACGGCAAGGGGACGCAGGTCCCGGTCGGCAAGGGGAAGGAGCCCCCAGTCAACGGCCCCGAGCACTCCCAGCCCGCCGCCGCCGAACCCGGCGCGCACCGCCCGCGCCCCGCACCGGAGGGCATTCCGCCGCAGCCCGGCGCCGAGCAGGAGCGGGCGTCCGGCGGTCAGGAGCGCCGTACGGGACGCGGTCTGCCTCCCGGCCGGCCGATGCCGATGCGGCGCGACGGGGACCGGCTGAGATTCGTGGGCGCGGCCACCCGGCGGATCGCGCGCGGTCTCGATCTGGACGAGATCGTGATGGGCCTGTGCCGGGCCACCGTGCCGACGTTCTCGGACGCGATCCTGGTCTATCTGCGCGACCCGCTGCCGGTCGGCGACGAGCGGCCCACCGGTCCGGTGGTGCTGCGGCTGCGCCGTACCGACCGGATTCCGGAGGAGCGGGACACCGACGGTGTGCTGCTGCCGCCGGCCTTCGACCCGGAGCCCGAGCCGAGCCCGCTGACCGAGCTGTCCTCGCTCACCACCGAGCTGTGCGAGGTGCGCCCCGGCGGCGCGCTGAACGAGGTGCTGCGCGGGGTGCGCCCGGTGTTCGCCGACGCGCCCGCCGCCCGGGCCGCGCTGCCCGAGCTGGTCGGCGGCGGCGCCGAGACGGTCGTACCGTCCGGGCAGCACGCGATCCTCGCGCCGCTGCGCGGCCGGCGCCGGGTGATCGGCGCGGCGCTGTTCCTGCGCCGCCCGGAGCGGCTCGCGTTCGAGGCCGACGACCTGCTGGTGGCCGCCCAGCTGGCCACGCACAGCGCGCTCGGCATCGACAAGGCGGTGCTGTACGGCCGGGAGGCCTACATCGCCGACGAGCTGCAGCGCACCATGCTGCCCGAGACCCTGCCCCGCCCGACCGGGGTGCGGCTCGCCTCCCGGTATCTGCCGGCCGCGGAGACCGCGCGGGTCGGCGGCGACTGGTACGACGCGATCCCGCTGCCCGGCAGCCGGGTCGCGCTGGTCGTCGGTGACGTCATGGGCCACTCCATGACCTCGGCGGCGATCATGGGCCAGCTGCGCACCACCGCGCAGACCCTGGCCAATCTCGATCTGCCGCCGCAGGAGGTGCTGCACCACCTGGACGAGCAGGCGCAGCGGCTCGGCACGGACCGCATGGCGACCTGTCTGTACGCGGTCTACGACCCGGTCACGCACCGCATCACCATCGCCAACGCCGGCCATCCGCCGCCCGTGCTGCTGCACCTGGGCGGCCGGGCCGAGGTGCTGCGGGTGCCGCCGGGAGCACCGATCGGCGTCGGCGGGGTGGACTTCGAGGCGGTCGAGCTGGACGCGCCCGCCGGAGCCACGCTGCTGCTGTACACCGACGGCCTGGTGGAGTCCCGGCTGCGGGACGTGTGGACCGGCATAGAGCAGCTGCGCGAAAAGCTCGCCGCGACCGCCCAGTTGACCGGACCGGACCATCCGCCGCCGCTGGAAGCCCTGTGCGACGAGGTCCTGGACATGCTCGGCCCGGGCGACCGGGACGACGACATCGCGCTGCTCGCGGCCCGCTTCGACGGGATCGCGCCGAGCGATGTCGCGTACTGGCAGCTGGAGCCGGAGGAGACGGCCCCCGGCCAGGCCCGCCGGCTGGCCCGGCGCGCGCTCGCCCGCTGGGGCCTGGAGGATCTGTCGGATTCGGTGGAGCTGCTGGTCAGCGAGGTCGTGACGAACGCCGTACGGTACACGTCCCGGCCGGTGACGCTACGGCTGCTGCGCACGGACGTGCTGCGCTGCGAGGTCGGCGACGACGTGCCGCAACTGCCCCGGCTGCGCCAGGCCCGGGCCACGGACGAGGGCGGCCGCGGTCTGTTCCTGGTCAACAAGCTGGCCCGGCGCTGGGGCGCGACCCGGCTGAGCATGGGCAAGGTGGTCTGGTTCGAGCTGAACCGGGTGTAGGCGGCGGCACGTCAAGCGCCGAAGGGGCGCCCGGTATGTACCGGGCGCCCCTTCGGCGCTTTTACGGCTACTGAACGCCGGGGTCGAGCGGTGGATCGGAGATGTTGTCCGACGGCGTGGGACTCGTGGTCGGAGACTGCGTCGGGGTACCCGTGGGTGACTGGGTCGGCGTACCGGTCGGCGTCCGGGTCGGCGGCCGGGAGGTCGGCTTGTGCGACGTGGGCGGCGCGCTGGTCGGTGTCTTCGACGGGGTGCTGGACGGAGTGCGGTTGTAGGTCGGGCTCGGTGTCGGCGCGACCGCCGCGCCCTGGGTGGTGTCCAGGTCGAACTTGGCGCCGTCCGTCACGCCGAAGGTGTAGGCGGCCCAGATCTGCGCCGGGAAGCCGCCGCCGTTGACGCGGCCGGGGCGGCCGAGGGGATCGAGCAGGCCGGCCGCGCCGGTCAGCGACACATGGCGGCCGGACCCCTTCTGCTCGCCGAACAAACCGACGGACGTGACCAGGTCGGGCGTGTAGCCGGTGAACCAGGCGGACCTGTCCTCGTCGGAGGTACCGGTCTTGCCGGCCACCTGCTGGCCGTCGCGCAGCGGGTTGTCCGCCACGTGCGTCTTCGCCGTACCGTCGTCGACCACGCCGGTCAGCACCGAGGTCACCGTGTCGGCGGCGGTCCGGCTGATCACCGGGCCGCCGATCGGGTCGGGGATCGAGGCCTTACGGGTGCTCTGCTCGGCCGACTTGAGGATGCTCGGCGTCACCTTCTTGCCGTGGTTGGCGAACGTGGCGTAGATCCCGGCCATCTCCAGCGGGCTGGCGCCCATGGAGCCGAGGGTCTGCGCGGGCACCGCCTGCATGCCGTCGGTGTCCATGCCGAGCTGCTGGGCCGTGCTCATGACCTTCTTCATGCCCACGTCCACGCCCATCTGCGCGAAGACGGAGTTCACGGAGTTGTTCATGGCCTGCTGGACGGTGATCGGGCCGTAGTCGCGCTTGTCCTCGTTCGGCGGGCCGAAGCCGACCTTGCTCCCGTGATCGAGGACCTGACGGCCGCTGGTGCCGTCGTAGATCGTGTCGGCGTTGATCGGCTTGTCGTCCTGGGTGGTGGCGCCGTTCTCCAGTGCGGAGGCGAGGATGACCGGCTTGAACGTCGAGGCGGGCTGGTAGTCCCGGCGGGTGGCGTTGTTGGTCCAGTGCTTGAACAGATCCTCACCGCCGTACATGGCGACGATCTTGCCGGTCTTGGGGTCCACCGACACGGCGCCGGCCTGCACCGCGCCGTCGACCTTGCGCTTCTTCGGGTCGAGATTGCCGGTCAGCTGGGACTTGACCGCCTGTACCAGCTTGGCCTGCTTCTTCTTGTCGATGTTCAGGGTGATGGTCCAGCCGCGGTCGACCACCTCGGCCTCCGCCTGGGAGCGGCTGATGTTCTCGTCCTTCATCAGCTGCTGCTCGAGCTGCTGGTTGGCGAGGTCGATCAGGTAGCCCTTCTGGCCCTGCTGACCCGGCGTTCCCTGGGGGTCCTTGGGATACGGGAACTTCATGGACTGCCGCTCGGAGGGGTCCAGCCAGTGTTGCCCGACCATGTTGTCCAGGACGTAGTTCCAGCGGTTCTGCACCAGCTTCTTGCCCGTGGGGGTCGCGACGGCCCAGTCGTACTGGCTCGGCGCCTGGAGGAGCGCGGCGAGGTAGGCGCCCTGCTCGACCGTCAGCTTCTCGGCGTCGGTGCGGTAGTAGGCCTGGGCGGCGGCCTGGATGCCGTAGGCGCCGCGGCCGTAGTAGCTGGTGTTGATGTAGCCGGCGAGGATCTGGTCCTTGGTCAGCTTCTGGTCGACCTTCAAGGAGATGACCATCTCCTTGAGCTTGCGGCTGACCGTCTGGTTCTGGGTGAGGTAGTAGTTCTTGACGTACTGCTGGGTGATCGTGGAGCCGCCCTGGGCGCCGCGGCCCATCGCCGTGTTGTACAGACCGCGGGCCAGGCCTTTGAGATCGATGCCGGAGTCCGTGTAGAAGGTCTTGTTCTCGGCGGCGACGAAGGTGTGCTGGACGGGCTTGGGCACCTTAGCCAGGTCCACGCTCTCCCGGTTGGTCTTGCCGACCCGGGCCATGATCGTGCCGTCGCTGTATTTGTAGATGTTGCTCTGCTGCCTGGCGAGGGCGTTGCCCTTGGGGATGTCCACCAGCATGTAGAGGGCGATGAAGCCGCCGATGCCGAGCAGGCAGAGCCCGAAGAACGTGCCGAGGACCTTCTTCCAGGTGAAGAGCCTGCGTATTCGGCCCTTGGGCGGCTTGCCGGGCTTGGACGCGCGCGCCGCGGCCCGGCCGGGCGCGGCCCCGGCTCTGCCGG